>NZ_CAIKKU010000821.1 GCF_903828115.1 uncultured Thiodictyon sp. | reverse complement strand
TGGAACGAGCGCGCACGCCGTTTGATCATGCACCATGATCGCCTGCTGTGCGTGTCCGAAGCCTGGGTCTGGCTCACTGAGGCGCGGATCCTTCTACGACGCATGACGACAACGACTTAATTTTGTCTATACCCTCTCAGACGCTGAACCTTCGTGGAGCTTAATCTTGGCGACATGGACACGTCAGCGCCGCATCGCGGCTGGGTCAACCATGAGACAGCCCGCTACTACCCGGGATCGGCGCCGCGGGGCGCCCCCTGTCTTGACGATCCTTGATACCCTGAATCTTGGCCGGCTTCATGTTGCGCGGTGCCGAGCGATCTGGTCGCACCGCCTCCACGCTGGCGGCCATGGCCAAGACCAGTGTGGTGAGGAGTTCCTGGCCCCCGAGGCCCCCGAGGCCCCCGAGGCCCATGAGCAACCGGGCACCGGTGTGCTCAGTTGAGAGGGCGGCCTGACCCGCCCGATTCACGGGATCGGCCAACACCGCTGCAAGCGGTCTTCCGGCATCCCGTTGAGGGCCGACGACATGACCAATCGAATCCAAACCAACGACCGCAGCGACGAGTTTCGCCGCGAGACCCTGCGCGACCTGCTTGCAGAACGCCGTTACTTGCGCGGCATCGAGGCGCACAACCCCCTGGCCGCGCTGATCGCCGAACGTGTGGTGGCGGCGCACAACGGGCGCGCGGCCCGCTTCGATTTTCTGTGGAGCGGCAGCCTGACCGACTCACTCTCTCGCGGCAAGCCGGATACCGAATATGTCGCCTCCAGCGACCGCATGGGTGGGCTGGGCGATATCCGCGCCGTTAGCGACAAGCCGATCATCTACGACGCCGACACCGGCGGCCTCACCGAGCACTTCGCGCTGGACGTGCCACGGCTGGAGCTCTGCGGCGTGTCCGCGGTGATTATCGAAGACAAGACCGGTGCCAAGCGCAACTCGCTCTACGGTAACGAGGTCGAGCAGCACCAGGAGGACCCGGCGGCCTTCGCCGAGAAGATCGCGGTCGCAAGGCGGCCCAGCGCGACAGTGACTTCATGGTCATCGCCCGCATCGAGTCGCTGATCCTGGACCACGGGGTGGACGACGCCATCGCGCGCGCCCGCATCTATCTGGATGCCGGTGCGGACGGGATCATGATCCACAGCGCGGCCCGCGACCCGGCCCCGGTCTTCGACTTCTGCGCCCGCTACCGGGCCGATGGCCACCGCGCCCCGTTGGTGGCAGTGCCGTCTGCCTACAGCCAGGTAACCGAAAGCGAACTGGCCGACGCAGGGTTTCGGATCGTCATCTACGCCAACCAGCTGCTCCGCGCGGCCTACCAAGCGATGCGGAGCACCGCGGAGTCCATCCTGAGACACGGCCGGGCCTTGGAGGCCGACGGGCAATGCCTGCCGATCCGCGAGGTCATCCGCTTGATCGAGGGAGGGCGCTGAGATGTTGAACGTCAGAGACTTCTACGCCGCCTTGGACAGTGCCGGTATCCGCCGCTTCTGCGGTGTCCCCGACTCCACCCTGAACGATCTGGTCGCGCACATCAAGGCGGCGCGACCAACCTGCTGCATCTGGTCATCGACAACGGCACCCACGACTCGGTGGGCGGGCTGCCGACCTGCGGGGAACGGGTCGACCTTCCAGCGCTGGCGATGGCCTGCGGATATCGTAGCGCCGAGCGGGTCGACACGGCCACGGCGCTCGCGGCCCGACTGCGGGCGTTCCGGACCGAGCCCGGCCCGGCATTGCTCGCAATCACCGTGCGGTCGGGGGCACGGGCCGACCTCGGGCGGCCGGGCGAGACGCCGCGGGAGAACATGGAGCGGTTCATGGCAGAAGTTCGGGCGTTCGGGTGCGCGCCGACCAAGCCCTGGCGCAGTTAAGACCCGGTCGATCAGGTAGCCCCGCGGGGAGTCCGGCACCGGGGTGTCGGGCTCCTCTCCACCGGCGCCGACGGCATCGGCACCCGCGCGATGCCCCGGTGCCACCCCCCAGGCCGTCGGGCGGCCGGTTGCTGCGCAGGCACTTCGTCCCCCATCTGTTAGACTCACACTGCTACCAACCCTGATCGTTCACCTGACACCGTGCGCCAGGCGCAGCCGCTATGCAATCCAACCTGACCATCGACGTTGCACTGATCCGCAAGGCCCGCCAGTTGACCGGCGTCAGCTCCGATACCGAGTTGCTGGAGCTTGGTCTGCGCACCTTGATCCAATCGCGGAGTCCCGCACGCGAAGACCATCCCCAGCCGACTACTCGCCGCGACCGATTCCCAACGACTCAGCCAGTTAATCCGCTCGCCAACCCAATAGCGGCACTCCTGGAATCGGACTTCATCGGCTGCGCCGACACCGAGGCAACTAATTTTTCCCGTGATTACAAGACTGATCTGACCGCGATTCTCGAAACCAAGCATGGTCATCGCTGATACCGGTCTGTGGGTGGCCTTGGCCCATCCCAAAGACGACTACCATGACATTGCCAAACGGCGGTTGGCCGCATTGTCCCTGCAAGGCGAGCGACTCGTGACCACCTGCGCCGTCATGGCGGAAGCCTGCCATCTGCTGCTCGCGCGGGCCGGGGGGCGGGCGCAGATCAGATTTATCGAGCAATACCGGCAGGGGTTGTTCGAGGTGTTCGAGCTGAACGCGACCCACGCGGCGAAGATCGAACGACTCATGAAAAAATACGCCGATCTTCCCATGGACCTGGCCGATGCGTCGCTGGTGCTGCTCGCGGAGCA
This sequence comes from uncultured Thiodictyon sp., assembly GCF_903828115.1. Lineage (GTDB taxonomy): Bacteria > Pseudomonadota > Gammaproteobacteria > Chromatiales > Chromatiaceae > Thiodictyon. Next base: position 9,379 of record NZ_CAIKKU010000821.1, on the reverse strand, counting down.
TCTGGGTCATGGGCGTATTCTGTCTACCGATGAGCGCGACTTCCGGACCTATCGCTGGAAGAGTCACTTGCCGTTCGAGAACCTGTTGCTTGGCGATTGACCCGGTGACCCCTCATCCCCTGCTCTCGCGATGGGGGTATGTGCTTGGGGCTATGTCGATTGGCGCTCGGCACTGGCTTTGAGTCCCGCTTCCACCTGCTCCAATAACAGTTGCAACTCGTTCAGAAAGATACCGGGGACAGACCACAGTTATCTGCTGCTTTGAAGGCAAGCCATCGTTTCCGTCAAGGTCTCCACCTGCCCCGACACCTTCGGATCGTTGCCGAAGGTAACTCCAACAATCCGAGACCTTGCCGGGCCTCGTGCTTGCGTACGACACGGCGCCGGTGCAGCGCATCGATCGCCTGGCGCACAACCGCGACGATTTGCGCCGACTGGCGCAGACACCGGGTTGACCCAGTGCGTGACGGCCTCGCCCAGGATGGGCACCGTGAACCCGGTGGTGTGCTGCCGCTGCCTCCGGCACCGCCAAGCCGCCGCGTCCGGTTCGGCCTCGCCCATATCCGACATGAGTGACGAAACCATCCGCTCCAAGACCAACACTGCCCTGTGGTTCGCGGCTGCCATCTGCCTGATGCCCCTCGTCCCCTACGCCTTGGGTGGCTTGGGCGGGTAAGCGGGGACCGCGTGGACCTGAACAAGGGGCCTTGATCATCGTTTCGGCCGCTGCCCCGAGGTTTCACACCGGAGGTCGAGGCTTTAGCCGGACCCGGGGCGCGCTGACGCGCCGTCGACCGGCTAAAGCCTCGACCTCCTGTCCCCTGCGGCCGGAACGACGATCAAGGCCAACAAGGCGGCGCGAGCCGCCTTTTTTGTGCCTGCGCCCGGCGTCGAAGTCGCGCACGCCCCCGGAAACTCGTGTCGCCGCGAAATTCCTGAGACCGCAGGAAGGGGCTTAGCGTAAGTTTTTGCGCCGATGATGGTCAGACCCCGAACCCGTGGCACGCGGCGCAGACCGCACCACGCGGCCCCCGGGGCGGCCCGGCGCGGCGCAGATAGATCAGAGTCTATGGCTATCGAACGAAATATGTATTGGATGTCCGGGTTACCGGTTATCTATGCTACGCCCAACATCAGGAATAATTTCGTCTCCGCCAACCCAGCAACCGAATCAGGAGTCGCTCATGGCTGTTAAGACCTATGACGCGGGCGTGAAAGAATACCGCGACATGTATTGGACCCCGGACTATGTCCCGCTCGATACGGACCTGCTCGCCTGCTTCAAGTGTACCGGTCAGACCGGTGTGCCGCGCGAAGAGGTGGCAGCGGCGGTGGCGGCGGAATCCTCCACCGGCACCTGGTCCACCGTGTGGTCGGAGCTGCTGACCGATCTGGAGTATTACAAGGGCCGCGCCTATCGCATCGAGGACGTGCCGGGGGACCGCGAGTCCTTCTATGCCTTCGTGGCCTATCCCATCGACCTGTTCGAGGAAGGCTCGATCGTCAACGTGCTCACCTCCCTGGTCGGTAACGTGTTCGGCTTCAAGGCGTTGCGTCATTTGCGTCTGGAGGATATCCGCTTTCCCATCGCCTACATCAAGACCTGTAACGGCCCGCCGGCCGGCATCCAGCTCGAGCGCGACCGGCTCAACAAGTACGGCCGCCCCATGCTGGGTGCCACCATCAAGCCGAAGCTCGGACTGTCCGCCAAGAACTATGGCCGCGCCGTCTACGAGTGTCTGCGCAGCGGCCTGGACATGACGAAGGACGACGAGAACGTCAACTCGCAGCCCTTCATGCGTTGGCGCGACCGCTTCGAGTTCGTGGGCGAGGCGATTCAGAAGGCGCAAGCTGAGACCGGCGAGCGTAAGGGCCACTACCTGAACGTCACCGCCCCGGACCCGGAGCAGATGTACGAGCGTGCCGCATTCGCCAAGGAGGTCGGCTCGCCTATCATCATGCACGACTTCCTCACCGGCGGTTTCACGGCGAATACCGGGCTCGCCAACTGGTGCCGCAAGAACGGGATGCTGCTGCACATCCACCGCGCCATGCACGCGGTCATCGACCGTCACCCCAAGCACGGTATCCACTTCCGGGTCCTGGCCAAGTGTCTGCGCCTGTCCGGTGGCGACCATCTGCACACCGGCACCGTGGTGGGCAAGCTGGAAGGCGATCGCCAGTCCACCCTGGGCTATGTCGATCAGTTGCGCGAGTCCTTCGTGCCCGAGGATCGCTCCCGCGGGGTCTTCTTCGATCAGGACTGGGGCTCCATGCCCGGCGTCATGGCCGTGGCCTCCGGCGGCATCCATGTCTGGCACATGCCGGCCCTGCTGGCCATCTTCGGGGACGATTCGATGCTGCAGTTCGGTGGCGGCACCCAGGGCCATCCCTGGGGCAACGCGGCCGGCGCCGCGGCCAACCGGGTCGCACTGGAGGCCTGCGTCAAGGCCCGCAACCAGGGCCGGGACCTGGAGAAGGAGGCGCGCGACATCCTGACCGAGGCCGCCAGACACAGCCCGGAACTTGCCATCGCCATGGAGACCTGGAAGGAGATCAAGTTCGAGTTCGACACCGTCGACAAGCTCGACGTGGCCTGACGCTCAAGCCGAAGTCCGGAACCCCAGTGAACCGACCGCGAGGATTATCTCAATGCGAACCAACTCCACGGTGGGCGACTACCAGACCGCCCAAACCCTCGAAACCTTCGGCTTCCTGCCGAAGCTGACGCAGGACGAGATCTACGACCAGATCGCCTATCTGATCGGCAACGGCTGGACGCCGGCCATCGAGCACGAGCACCCGAGCCGCTCGACCGATCACTACTGGACCATGTGGAAGCTGCCGTTCTTCGGCGAGCAGGACATGGACCGCGTGATGGGCGAGATCGACGCCTGCCACCAGGCCTACCCGACTCACCATGTGCGCCTCATCGGCTACGACAACTACACCCAGAGCCAGGGGGTGTCGTTCGTGGTCATCGAGGGTCGCACCTGACGGACCCCCGGTTCTCAGGCAGCGCGTTGGGCGGTTTTCGAGTAGAGGCGGTTCTCGAGTAGATGGGTGAAGACATGACACCAGAGAGCAACGTAACGGGGATGAGCGGACGCGCGCTGGCACAGGCGCGACGCCAGGCCTTGTCGGGTGCCGGCAAGGCGGCCATACAGTCCGTCGCGGCGGGCCCGACCCGTCGGGAGCCCGAGCGCCCGAGCGATCCTCAGGCGTCGCTCAGGGTGCGTGCGGCACCGGTTTCAGCCCCGCCGATCGCGCCGGAGCCGGGCCGCGTCCCGGTGGCGAGTCGGCGCGCCGCGGTGCCTGCACCGCCAGCCCCCAGCGCCAACGCCGGCCGCGCCGCGGCGCTCGCCCGTCGCAAAGCGATGTCCAGCAAGGGCAAAGTCGCCGTCAACCGGAAGGATCGGGTGCGTGACGGGGAGCGCACCAAGCCGGTGGACGAGCCGGCCGCCGCCAAGGAGGCTTCACGCCAGGACGGGAATTGCTCCTGCGGGGCCAAGGACACGAGCGAGCGCGGGGGGAGCGACGTTGGCCTCTCGCGGGCCGCGACCCCCAGTCGCGGCAACGGGCGGCCCAAGCCGCGCGGGCCCCGCCGCAACGATACGCGAATGAACCCAGGGCGCGCCGCGTCGCTCGCGCGCCGCCAGGCCCAGTCCTCCCGCGGCAAGGCGGGCGTCGGCGCCTCCGGGCTGAGCGCCGCCCAGACCGCGCGGGCGGCCAATCCGGAGCTGTCCGGCCGTGAGTTGGCCAAGGCGCTGCGCGAGCAGCGCAGTCGCCGCGGGGGTGCCGGCCGGAAGCAGTCCGCACCCACCGGGCGCGCGCGGTCGGCCCGCACCGCCGCCGCACCAGGCGCGGCCCAGGATGCCCCCTGGAAGGTGGGTGCCAGTGAGACCTCCCACGGCCAGACCGTGACCGGCACCATGGTCGGGCGCTCGCGCGACATGACCGGGGACGAGGCCAGCACCTGCCGCACCGTCACCGGCACCGAATACATGGGTGCCGACATCTTCCGCGACTTCTGCCAGGGCGAGCCCCCGAAGGCCCCCAGGCGGGTCGGCGTGAGCCCGACGAATCGCGGCAACCCGGTGACCGGCAACCAGGTCGGACGCAGCACCAAGGTGACCGGCGACGAGCCCGGCACCTGCCAGCAGGTGACCGGGACCGAGTACATGGGCGCCAATCTGCAGGAGGCCTTCTGCGGCCGCACGCCTGAAAAAGGTCCGGCCAAGTCCAACAGTGCCGCGACCCGCGGCGGCAAGCGCGTGACCGGCAACAACGTCGGACGCTCCGGTAAGGTGACCGGCGACGAGGTCGGTGCCAGCCGTTCCCTCACGGGTACCCAGTACATGCAGCCCGGCAGCCCCGCTGCCGGTCCAAGCGCCGCCCCACCCAAGGTCGGCACCAGCGCGACCCTGCTCGGCGGTACCGTGACCGGCACCATGATCGGCCGGCACCCGGCGCTGACCGGCGATGAGGCCGGCAGTTGCCGCAACGTCACCGGTGACGACTACATCGGCCTGGAGCAGTTCGGTCAGTTCTGCGATGCGACGCCCGCCCGCACCGAGCGCAAGGTCGGCGTCTCCGCCACCCTGGGCGGCGAGCGGATCACCGGCACCATGACCGGGCGGGCGCCCCGGATGACCGGCGACGAGCCCGGCACCTGCCGGGCCGTCACCGGCACGCCCTACGCCGGGGTCGAGCAGTACCGTGCCTACTGCGAGCCGACCCAGGCCAGCCGGGCCGCGGCCCGTATGCAGCCTGACCAGCGCCGCATCCGCCCGCTGATGACCGGCATCCAGCCCGGCGTCGGCGGCCGGATGACGGGCGACGCGAAAGGCGCCTGCGAGCCCGTCACCGGCACCCCCTACAGCGATGCCGGGCAGGTCCTGGCGGTGTGTGCCGCGGAACCGGCAGAGCCCGGGAGCCCGGACTTTCCCCAGCCCCTGCCCAGCGTCGGCGAGGCCGACGGCGCCGGGCCCGCACCCTGGACCGACTTCAGCATCGCGTCGCCGGCCCACGCGTCCAACGCGCCCCAACCGGCCCGGGGTGTGACCGGCGCGCCACTGGAGGGCGGTCGGATCACCGGGCCCTTCGGCATGGCCAGCGGCAAGGTCACCGGGATCGTGGAGACCGGGTTCGGGCGCAACGGCCGCGCCCCGCTGGAGGCTGACCTGTCCGCCGCGCCGCCGACCGTCCACGGTCGGGTCAAGTCGCGGATCAGCGGGGAGGGCATCAATGACGGCATCACGGTCACCGGCGACGACTGGGACCCCGGCGACCGGGTCACCGGTACCGCGGGGACCTCGGCCCCGGTGCGCAACCCGAGCCGTCGCGGCGCCCAGCCCCTTGGGCTGCCGATGGCCGCGGCCATGGCCGCGACCAAGGCCAAGAGTCGTGCCGAGGGCATCCCGGAGCCGGTCAGCAAGGTCACGGGCGGCAGCGGCAACACCGACAAGGGAGCGATGGTCACCTACTCGGGCGGGGCCCGCGGCTGATCGCCAGACACGGATCGCCGGACACCGATCGACGGACCTTCTCAGGCCTGAATCCAGAAAACACCACGAGCGGCACAGAAATCAGAGCGTCCCCGGAAAGACAGTCATGCAGCGCACTCACTCCAGAACACTCAGCCGCGCCCGGACCACCGGCACCGCACCGCTGCGCCGCCCCGGCGCGGTGGGGGTCGGCGCCGGCGCAAACGGTGCCGGCGCCGGCACCGGTGTGGCCGGCCCCCGCCCGGCCGCGGGCCTGGCCACCCGTCACGTCCTGGCCCACGCCGGGGAGAATGCGCGGCTCCACGACTATGAGCAGGGGGTGAAGTCCGCCTTCGATGCCATCGTGCCGACCTTGAAGCGCCTCTCGGCCCTGCAGCACGAGGCCGACTTCGAGGCCCAGGCCCAGGCCATCGCCCAGCGGGCGCTCGGCTTCGCGCTGCCGCAGGACCTCCTGGAGAATGCCTGGGTCGCTCAACTCGACCTGCGCCGCCTGTACGCCTGGTGCACCTTCGCGACCTACCGGCGGTTCTGCGACGACTTTTACACCCGGGACCCGCTGGTGGTCGATGACGAGACCCTCTTCAACGGCGGCTTCGAGGGCTTTCTGCAGACCTGCGGCTTCCACACCCTGGACCTCTCGCCCTGTGCGGACGGCCGCCTGGCCCACCTGGTCCGCTACGTGCTGCGCCTGCCCCATCGGGCGGTGCGCCGCAAGTCCTACGCCGGGGCCCTGTTCGACATCGAGGACAGCATCCAGAAGTGGGTCGAGGTGGAGATGCTGCGCATGCGCCGCGGCCTGCCGAACACCGCGGACGCGCCGACCCGGTATCTGAAGGCGGTTGTCTACCACCATAGCTCGGTGGCCCCGGACCAGGAGGGCTGTGCCGCCCACGGCTCGGACACGGCGCAGGCCGCCGCCGCAGGGCTCGAGCGCCTGCGGGGTTTCCAGCAGGCCATCGAGAACAGCTTCTGCTGCGGGGCCTCCATCGACCTCCTGCTGATCGGCCTGGACACCGCCACGGACGCGATCCGCGTGCACGTGCCGGATGCCGACGGCGCCATCGACCTCGGCCGCGCGGTGGAGGCCTTGGCGCTCTACCGCAGGACCGCCCGGCTGGACGCCTCCGGTGCCCTGCGCGAGGTCCAGGAGGCGGTGCGCCACACCTCGCCCGGGGTGGCCGCGGGCATGGCACGGCTCATCGAGCGGCTGATCGTGAACAACTTCTCCCAGATCGCCTATGTGGGCACCTATCAGGGCGAGCACTACGACGACATCGGCCATGCGGAGCGTTTCATTGGGGCCGGCGTCGGCTTCGAGGAGATCCAACTGCGCAACCTCATGTATTTCGCCTACCTCCACACCGTCGAGGAGGCCACGGTGGACCTGGACGTGGGCCTCAAGATCTTCACCGGGCTCAACGTCCGCCGCGGGCTGCCCACGCCGGTGGTGGTGCGCTTCGACTACCACGGCCAGGTACCGGGTGCGCGGGAGCGGGCCGTCGGGCACTGCCGCCGCGTGACCGAGGCACTCAAGACGCGCTATGGGGAGCTCTTCGGGCGCGGCCTGCTGCACATCCTTCAGGTGGTGCGCGACTGCCACGCCGACGCGCCGATCGAGATGCTGGCCTGCACCGTCAACGCCGAGCGCCCGGCCGGGGGGGAGCGATGAAGATCTGCCAGGTCGAGCGGCCCCTGGTCGCGACCAATCGGATTCCCGGGCTGGAACACCGGCACCTGCAGGTGGTGCGCGACGGGGCCATCAGCGCGGTGGCCGTGGATGCGGTCGGCTGCATCCCGGGGGACTGGGTGATCTGCGTCGGCAGCTCCGCCGCCCGTGAGGCGGCCGGCAGCAAGGAGTATCCGAGCGATCTCACCATCGTCGGCATCATCGACCACTGGCCGCCGCCGGAGAACCCGTGATGGACCTGTTCGAGGTGGAAGGGCCGCTGGTCTGCACCCGGCGCATCGCCGGCCTCAAGCAGGCGAGCCTGCGGGTGTTGCGCGATGCCAAGGGCAAGCGCCAGGTGGCGACGGACCCGGTCGGGGCGCGGGCCGGCAACCAGGTGTTCACGGTCAACGGGTCCGCGGCCCGCTACGCCCAGGGGGATTTCGCCATTCTCACCGATCTCACCATCGGCGGGATCATCGACGACCGGGACCAGGCACCAGCGGGGTCGGCAACGGCCGCGGCGGCAACGCCGGCAGCCGTTTGAAACAGTCAAATCAATCGAGTCAATCAGCAGGAGACAAGGCGATGGCAACTGAACACTACGGTATCGCACTGGGCATGATCGAGACGCGCGGGCTGGTACCCGCCATCGAGGCCGCGGACGCCATGACCAAGGCGGCCGAGGTGCGCCTGATCGGCCGCGAGTTCGTCGGCGGCGGCTACGTCACCGTCTTGGTGCGCGGGGAGACCGGTGCGGTCAACGCCGCCGTGCGCGCGGGCGCCGACGCCTGCGAGCGGGTCGGCGACGGGCTGGTGGCGGCCCACATCATCGCCCGTCCCCACCGCGAGGTGGAGCCGGTGCTCGGCACCCCGTTCCCTGGAACGGACAATCCCGTCATCAGGTAATCAGGTAGTCAGGTTCGCCGCCCGGCGGTGCGGCGCGTGCAATTCCAAACCAAGACATTCCAAAGTGGAGACCAGACGATGGCAAGCGAAATCTATGGTATAGCGTTGGGCATGATCGAGACGCGCGGGTTGGTGCCCGCCATCGAGGCGGCGGACGCCATGACCAAGGCCGCCGAGGTGCGGCTCATCGGGCGCGAGTTCGTCGGCGGCGGCTATGTGACGGTGCTGGTGCGCGGCGAGACCGGCGCGGTCAACGCCGCGGTGCGCGCCGGTGCCGACGCCTGCGAGCGGGTCGGCGACGGGCTGGTGGCGGCGCACATCATCGCCCGCCCCCACCGCGAGGTGGAGCCGGTGCTGCCCACCGGCGGGGTCGGCGAGACCCTGGCGCGGGCCGCCTGACCCAGCACCCGGGTGACGCGATCCCATGCGGCAGAACAGCACTGACCAGCGAATCCTGGGCTATCTGGGCCGGGCCCTCAGCCTGGAGCTGTCGGCGGTCCAGACCTATAGTACCCAGGCCCGACTGGTCGCGACCTGGGGGCTGGACGGGCCGGCTCAGCGGCTGCGCGAGGAGGCCCATGAGGAGCTGCAGCATGTGGAGCGGATCATCGCCCGGATGCTGGCGCTCGGCGCGGCACCGAACGGGTCCCAACTGCGCCCGGCCCTGGTGGGGGGCGACCTGCTGTCGCTGCTCCAGGCCGACTATGTCTTCGAGATGGAGCTGGTCGGGCTGTACCGCGAGGCCGCCAGACATGGCGAGCGGATCGCCAGTCGGGACGACCGCGTCTTCTTTGGGGCCCTGCTCGCCGAGGAGCAGGCCCACGCCCAGGAGTTGGTCGAATGGATAGCTGCGCTCGAGCAGCCGGTCGAGCCGCCCACGCGGCGCCGGGCCTTGCGGTGATCTTTCAGGTGATGGGTGGAGAAAAGCGATGAGTCAACAATGGCAAGAGAGGGCGCGTCCGGCATGTCTGGAGCGCCGCTACCGGTTCGCGAGCTACGACGCGCTACGCGATTTTCTCGATCAGGCCGCCGCGCTCTCGGAGCGCGAGGGGCTTTACCCCGACCTCGGCTTCGGGCGTGACTATGTGAACATGACGATCCACGCGGACGAGGATAGCGGGTCCCTGGATGAGCGGCAGCGTCGCTTTGCCCAGCTCATCGATGAGATCGGTGATCAAGGCGTCTTGACCTGAGTCCGGGCGGAGCCCAGGATCGGACGCTTGCCTTCTGGCTCCCACGCTCCCGCGTGGGAGCAAGTGCGGGCGCTCCGCGTCCAGTGCCAGGACCGGACGCGGAG
>NZ_CAIKKU010000820.1 GCF_903828115.1 uncultured Thiodictyon sp. | reverse complement strand
TGGAACGAGCGCGCACGCCGTTTGATCATGCACCATGATCGCCTGCTGTGCGTGTCCGAAGCCTGGGTCTGGCTCACTGAGGCGCGGATCCTTCTACGACGCATGACGACAACGACTTAATTTTGTCTATACCCTCTGAGCGCAACTGCTTGCAGGGTTAACGAGGCTGCGCCTCAGACCGACGAGTCGCAGACCTCACGCAGCAGCGAAAACCGGGCCTGCTGGTAATAAATGGACTTGAATAGGAACGGTTCATTATCGTTGTCGTTGTCGTTGTCGTTGTCGTTGTCGTTGTCGTTGTCGTTGTCGTTGTCGTTGTCGAGATTATCGTAGCATCCAGGATTCTCCCGCAAGCCAATTTGCAGCGCTTCTCCGATTAAAATAACGACAACGACCCGCCGCCGTGTAGAGAGAGGCGGTTACGTTTGGGGCGCTTCTGCGATTACGATTACGACAACGACAACGACAACGACAATGATTATGTTTCACTTGTTCTTGACTCGTTACCTTGGGGGGTATCCACTGATCTTCGAGTTCGTCGCACTCGCACTCACGCTCGCCGTGGGCATCGCGCTGGTCCTCCTCGGCGCGGCCCCGGCCTGGGTCTGGCCGCTCGCGTCCCTGCCCTACCTGCTGCGCCATCTCTACCTCCTGCTGCGGCTGGTGCGCCTGATCCGCCGTCGGCACCGGCTGACTCCGCCCTACCCGCTGGGTCCCTGGGGCGAGGTCTACCGCGGCATCGCCCGCTACCAGCAGCGCGGGCGCAAGGGACGCAAGCGCCAGGTCCGCTTCAGCCGCCGCTTCCGCCAGGCCGCGGACGCGGTGCCGGACGCCCTGGTGATCCTGGACAAGCTGCAACGCATCGAGTGGGCCAACCCGGCTGCCGCCGCACTGCTCGACGTCCACTGGCCGCGCGACGAGGGCCGGCGCCTGTCCGAACTGCTCGCCCAACCGGATCTGGCCCCCTTCATCGAAGTCGGCGAATACCTGCGCCCCCTGGAGATCACCCCCGAGCACCACCGCGCGCTCATGCTCTCGCTGCGCATCGCCCCCTTCGGCGAGCACAAGGGCGAGCGACTGGTGGTGGCGCGCGACATCACCAAGCTCTATCACCTCAACATGATCCGGCGTGACTTCGTGGCCAACGCCTCCCATGAACTGCGCACCCCGCTCACCGTCATCGCCGGCTTCCTGGAAAACCTCGCCGACGCCCCCGCCACCCCCGCCGCCCACCGCCGGCCGCTGGAACTGATGCAGCGCCAGGCGCAGCGGATGCGCTCCATCATCGAAGACCTGCTGACCCTCTCGCGGCTGGAGATGGACGACCAGGACAGCCGCCAGGGGCCGGTGGACGTGGCCGCCGAACTGGAGCAGATCGTCCACGAGGCGCAGGCCTTGAGCGACGGACAGCACCGGATCGAGACCAGGATCGACTCGGCCCTGCGGCTCCTCGGCAATCAGGTCGAGTTGCGCAGCGCCCTGTCCAACCTGATCCACAACGCCGTGCGTCATACCAGGCCGGGCACCAGCATCCGCATCCGCTGGGAGCAGGACACCGACGGCCCCCTGTTCAGCGTCGCCGACGACGGCGAGGGCATCGCCCCCGAACACCTGCCGCGGCTCACCGAGCGCTTCTACCGGGTCGACCAGGGACGCTCGCGCGCCGTCGGCGGCACCGGGCTCGGGCTCGCCATCGTCAAGCACGTACTCAACCGCCACGACGCCCGACTTGTCATCGCCAGCACCCTGGGCACCGGCACCCGCTTCGCCTGCCAGTTCCCGGCCGCGCGCGGCGTCCCGGTCGGTAGCCGCGAGGAAGCTTGCGCGTCGATTACTTAGGTCTCTCTCGTACCTCCCCCGTAGTCAGTTATAAGTTAAGGCAGAGGGACCCGCATCGCACGCTCGGCGGGCGAGCTCCGTGCCCCGCGGTGGGCGCCCCGGGCGGGCAAAAAAAGGTGGGGACCCTCATGGTTCGGCCCGCAGGTGCTTTACTTGCG
>NZ_CAIKKU010000819.1 GCF_903828115.1 uncultured Thiodictyon sp. | reverse complement strand
TGGAACGAGCGCGCACGCCGTTTGATCATGCACCATGATCGCCTGCTGTGCGTGTCCGAAGCCTGGGTCTGGCTCACTGAGGCGCGGATCCTTCTACGACGCATGACGACAACGACTTAATTTTGTCTATACCCTCTTAGCAGCCATGGCTGAAGCCATGGACTCCAGGCGCGCAGAGCCTGGGGCCACACGATAAACTTGCGTGGTTGCTCGCAAGTGGACGACATCCCGCTGGGGGTCAACTGGCGGGACTGGCTCGACCAACAGGTCCGCAGCTCAGACGTGGTGCTGGCCGTGATCGGCCGGGACTGGCTGCGCGCCGCCGACGCGGCCTCGGGCCGCCGCCTGGACGCCCCGCGCGACTATGTCCGCACCGAGATCGAGATTGCGCTCGCGCGCGGCATCCCCCTGGTCCCGGTGCTGCTGGAGGGCGTAGCGATGCCGCTGGAGCCGGACCTGCCCGACAGCATCAAGGCGCTCGCCGATCGCCAGGCCACCACGGTGCACGCGGCCGGCGCCCATTTCCGCGGCCACATGGACCGACTGATCCGCGGCATCGAACGGCTGGCCGAGCACCCGCGCCCAGCGGCCGCCCCCCGTAGGGTCCGCTGCGCGGACCAGCGATCCCGTGTCAGCCGCCGACAACGTCTGGGAGTGGTGTCTTAATGAAATTAAGGACTCCACGCGCATCCAACTCGGCGGCACCGGATCGCAGGTGGTGCGCGGCGGCTCTTGGGACCAAAACCGGTACCTCGCGCGCGCCCTACCGCAGCGTCATCGATCCGCACGACTGCGGCGTCAACCGAAGGACTTCGCCGGGCTTGAGTCGCTGGCCGCGGATGCGCCGGAGCGTTTCCACGCCGGGGTCCTGCTCTACACCGGCGAGCGTGCGCTCTGTTTCAGCGAGCGACTCTGGGCGATCCCGGTGTGGGACCTGTGGCAGGGTCCGCCGGACGTCAATACCTAGCGCCCGTCGGCACCGCGTCGCGTGCTGAGTGCGGCGAGGAAGCCCAGGCAGCCGATCAGCATGACCCCCATGGCGCCCAGCAGGACGGTGCCGGTGGAGAAACTGCCGAGCCAGTAGTAACCGGCGATTCGGGCCGCCCCGGCCACGAGGGTGAGCAGGACCCCGGCGGCGCCCGCCAGCCATCCGATCGTCAACAGGATGCGTGTCATTTCTTATTCCTCGCAAGGTTAAGCGTCTGGGTTGTCGTTGGCTCCCGCGGGTCTGTCTGGCCCGTGAACGCCACCCTTATTCTTCTCCCCCCCGGCTGGTGTGTAAAGCGCGATTGTATCACTCGCCCCGGCCCGCGGCGGCGGCGTGCGCCAGCATTTCGCTTGCGTGTTCGCGTGTGCGCCGCGTGATCTCGGTGCCGCCCAACATGCGGGCGATCTCTTCGCGCCGGGTGTCGCCGTCCAGAGGGTCGATGCGGGTGTGGGTCTCGCCGTCCAGGGTCTCCTTGCGGACCCGCAACTGGTGATGGGCCTGGGCGGCGACCTGGGGCAGGTGGGTGACGCACAGGACCTGGCGCGCCTCGCCCAGGCGGCGCAACAGACGCCCGACGATCTCGGCCACGCCGCCGCCGATGCCGACGTCGACCTCGTCGAAGACCAGGGTGGGGACGGCCCCGACCTCGGCGGTGGCGACCTGGATACCGAGACTGATGCGCGAGAGTTCGCCCCCGGAGGCGACCCGCGCCAGGGATTGCAGGGGCTGCCCGGGGTTGGCGCTGACCAGGAAGGCGACGCGCTCGCACCCGCCGGCCCCGGCGGCGGTGAGCCCCAGGGATTCCAATTGCACGGCAAAGCGCCCGCCGGCCATGCCGAGGTCTTGCATGGCCGCCGTGACGGTCGCGCCCAGGCGGGTGGCGGCGGCGGCGCGGGCGGTGGTGAGCCCGAGCGCCTGGGCGCTGAATCCGGCCCAGGCGGTGTCGCGGTGCTCGCGCAGCGCCTCCAGGCCCTGGTCGGCGTCGTCGAGCGACTGGAGCTCGGCCCGGCGGGTCTGAAGCAGTTCCGGCAACTGGGCGGCAAAGCAGCGGTATTTGCGCGCCAGGTCGTGGACCTGGGCGAGCCGACTCTCCACCGTCGCCAGCGCGGCCGGGTCCAGATCCAGGCCGTCCAGATAGTGGCGCAGCCCGGAGGCGGCCTCGTGGGCGTGGATGGCGGCGGTCTCCAGCAACTCGCGGGTCGGCGCCAGGCTGGGGTCGACTGACTCCAGGTCGGCAAGCTCGGTCCCGGCGGTGCGCAACTGGTCCTCGATGGCGGGTTCGGACTCGGCGAGCAGCACCAGCACGCGCCCGGCCGTCTCCTGCAGGCGGCCCAGATTGCTCAGGCGCCGCTGCTCCTGGTCCAGGGTGGGCAGTTCCTCGGGGGTGAGGGCCAGCGCGGACAATTCCTCGACCTGGAAGCGCAGCAGGTCCCGGCGCTCGGCGCGTTCGGTGCCGGCGTTCTCAAGCTCGGTGAGCCGCCGGTCCAGGGTCCGGAACTCGCGCCAGGCGCCCGCCACCGCGGCGGCCAGGGCGCCGTGACCGCCGTAGGCGTCCAGCAGGTCGCGCTGGTCATTGGGGCGCAACAGGGACTGGTGGGCGTGCTGGCCGTGGATGTCAACCAGCAGGTCGCCCAAGTCCTTGAGCTGGCTGCCGCTGGCCGGGCGGCCGTTGATGAAGGCGCGGGAGCGGCCGGCGCGCACGATGAGGCGGCGCACGATGCACTCGCCGTCGTCGTCCAGGGCCTGCGCGGCCAGCCAGGCGCGGGCGCCGGGGCACTGGGTCAGGTCGAAACTGGCGACCACCTCGGCGCGCTCCCGGCCGACGCGGATGGTGTCGGCATCGGTCTTGTCCCCCAGGGCGAGCCCCAAGGCATCGACCAGGATGGACTTGCCGGCCCCGGTCTCGCCGGTCAGGGCGCTCAAGCCGCGTGAAAAATCGAGTTCCAGGCGGCTGACGATCGCCAGGTCTTGAATGAGGATGTGGGTCAGCACGGCGAGGTCACCTGGGTGTGGGTGCCCCAACCGAGCTTGGCGCGGAGGATCTGGTAGTGATCGTGACCCTTGGGGTGGATCAGGCAGGCGCGGTCCGGGTGGCGGCAGATGCGCACCAGGGCCTCCGAGGGGAGCGGGACCTCGGTCTGACCGTCGCAGGTCATCCGTGCCTGGCCGACGTCATGGCCGCAGACCTTGATCTCGATGCAACTGCCGCCCGGCACCACCAGGGGACGGTTGCTGAGGTCATGCGGGCAGATGGATACCAGCAGGATGGCGTCCAGGGCGGGGTCCACCAGGGGGCCGCCGCCGGACAGGGCGTAGGCGGTGGAGCCGGTCGGGGTGGCGACGATCAGTCCGTCCGAGCGCTGGGCGCTGACGAAGACCCCGTCGATCAAGGTATCGAACTGGATCATGCGGGCCGTGTTCCACTTATGAATCACCACGTCGTTCAGGGCCGCATAGGCGCGCCCCTCGGTCGGATCACCCAGGACCGCGGCGGTGAGCAGGGCGCGGCGGTCGGTCTCGTATTCGCCCTCCAGGATGGCGTCCAGGACCGACTCCATCTCGCTCGGGGAGACGTCGACCAGGAAGCCGAGCCGCCCGACGTTGATCCCCAGGAGCGGCACCCGGCTCCCGGCCAGGGCGCGGCCGGCGTGCAGCAGGGTGCCGTCGCCCCCGACCACCACCACCAGGTCACAGCGCGCCCCCAGCACGGCCACCGGCAGGCCGTCCGCGGTCTTGAGGCCGAGCTCGCGGGCGCTCTCGCCGTCCAGCAGGACCTGGCAGGAGCGGCGGCGCAGATGCTTGATCAGCCGCCGCAGGATCGACTCGACCTCGGGCGTGCCGCTCTGCCTGCCGATGATGCCGACGGTACGAAATTGCGGCATGGGATTGGGGGGTCCGTGCTGGAGGGTTCGGGCGCTGGTGGTTTCGGGCGGGTAAGCCCGAACGGTAGCATGGGCCGGCAGGCGCGCCAATAGGCGGGAGCGCCGGGCGCCGGCCCGGAGGCGGGCGGCCTGCCGGGTGAGCCGGGCCTTGGTGCTCGCCGGGACCCCAGGGCTGGATGGCCGGTGCGCCGGGGGCCGAGCCGGTCGGCGTACCCTACAGCTACAGCTACCGGACGTTCTCACGGACCGGGCGTCGTTGTCGTTGTCGTTGTCGTTGTCGTAATCGTGGTCGGATGATTCGACAACG
>NZ_CAIKKU010000818.1 GCF_903828115.1 uncultured Thiodictyon sp. | reverse complement strand
TGGAACGAGCGCGCACGCCGTTTGATCATGCACCATGATCGCCTGCTGTGCGTGTCCGAAGCCTGGGTCTGGCTCACTGAGGCGCGGATCCTTCTACGACGCATGACGACAACGACTTAATTTTGTCTATACCCTCTTAGCGAAGAGTTCCGGACCCAACTCCGGGCGCTGGCGCACAGCACGGATATGGCCCCCTACCTCAGCTTGCGCGATCAAGGATTCCTGCGCATCACCTTGCCCGCGCCAAAAATCCAGAAGACAATTGCAGGTATACTCGGTACCCTTGACGACAGGATCGAACTGAACCGCCGCATGAACGAGACGCTGGAGGCGATGGCGCGGGCGCTGTTCAAGGACTGGTTCGTCGATTTCGGCCCCACCCGCGCCAAGCAGGAAGGCTTGGAACCGTACCTCGCCTCCGACCTATGGTCGCTGTTCCCCAAGCACCTGGATAGGGAGGACAAACCGGAGGGATGGAAATGTGGCACGCTCGCGGATGTTGCCGACCTGAATTCTGAATCCTGGTCGGCCAAGCGCAGCCCCGATCACGTCGCGTATGTCGATTTGGCCAACACAAAATGGGGAACCATTGAGGCGACAGAATGGTATCTTTGGAGCGATGCCCCCAGTCGAGCGCGCCGGGTCTTGCGTCTTGGAGACACCATCGTCGGCACCGTGAGGCCCGGAAACGGTTCCTACGCATTCATAGGAGAGAACGGCTTGACCGGAAGCACAGGTTTCGCTGTACTGCGGCCAAAGCAACCGCTTTACCGCGAAGTGGTGTACTTTGCGGCCACCGCGCCTGAGAACATCGAGCGACTCTCACATCGTGCCGACGGTGCCGCCTATCCGGCCGTTCGCCCCGACGTTGTGGGCAACACGAAGTTTATCAAAGGCGTCACTTCCGTTATACAAGCCTTTTCAGACTCCTGCGCGCCACTGGTTGATCGTATGGAAGCAAACAAGCAAGAATCCCGCACCCTCGCCCAAACCCGCGACCTCCTCCTCCCCAAGCTGATGTCCGGTGAGGTCCGAGTGCAGGAGACCGAGCCGTCAGCGGCGTCAGCCCCTCAGAACCCTCAGCAACGGTGACTGTTATGCACGCGATACGCAGCATTGTCGATGACGCCGCCAATCAACTCTTGATCGAGCTGCCGCCCGAACTGCGGCACCGACGGCTGGAGGTCATTGTGTTGCCACTTGATGACCAGGGGCCGACGGCCGACGCCCAATTGCGCCCTCGCTATCAGACCTTGCGAGTTGCCGAACGGGTTATCGTGGGCCGGGATGAACTCCATGAGCGGTGAGCCCTTCATCGACACGAATGTCTGGGTCTACGCGCACTTGGAGACTCCAGACGAGCCGAAGGCCGTAGGTCGGGTTAGCGAAGCGTAACCCGACGAGACGCCGGCACGACCACTCCACACGATGAAATACCGACGCGCTATCCTCCCCGGCGGCACCTTCTTCTTTACCCTGGTCACCCAGGATCGCCGCCCGCAATTTACGGACCCGGAGAGTATCGATTGCCTGCGCGAGGCGTTTCGTGCAGTCAAGAAGAAACGCCCGTTTCGGATCGACGCGATTGTCATCATGCCGGATCATCTGCATTGTATCTGGACGCTGCCCGGGGACGATGCGGATTATTCGCTGCGTTGGCGGCTGGTGAAGACCTGGGTTACGAAGCACTGGCCCAGGCCCTTGCCGACGCCGGCCAATCCGGCGCGATGCGCCAGGGGCGAACGGGCGCTGTGGCAACATCGTTATTGGGAGCATGTGATCCGCGACGAGGAGGATTTTTCCCGGCATGTCGATTACATCCATTATAATCCCGTGAAACACGGGTATGTCGACGCGGTGGCGGATTGGCCGTATTCGAGCTTTCTGCGGTTTGTGGACGCCGGGCTTTATCCGCGGGATTGGGCGTGCAAGGACGAGGTCTTGGAAGGTGTGGGTCACGAGTGAGGGCGCGGGTGTCGGGTTACGCTGCGCTAACCCGACCTACGGCCTGACGGAGGACCGGTAGACCGGTAGGTCGGGT
>NZ_CAIKKU010000817.1 GCF_903828115.1 uncultured Thiodictyon sp. | reverse complement strand
TGAAGACGTGTGGTGTTCGCAAAGTGTTCGTGGCATAGGAAAGGGACACGGCATGTAGCCTTGGGAGCAGTCCAGATGTAGGATTTGCCCGATGCATCAGTAAGTGCGAATATTAGCAGAACTTGAT
Source organism: uncultured Thiodictyon sp. (assembly GCF_903828115.1). Taxonomy (GTDB): domain Bacteria; phylum Pseudomonadota; class Gammaproteobacteria; order Chromatiales; family Chromatiaceae; genus Thiodictyon. The sequence goes on along the minus strand of NZ_CAIKKU010000817.1, from coordinate 6,628 downwards.
GCGATTGCCCTGGGCCCTCGAAGAACGCCACGCAACCCGCGTCTCGCGCAACTGACCCCCGCCGATCGATCGCCGCCAGTGCGGCCTCAGGCCGCCCCCGCAGGTATGTTAAATCAGAATCGATCCGATATTTATCTGAAATGATCATGCGACTTTCGGATTTCGATCCGCCAAGCTGATACGAGACCTACGCTTGTTTCGCTGCCTGAGCAGACATCTGCTATAGCCTTCAAACCTGACATCCGGACAGGCCTCTGGTGTAGGGGCGGGTTTGAAACCCGCCCCTACGTCCGGCTATCACGTCCGAGGTCTATATTACGCCATCCGGGTCACGTGCGCCGATGGCCGCGATGCTGATGGACGTGATCGCATTGCGGCCTTGCGTCAGCCAGCCCGGTGACGCTCGCGCGTCCAAGAATGGAGTATCCAAATCATGCCCACTGTTTTTCAAGAGCATCCGCTGCGCCACGCCGTCACGGCCGAGCTTCATGCCCGTACCTTTGAGCCGCTGCACGCCCCGGAACGGGTTTCGTATCTCGCCGTGGTGTGCGGCGAGCAGGGAACCGACCGCCAGGTGGAGCATCTCAAGCGGCTGCTGGCGTACTATGATCGGCCGCTCCCCGAGACGATCGGTCACCACTACTCGCTCGACCTGGGACCGCTGCGCGTGCGCTGGGAGCGTCACACCGAGTTCGTCACCTACACCTTCAGCAAACAGGGCCCCTACGCGCACCCCTTCGCCGAACCCGTGCTGCATGAACTCCCCGCGGAGTGGCTGCGCGAGTTGCCCGGCGAGGTGATCGTCGCGGTCGCGATGGCCATCGATGCCTGTGCGATGCCGGAGCGCGGCAACGGCGAACTGGCCGCGCTGTTCGACGGCTATCCGGTCATCGGCTCCGAGGCGGTCGGCGGGTTGGCACGCATCTGGTCGGATTTGCGCATCAATGCCGACGGCTTCGTGCGCATCCTGGTGCGCGACTGCAGCCTGTCGCAGAATCAGGCCGGGCGACTCGCCAAACGGATCCTGGAGATCAACTGCTACCGGGCCCTGGCCGTGATCGGGTTTCCGCTGGCGCGCGAGGTAGCCCCCACCTTGAGCGATGCCGATCATCGACTGGCGATGTTGGCCGCACGGATGTCTACCCAAGGGACCTCGGGGGACCCCGGCTTCGAGAGCGACCTGCTGGCCGAACTGACCTATCTCGCCGCCGAGATCGAGGAGGTTTCGGCGCGCACCACCTATCGCTTCGACGCCTCGCGTGCCTACTACGGGATGGTCCGGCAGCGACTCGAACAACTGCGCCAGCAACGTATCGAGGGCCTGCAGACCTTTACCGAGTTTCTCGACGCCCGCCTGGCGCCGGCGATCGCCACCTGCGCGTCGACCCAGCAGCGCCAGACCGACCTGGCCGAGCGCGCGGCGAGGCTGACCAGTCTCCTGCGGGCCCGCGTGGACGTCTCCCTGCAAGAGCAGAATCGGCGGCTGCTCGAATCCATGGATCGGCGCGCGCATCTCCAACTGCGTCTCCAGGAAACGGTCGAGGGTCTGTCGGTGATTGCGATCGGCTATTACGGGGTCGGGCTCATCGGTTACGCGCTCAAGGGTCTGGAGCATGGCGGCGTCCCCATCGATGCGACGCTCGGCATGGGCATCGCCGTACCCTTGGTCGTCGGCCTGGCCTGGCTCGGACTGCGCTGGGTCAAGAAGGGGTTTGCTCATGAAGAACAGGCGCGGCCTAAGGCTTCAGAAAGCCCCGATTCGCCTCGCTCTTGAGGAGTTCGGCGAGGCGCTTGCACAGCTTGGGCCGGCGCCAGAACAGTTGCAAGCTGCGCTTGCGCGAGTCCTTGGCGAGCGTGGAGGGGTCGAAATAGGCCTTGGCGTTGCTGACCGTGAGCACGAAGGGGGGCTTGCCCTCCCCCGCCAGCAGGGCGCTCATGATCAGGGCGCCGGTGCGGTGATTGCCCTCGATGAAGAGCTGTGGCTGGCTCATCACCTGGATGTAGGCGCGCGCCGCCCGGCGCCAGACGGGCTCGTCGCGGTGAGCGGCCAGGGTATCCATCAGTTCCGCGACCCCGCCGGGGCCGGACCTGTCATAGAAGCGCGCCGCGGTCTCCGCCATGTGTTTGGCAGCGTCTTGGATGTCCGCCTCGTCCGTCCCACACAGCACCAGGTGATTGAGTTGCAGCAGGTCGGTGGAGTTGCCCAGGGTGAGCGGGTGGCGACCGTCCGCCAGCAAGGTGTCGAGATAAGCGTAGCCGGCCAGCAGGTTGGCGATGACCCGGTCGCTCAGCGGGTCGCGGGGCGTCTCCAGGGTCGCGTTGATCCGCTCGAAATCGCGCTGCACCGCCCGTAGCGCCCGCTCGATGACGGCGAGGTCGAACCGCATCTCCTTCTTCGCATTAGGCTTGGGCGAGGTCTTGGCCGGACCCGGGCGTCGCTGCGTGAGGCGCGAGCGCCCCGGGCTCGCATCCCCGATCGGACCAAGACTGTCGTCCATCCCGGTCGTCCCGCGCGGCCGCACCGATCCCTAGCGAACCGCGGCGAGCGCGGCCCTGGCCTTGGCGACGATGGCCGGCGGCAGTGGCACATAGCCCAAGGCGGCGGCAAAGGACTGGCCCTCCTCGAGCCCCCAGTCCAGGGCCTCTTTGAGCGCCTGGGCCTTGGCCGGGTCGGCGTAGTGGGCGTCGAGCAGGATCCAGGTGTACCCGACGATGGGATAGGAGCCGGTACCGTCCGGGTCCGGCACGAACAGCCGCAGGTCCGCGGGGACCTGGTCGCCGACCGAGGCCAGGGCCAACTGGGCGTCCTGTGGATTGGGGGTTACCATGGTCCCGGCCTTGTTCTGCAGGGTGGCGACCGGCAACCCCAGGCGGGCGGCGAACTCATACCCCATGTAGCCGATGGCCCCCGTGGTGATCTTCACCCGCTGGGCGACCCCTTCGTTGCCGACGGCGGTCATGGCGCCGGGCCAGTCCACCAACTTGCCCACCCCGGGCCCCTGGGTGGCCCACCAGGGGTCGGCGGCGCCCAAGTGGTTGGTCATGATGAAGGTGGTTCCGCTGGAGTCGCGCCGGACCACCGGCACGATGGCGGTTGCCGGCAGTTCGACCCCTGGGTTGGTGGCGCCGATCCGCGGGTCATTCCAGGTGCGGATGCGCCCGGCGAAGATGTCCAGATAGACATCGCGCGCGAGGGCGAGTCCGCCCGTGATCCCTGGGACGTTATAGGCCAGGACCACCATCCCGGCCGTCATCGGGATCGTCACCGCCCCGCGCTGCGGATTGACCTGCGCCAACTCCTTGTCGTTCAGGGCAGCATCGGTCGCCCCGAAATCGACCGTACCGGCGAGGAAACGCTTGACCCCCTCGCCGCTGCCGACCGCGTCATAGGTGAAGGCGACCCCTGGGGCGGTCCGCCGATAGGTCTCGATCCATTTGGTCAGCAATGGTGCGATAAAGGTCGATCCCGCCCCGGTGAGCACCAGGCCTTGGTCCGGCGCAACGGCACCGCCCGGCTGGGCGGCCCCCTGCGGTGTCTGCTCGCCACAGGCGCAGAGCAGGGTCGCCAGCACCAGCGTCACCGTGATGCCCGTCAATTGTTCGATGGTCTTCATGTCGGCTCCCAGGCTCCGGACCGGATCAACTGAACTCACCGGAGATGTATTCCTTGGTGAGCTGCTCCCTGGGGCTCTGGAAGACCTGCCCGGTGGGGCCCATCTCGACCAGATAGCCGGTGCGCCCGCCCTTGGAGATGTCCACCGAGAAGAAGGCGGTGGTGTCGGCGACCCGGGTCGCCTGCTGCATGTTGTGGGTCACGAGCGCCAGGGTATAGCGCTCCTTGAGCTCCAGCATCAATTCCTCCACCTGACGGGTGGCGATGGGGTCGAGCGCCGAACAGGGCTCGTCCATCAGGAGCACGTCGGGTTCGGTGGCGATGGCGCGCGCGATGCACAGGCGCTGCTGCTGGCCGCCGGAGAGCGAGAGCCCGCTGTTCTTGAGCTTGTCCTTGACCTCCTTCCACAGGGCGGCCCGCTCCAGGGCCTTCTGCACGCGCTCGTCCATATCACCCTTGTAGCGGTTGAGCCGCAGGCCGAAGGCGACATTGTCATAGACGCTCATCGAGAAGGGGTTGGGCTGCTGGAAGACCATGCCGATATAGCGGCGCACCAGCACCGGGTCTACCTTCTTCGCATAGACGTCCTGGCCGTGGTACATCACGCTGCCCTCGAAGCGGAAGACCGAGATCAGGTCGTTCATCCGGTTGAGACTGCGCAGCACCGTCGACTTGCCGCAGCCCGAAGGGCCGATGAAGCCGGTGATCTTTTTCTTCTCGATCGGCACCACGCTGTCACGCACCGCGAGGAAGTCCCCGTAGAAGATCTTGGCCACATTGCACTCGATGACGACCTCGCCCGCGACCTGGTAGGGCTCGGCAATGAACATCGTCTCTGCTGCTGCGTTCATGGATCAATTACCTTGCGAACTTCAATTGAAATCAGACCTTGGGCTGGCCGATCAGACGCGCCAGGATGTTGAATCCCAGCACCATCAGCACCAGCACCAGCGACGCCGTCCAGGCGAGTTCGATCTGATTCGGGAACGGCATCCCCGAGAAGTTGTAGATGAGGATCGACAGCGACGCGGTCGGCTCCGACAACTGCGAGATGAAATAATTGCTGAAGAGCGCCGTGAACAGCAGCGGTGCGGATTCCCCCGCGGCCCCGGCCACCGCCAGCAGCACGCCGGTCAGGATGCCCGGCAGCCCGGTGGGCAGCACCACCTTCCAGATCACCTGGGTGCGCGTGCAGCCCATGCCGTAGGCGGCGTCCTTCATGCGCTGGGGCACCTGGGCCATGGCCTCCTCGGCGGCCAGGACCACGGTGCGCAGCATCAATACGGAGAGTGCGATGCCGCCCGCCCAGGCGGAGTAGCCCCAGTGGATGACCAACACCGCGTAGACGAAGACGCCGGCCATGATGGACGGGACCCCGGTCAGTACCTTGGCCAGGAAGCGCGAGGTATTGGCGGTCCAACTGCGCGGCTCCAGCACGCCATTGTAGATGGCCGCCAGGATGCCGATGGGGATGCTGATGAGCGAGGCGACGCCCACCATCGCCAGGGTCCCGACGATCGCGGGTCCGATGCCGCCGCCCTGCTCGAAACCGGCGGGCGGCAGTCCGGTCAGGACCTCCACGAACCCGGACCCGAACAGCCGCGCCCCGCCCTGCACCATCAGCATGTAGATGACCGAGATCAGCGGCACGGCGGCGAGCACCGCGGCAAGCCAGGTGAGTCCGGTAAGGACGCCGCTCTTGAGTGCCCGCGCCTCCAGGCCCTGCCGACTCAATTGCGGGAGCGGGCGCTCGGCGGTGTCCGCCGATAGGTCGATGGTGCTCATCACTTGCCCTCGAACTTGCGGATGGTGTATTGCTGGACCAACTGACCCAGCACATTGACCAGGAAGGTGATGGCCAGCAGGACCAGGGCGGCATACATCAGGGCCTGCACCTCGAGCTGTCCGGCCTCCGGGAAGGTCGAGGCGAGGAGCGACGCCAGCGTATTGGCCGGCGAGAAGAGCGACAGGCTGATCTGATTGGCGTTGCCGATCAGCATGGCGAGCGCCATGGTCTCACCCAGGGCGCGGCCGAAGCCCAGGACCAGGGCCGCCAGGATGCCGGACGAGGCGGTCGGCACCATGACCTTGAGGATTGCCTCCCAGCGGGTGGTCCCCATGCCGTAGGCGGCCTCCTTGACCTTGTAGGGGATGCGGTGGAAGGCGTCCACCGTGATCGCGGCGACCGTCGGCAGGATCATGATCGCCAGCACCAGGGCGGCCGGGGCCATACCGGGGCCGGCCAGGTCGGTGCTGAAGAGCGGGAACCAGCCGAACTGGTCGTGCAGCCACTCGGCACCGGGCTTGAGCAGCGGGATCAGGATATAGATGCCCCAGAGCCCGAAGACCACCGAGGGGATGGCGGCCAGCATCTCGATCACGGTGCGAAAGACCAGGGAGAGGCGGTGATGGATGAAGTCCTGGGTCAGGAAGATGGCGATGGCGATGCCGAAGAGCCCGCCCAGGGCCAGGGCCAGCAGGGAGGAGTAGAGGGTGCCCCAGATCTCGGGCAGCACCCCGAAGGCGCCCTTGTTGACGTTCCACTCGGTGCCGGTGATGAAGTCGAGCCCATAGGCGTAGACGGCGGGGGCCGCCTGGCGCCCGACCTCCCACAGGATGAAGGCCGTCAGGGCAATGACCATAAAGGCGCTGGCCCAGGAGATACCGCGGAAGATGCGGTCGTTGGCGTATTCCAGCGCGCTGGGCGGACCCGAGATCGGGCTTACGGAGTCCCCGAAATTAAACAAGCTCATTAGAGAATGCCTTTATCGCCATGGTCGTTGTCATGGTCGTTGTCGTCGATATCGTAATCGAGGTTATCGTGGCCCCCCGGATTCTCTCGTACCCCGAGTCGAATCGCTTTTCCGATTACGATGTAGCCGTTCAGAGACCCGGCATTGGAGCCGGCAGCGGAGCGGCCGCGCGACCGGCGCGGCGCTCAGCGATCACGCCGGCCAGATAGGGCCACGGCACCTGGCCGCGCTGGCGACAGGTTTCAATCACGCTGGCGAGCAG
>NZ_CAIKKU010000816.1 GCF_903828115.1 uncultured Thiodictyon sp. | reverse complement strand
CGCCAAATTGCAGCGATTCTCTGATTACGATTACGATTACGATTACGACAACGACAACGACAACGACAACGACACGACCGCCGCGGATCGGGCCGGACGACGTTATGGGTCATCCGGCCCGCCGATGCCGATCCATCACTCCTTCGGGGTGATCCCTTCCACCGTGACCTCGACCCGACGGTTGGGTCCGTAGCACGCAATCAGGGCCTCTCTGGACTTGGCGGCGGCGCAGTCGGCCGGGGTCACCTTGAGCTGGGTCTTGCCGAAGCCTTGGGCCGTGATGCGATCAGCGGCGACACCATCGGTGACCAGTTGCTGGCGCACGGTGTTGGCGCGGCGGTCCGACAGGGCCAGGTTGAACTCCTCAGAGCCGATCGGGTCGGTGTGGCCGGCGACCCGGACGCCGTCGTAGTTGGACTGATCCAGGTCGCGGGCGAAGTTGTTGATCGTGCTCACGCCGGTGGGCGAGAGGTCCGACCGGTTGAAGGCGAACAGGGTGTCCGCGGACAGCTCCACGGTACGATTCACCTTGGTGACCGCACGCGAACCCAACGGGATCACCACACCGGCGGTCACGATCGTGTCGCCGAGGGTCTTGTTGTTCACGACCCGATTGGTCACGTCGTTGTATTCAAAGCCGGCATCGATCCGGTAGCGGGCATCCATCCGGAAGGAGATCCAGTCGGTGATGGGGACGATGAAGCCAGCCCCGAGCTCGCCCATGAAGCTCCACTGGCTGTCGGAAATGCAGACCCCGTTGAAGTCGCCGCCGTGGGCGCACAGCTCGACCTTGTCCTGGATGGCACCGATGCCGGCCAGGAGGAAGGGCTGGAACTTACCGCGGCTGAAGAAGAAGAGACCGTCCACGCCGATGTCGAACATTTTGTTCGTACCGTCGACCTTCGTCACCGGCCGGCCAAAATCATCGGTGAGGACCCAACTGTTGGACAGGTCCGTGTAGGTCGCCCGCAGTTCCAGGTTGAACCATTGGCTCAGCGGCTTGCCGACGGCCAGACCGCCGCCCCAGCCGTTGTTGACCTCGCGGTCGTTGTCGGCCCAGGTGTACATGGCGAAGGGCGCGATGTACCAGCGGTTGTCGAAACCGGGCCCGGCGGCCTGGTAGTCGGTCTGGGCGATCGCGGTGAGGGGTGCGGCGAGGACGAGTGCCGACAGAGTGCTGATTGCTAAGGTTTTCATGGAAAATTACTCCCCCGAGGTGGGATAGGAAAAACACGATCGATGCGCGAATGCCGGGCGGCGATCTTCGGGTGCGGCCAGGCACGCAGTGCAAAATTAGCACATGTATCCTAATTGCACCGAAAAATTTTTCGTAAGGCTATAATGTCGAGCAAGTTTGTCGAACAGATTTCCCGGGGGTGCTTATGGCTCAGGCGACGCGTAGCGGACAGTTGACCTTCAGCGACTATGTCGAGCGGGCGCTCCGCGAGGGGGCCATGTGGGCGCTGATGTGCGTCGCCCTCTACCTGGTGTTGTCTCTCGCCAGCTACAGCCCACAGGATGCCGGCTGGTCCTATGTCGGCGAGACGGACCGCGTGACCAATGCGGGCGGACGCACCGGGGCCTGGTTTGCCGATGCCGGTCTCTATCTCTTCGGCTATTTTGCCTATCTGCTGCCCCTGATGCTCGCCTTCAGCGCCTGGGTGGTGTTTCGCGGACGCGCGGACGACGAGCGGCCCCGCGCCTGGCTGTTGGCGCTGCGCTGGATCGGCTTCCTGCTCACCCTGGCGGCCGGCTGCGGCTTCGCCGCCATGCACTTGACGGCCCTGGGCGCCGACTTGGCCAACGGCCCCGGCGGCGGTCTGGGGCAGGCGGTCAGCGGCCTGATGCAGGAGCGCTTCGGCCCCGGGACCGAGGTGTTGCTGGCCGGGGTCCTCCTGGTGGGCGTCACCCTGTTCTCCGGCGTTTCCTGGCTCACCGTCCTGTATTGGCTGGGGGACGGCCTGCTGCAGGGTGCGCGTAACCTGGGGACCCTGAGCACCGGCGCCCTGTCGACCCTGGGTGAGTTCGTGAGCCGGCGGCGGGGCGGCCCCCGCGGCGGCGAACTGCCCGCCGACCTCAACCTGATCGACCCTGCCGACCTGGCGCAGGAGCGCGCCGCGGCGGATGCGCGGGGCGACTGGCCGCTGCCGGAGCCCGCGGCCGCGCCGCTTTCCACCCCGGCGCCCGTGCCCCAATGCGACGCCCACTTCGACCCCGCGTCCGACGCCGGCACCGACCCCGCGCCGCACGCATCCGATCACCTCATGACCCTCTCCGATCTGATGATGCACCAGCGGCCGGTCCCCAAGGATGCGCCGCGGGTCCAGACACTGCGCCGCCCCGTAGCGCCCCCCGTGGCCCCGCCAACGGCGCCGGACCCGGACCCGGCGCCCCGGCCGGACCCCCGCTTTGTGCCGAATGCGCTGCGCCTGGCGGATGCGCAAGACCCGGCGGACGCGCGGGACGCAGCGCCCCCCGAGGCCCCGACGCTCAGCCGCCCGCCCCTCTCCCTCCTGGACCCGGCGCGCAAGACCGGCAAGGGCTACTCGGACGCCCAGATCGAGGACCTGTCGCGCCTGGTGGAGGTGAAGCTCAAGGACTTCGGCGTCGTCGCCGAGGTGGTGGCGGCCTATCCCGGGCCGGTGGTGACGCTCTTTGAGCTGCAACTGGCCCCCGGCACCAAGTCCAGCAAGATCTCCGGCCTGTCCAAGGACCTGGCCCGCGCCCTGTCCAAGATCAGTGTGCGGGTGGTGGAGGTGATCCCGGGCAAGTCGGTGATCGGCATCGAGATCCCCAACGAGGAGCGGGAGACCGTGTTCCTGAGCGAGATCCTGGGCGCCCCCGAGTACCAGGACGCCAAGTCGCCGTTGAGCCTGGCCTTGGGCAGCAACATCTCCGGTGAGCCGGTGGTGGTGGATCTGGCGAAGATGCCCCACGCCCTGATCGCGGGCACCACCGGCTCCGGCAAGTCGGTGGCCATCAACGCCATGATCCTGAGCCTGCTCTACAAGGACGGCCCGCGCGACGTGCGCCTGATCATGGTGGACCCCAAGATGCTGGAGCTCTCCATCTACGAGGGCATCCCCCACCTGCTGACCCCGGTCGTGACCGACATGAAGGAGGCGGCCAATGCCCTGCGCTGGTGTGTGGGGGAGATGGAGCGCCGCTATCGGCTGATGGCCGCGCTCGGGGTGCGCAACATCGGCGGCTACAACCGCAAGGTCGCGGAGGCCGAGGCCGCCGGGGCGCCGCTGCGCGATCCGCTGCTGGCCGCGGCCTTCGCCGCCGAGCCGGGGGTCGAGGTGCCGACCATCGGTCACCTGCCCTACATCGTCGTTATCATCGACGAGTTGGCGGACATGATGATGGTGGTGGGCAAGAAGGTGGAGGAGCTCATCGCCCGCCTGGCCCAGAAGGCGCGCGCCTCCGGCATCCATCTGATGCTGGCGACCCAGCGGCCCTCGGTGGACGTGCTGACCGGGCTCATCAAGGCCAACATCCCCACCCGCATCTCCTTCCAGGTGAGTTCGCGCATCGACTCGCGCACGGTCCTGGATCAGATGGGCGCCGAGACCCTGCTCGGCCACGGCGACATGCTCTACCTGCCGCCCGGCGGCAACATACCGCAGCGGGTGCACGGGGCCTTCGTGGACGACCACGAGGTCCACAACGTGGTGAACTTCCTCAAGGCCCAGGGCGGCCCGGACTATCTGGAGGACGTCCTGCGCGAGCCCCAGGAGGTCCTGCCGGGGATCGATCCGGAGCCCCGCGGCGACGTGGAGGACACCGACCCACTGTTCGACGAGGCGGTACAGATCGTTGTGGAAGGCCGCCGCGCCTCCATCTCGGGGGTACAGCGCCGACTAAAGATCGGTTACAACCGCGCCGCGCGCATGATCGAGGAGATGGAGCGCATCGGCATCGTCGGCCCCGCGGAGACCAACGGCAACCGCGAGGTGCTGGCACCCCCACCCCGCGAGGAATGATCCCCATGCCCCAGACCCACCGCGGCGCCGCGCCCTCAGGCCGGCGCCGGCGTCCCTTCACCCTCCTCCTGGTCGGCCTCATCGGCCTTGGGCTCGGCCTGGACTCCGCCGCCGCCGACGGGCGGGCACGCCTGGAGGCCTTCCTGAAGGGCCTGACCAGCCTCCAGTCGAGCTTCGAGCAGACCACCTTCAATGCCGACCGCACCCGCATGACGCAGGGCCGCGGCACCCTCTACCTGCAACGCCCGGGGCGCTTCCGCTGGGAGTACGACACCCCGAACAAACAGGTGATCATCGCCGACGGCAAGCGGGTCTATCTCCACGACCTGGATCTCGACCAGGTCTCCCACCAGAGCGAGGAGAAGGCCCTGCGCGGCACCCCGGCCCTGCTGCTGGCGAACGATGCCCCCATCGACCGGGACTTCAACACCCGCCCGATCGCGAGCACCGACGGACGCGACTGGGTGGAACTGACCCCCAAGGCCAAGGACACCGACATCGTGCGGATCGAACTGGGCTTCGGGTCCACGGGCCTGGAGAGCATGATCATGGAGGACAGTTTCGGGCAGGAGACGCGGCTGAACTTCGGCCAGACCAAACGCAACCCGATCCTCGACCTTGGCCTGTTCAAGATGGACGAGAAGACCGGCGGCGACTTCCTGTCCTTCGACTGATGGGCGCCGACGGAGCCGCGACCCCGCTCGCGGACCGCATGCGCCCCGGCGGGCTCGCTGGCTTTGCCGGCCAGGTCCACCTGCTCGCCCCCGGCAAGCCCCTGCGCCAGGCGATCGACACCGGCCGGCTGCACTCCATGATCTTCTGGGGCCCGCCCGGGACCGGCAAGACCACCCTGGCGCGGCTGGTGGCGGCGCGCTCCGGGGCCCACTTCATCAACCTCTCCGCGGTGCTCGCCGGGGTCAAGGACATCCGCGAGGCGGTGACCGAGGCGCGCGCCCTGCGCTCGGTGGAGGACCGCGCCACCGTGCTCTTCATCGACGAGGTGCACCGCTTCAACAAGGGCCAGCAGGACGCCTTCCTGCCCCATGTCGAGGACGGCACCCTCACCTTCATCGGCGCCACCACCGAAAACCCCTCCTTCGAACTCAACAACGCGCTCCTCTCCCGCGCCCGGGTCTATGTCCTCAAGCCGTTGAGCCTCGACGACCTCACGGCCGTCCTGCGGCGCGCCCTGGCCGATCCCGTCCACGGACTCGGCGCCCGCGACCTGACACTCTCCGCCGAGGGCGCCGGGTTGCTCGCCGAAGCCGCCGACGGCGACGCCCGCCGCGCGCTCAACCTGCTGGAACTGGCCGCCAGCTTAAGCCCCGGCGGGGTGATCGGGGCCGAGACCGTGGCGGAGGTGATGGCCGGGGCCCTGCGCCGCTTCGACAAGGGCGGCGACCTTTTCCACGACCAGATCTCGGCCCTGCACAAGTCCATCCGCGGCTCGGCCCCGGACGCCGCGCTCTACTGGCTGGCGCGCATGATCGACGGCGGCTGCGACCCGCTCTATATCGCCCGCCGCCTGGTGCGCATGGCGAGCGAGGACATCGGCAACGCCGACCCCCGCGCCCTGGCCCTGGCGGTCGACGCCTGGGACACCCAGGAGCGCCTGGGCTCACCCGAGGGCGAACTGGCCCTGGCCCAGGCGGCCGTGTACATGGCCTGCGCCGCCAAGAGCAACGCCGTCTATCTCGCCTGGAACGCCGCCTTGGCCGACGCCCGCCGCGGCGGCACGGCCCCAGTCCCGCCCCACCTGCGCAACGCCCCCACCCGCCTCATGAAGGCACTGGGCCATGGGCGCGCCTACCGCTATGCCCACGACGAACCGGGCGGCTATGCCGCCGGCGAACACTACTTCCCCGAGGAGTTGGGCGAGCGGCGCTACTACGAGCCCACCGACCGCGGGCTGGAGATCCGCATCCGCGAAAAGCTGGAGCGCCTGCGCGCCCTGGACCAGGCGGCGCGCGACGGCGGGAAGTAACGCGGCCCCAGGTCCGGGAAAGCCCAAGCGCCCGCGGCACCCCGTAGGATGGGTAGAGCGCAGCGAAACCCATCATTTGCGCTGCGCCGCGAGCGCACGGCAATCGCGGCGGAACCCACCCGGAGGCGCCATGACCGACTACGACTCCCCCTGGAAAAACGCACTCAAGCGCTACTTCCCCGACTTCCTCGCCTTCTTCTTTCCCGCCGCCCACGCCGGGATCGACTGGACCCAGGGCTACACGATGCTGGACAAGGAGTTGCAGAAGGCGATCCGGGACGCGACCCTGGGCCGCCGCTGGGCCGACTCACTGGTGCGGGTCACCGCCCAGGATGGCAAGGAAGACTGGATTCTGGCCCATGTCGAGATCCAGGGCCAGAACCAACCGGATTTCCCGAAACGGATGTTCGTCTACAACTACCGGATCTTCGATGTCCACGATCGGCCGGTGGTCAGCCTCGCCGTGCTCGCCGACCCGTTTTCCGCCGGCTTCGGTGAGTTCGCCTATGAACGCTGGGGCTGCCGCATGGGCCTGCGCTATCCGGTCGTCAGCCTTGCCGCCTATCGGGGAGACTTGGCGGCCCTCGAGGCCTCGTCCAACCCCTTCGCGATCATCACCCAGGCCCACCTCCAGGCCCAGGACACCGCCGGCTCCGACGGCGAGCGCTACCGGGCCAAACTGTCCCTGATCCGCGGCCTGTATCGGCGCGGCTACCCACGCGCGGATATACTGGAGTTGCTCCGGTTCATCGACTGGGTCCTGACCCTGCCGGCCGGGTTGGATGACCAGTTATGGAACGAGATTCAGAACTTCGAGGAGGAAAGGCGTATGCATTATCTTGCCAGCTTCGAGCGGGTCGCTCAAAAGAAGGGGATCGAACTCGGCATCAGTCAGGGCCAGGTGCGACTGCTGACGAGTCAGCTTGAACAACGCTTCGGCCCCTTGCCCGAGCCACAGGCGAAGCGCATTCAGTCAGCCACCCCGGAACAACTGGAAAACTGGGGCCTGCGCCTGCTCGACGCCGCGAGCCTGGACGACGTGTTCGGGCGCGGCGCACAGCACTGAGCGGTGAGAGCGGCGTAGGTCGGGTCAGCGCAGCGTAACCCGACATCCGGCGCTCCGAACGCGAGGTCCCGCCGGGCCTGACCGACGCCGCTCCACGGCGTCAGTCCGGCCCGGCGCCGCTCCGCTCCCAGCCGACCCGACCCCGGCTCCGCCGGCCTGGCCTATGGACCTCGAGCCAGGCGGAAGCCCAGCCCGTCGTTACGGTCGGCAGGCCCCCTGCCGCTGCGCCGCGCGGAGCGGCAGTGCCCGGCACGGTCGATCCAGCAACCGCCGCGCGCCACGCGCCTCAGACCCGTCTCAGGCCCCGTAGGGTCCTCAATCGGTTCCGTGGGGTAGTCGCCGTACCAGTCCCGGCACCACTCCCAGACATTCCCATGCATCTGGTAGAGGCCCCAGGCGTTGCAGGGCAGGGCCCTGACCTCGACCGTTTGTTCCCGGTAAAGCCCCTTGGCGCCACCGGGATAGGGGTGGTTGCCGTCGTAGTTGACCTGCTCCGGGGTGATCTGGTCCCCGAACCAGAAGGGTGTGCGGGTCCCCGCACGGCAGGCGTGCTCCCACTGCGCCTCGGTCGGCAGGCAGGCGTCCAGACCGGGCAGCAAGTCGTTCAACCGCCCGATGAACTGCTGGACTTGGTCCCAGTCGACCTGTTCCACCGGCCGCTGCGCGCCCTGGAAGCGGCTCGGGTTCTCGCCCATCACCGCCTGCCAGAGTGCCTGGGTACAGGCGGTGTCCGCCAGCCACAGGCCCTGGGTGAGGGTGACCCAGTGCTGAGCCTCGTCAGTAGAGCGCTGCGCCTCGCCCGCGGGCGAACCCATGAGGAAGCGCCCCGGTGGAACCCACCGCAGACACTGGCGCACCCCCTTGACCCGGAAGGCGACCCAGGGCCCGTAGCGATCCTCGCCCCACTCGCCGGCCCAGTCGAAGGGGAAGACCGGCGGCAACAGCGCGGCAACGGCCGGGGCACTCAAGGCCCCCACCCCAACAAGAGGGCGGCCGACCGGCAAGCCTTCGGCGGCGCGTCCGGGCTCCGGGTGGGCCTAGCTCCCACGCCCCGCGTGGGTCTCGTTCCCACGCTCCGCGTGGGAATGCATCCCAGGACGCTCCGCGTCCCGAATCCCTCACCACTCACGACAGACCTCCAAGAGCCCTGACTCGCCCAAATAAACCCGCGCACTCGAATACCGCCACTGTTCCGGCCGGTCCACATACCCCCGCTTCACCGGATTGAAATGAATGTAATCCACCTTCTGCCGCATCATCGCCGCCGACCCGATCAGCTCCGGGTGTGACCCCTCCTGCCAGAACTGGTGCTCCCGGTCCGCCTTGTGGGCGCGCTTGGCGAAGGCCAGGCGGTCCAGGTAGGCACGCACGCCCCGCTCGGTCAGCAGCCGGATCAGCTCGTGGGCCGTCCAGGACTTGAAGCGCGCCAAGACCTGGCCCAGCCCCGGGGCCTGGACCACCAGGTGCAGGTGGTTCTCCAGCACCACCCAGGCGTAGACCTTGAGACCGGCATTCGCCTGGAGGAAGCGCAGGCTGTCCAGCAGGATGTCGACCGTCTCCGGGCGGGTGAAGACCGGTAGCCACTCCAGGACGGTGCAGGTCACGAAGTGGGGTTGGTCCGGCTCGGTGATCTTGTAGCGGCTGCGGCCCATGGGGGTACCCCGTTTCGGTCTTGGCTCTTGGTCTCTGCGCTGGACTCGGGACGCGGAGCGTCCCAGGATGCATTCCCACGCGGAGCGTGGGAACGAGGGGACCCGGGCTCACCGCTTCAGTACCTTACGCCAGGCCCCGCGCAGGACCTGACCGACGCCGCTCCACGGCGTCAGTCCGGCCCCGCGCTCCCCCGGTCCGCTTCACTGGCCCCGGCTCCGCCGGCCTGGCTTGTGGACCTCGAGCCAGGCGGAAGCCCAGCCCGGCGCCACGGAGGGCAGGCTCCCAGTCGAGGCGCTGCGCGGAGCGGCAGAGCCCGGCAAGGGAGACCCAGCACCCGCCGCGCGCCACGCGCCTCCGACCCGTTGCAGCACCCGGGGGGTCGATGGTCGTGCCTTCAGGATAGTCCCCATACCAGTCCTGACACCACTCCCAAACGTTACCGTGCATCTGATAAAGGCCCCAAGCATTGCACGGCAGGGCCTTGACCTCGACGGTTTGACTCCGGTGGATGCCCTTCGGCCCATCGCCGTAGGGGCGGTTGCCGTCGTAGTTCACCTGATCGGTCGTGATCGTCTCGCCAAAGGAGAAGGGTGTCGCGGTCCCGGCCCGGCAGCCATATTCCCACTCAGACTCGGTCGGCAGGCGCAGGCTGAGCCCCGGGATGGCGGCATTGAGCCGCCCGATGAACGCCTGCACCTGCTCCCAGTCCACCTGCTCCACCGGCCGCTCCGCGCCCTTGAACTCGCTCGGGTTCTCGCCCATCACCGCCTCCCACAGGGCCTGGGTGCAGGTGGTGTCCGCGAGCCACAGGCCCTGGGTGAGGAGGACCTGGTGCTGTTTCTCGTCGTCGCGGCGCTCCGGCTCGCCCGCGGGCGAGCCCATGGTGAACTCCCCGGGCCAGACCCAACGCATCCGCTGGGTGACGCCCTTGAACTGGAATTCGGCCCAGAGGCCGTGCTCGTCGCGCCCTGCGCGCCGGGCCCAGGCTGGCCGGGCGAGGTCGCCATGGCGCCAGTCACGGTAGTCCGGCTCGTCCCAGAAGGCGGCCCTGGGGATGGGCAGGTCGCGGACCTCAATGGCGGTCGCAAGCCCCAGGGCCTCGCCGGGCGAGACCCAGCGCAGCCGCCGCGTCCCCTCCCCTTGCGCCACCTCCACATAGAGCCCGGAGCCGTCCCGCCCGATGGCCTGGGCCCAAGCGGGCTTGGTCAGGGGCTCGATGGTGAGCACCGCGTCATAGCCGCGCAGGATGATCCCGGCACCGCTGAGGGGGATGCGGCCCTGCACTCCGGGCGGGGCGCTGCATTGGCGCTGCTGCTCGTCCAGGGGGGCGAACTGCACCGGGGTTTCGGTCTGCCGCAGATACGCCAGGGGGCTGGCGGGGATGGGATCGGCGGGGTCAATGCCCGGATCCGCACCGGGCCCCAGTGCGTCGAACAGGGGCGGGTTGAGCATCAGCACCAGGGCCTCGCCCTGCTGTATCAGGGTCCAGACCCGCGGCCGCGCCGCATCGGCCAGGACCCAATCGACCGCGGAGAGTTTCAGCCCCGGCGGCAGAGTGCAGGTGCCGGCCAGGAGTTGGTCGCGGTGGGCCTGCACCCAGAGGGCGGCCTGGCGGTCGTCCTGCCAGGCGTCCGCGGGCTGTCGCTCACCCAGACGGCCGGCATACTGCCGCAAGCGGCGCGCCTGGTCCGGGTCCCCGGTCTCCTCCAGGGTGCGCAGGGTGGCCGCACGGTAGGCGGCGGCGTCCGCCACCTGTTCACGCAGGTCCGCGCCGGCGTCCGCGCCCAGGAGTTGGCCCAAATTGACCGTTTCCGCCGCGCCCACCGACCTGGGAAGGTGCCGGTGGTGCTCGAGCACCAGGTGGCCGGCCAGGCGGCGCTCGGCCAGGGGATAGTCACCGAAGGCCGCGCGACACGCCTCCCACCGGTCGCGGTCCGCCCACTCCGCCGCCCCGGCCCGCTGCTCCAGGTCGGCGTGAAACCAGGCGGCAGCCTCGGCCCCGACGTCCATGCCCGGCGCGCCCAGGCGGTGACGCAGGGCGCGCAGCAAGGCCGGCTCCACGCGGATCGCCGGGGCCAGCAGGTCCAGGAGGCGCCGGGCGCCGGGGTCCTCGGCCGGGTTCGCGGGTTCCGCGGGCGCGGCGCGCGGGCGGCCGATCCGCGCGGGCAGCCGGTGCCGACGGTCACAGGTGAAGGGGCGGTAGCCGCGGGTCAGGGCCTGGTCCCAATAGCGCGGCGGGCAGGGCAGCAGGGCGGCCGGGCGCACCCCGGCCCGGCGCAGTTGGGCACCGAGCGCGCCCCAGGCGGCCCGCCGGTCGGGGTCGGCGTAGCAGCCGAGGTCGCCGACGACGAGGACGGGGTGCTGCGCATCCCACCGGCGCACGCTGGGCAGGGTACGGAAGCGGCGCGCGTCCAGTCGCTCGAGGAACGGACCCGCCGGACCTTCGGTGGTGGCCAGGACCTGAAGCCCGAGGGGTCCGCGCAGCCGCGTCAGTGGCCGGATCAGGGCGGCGAGGTCGGCGTGAAAGGGCTCCAGGTAGGGCGAGAAGTCCAGGATCACGCGGGCGGCGGGGGCCCAGTGCTGATGCCGCCGGCGCGGCAGGCGGCGCGGCACCTGCCCGCGGGCGGCGAGTTCGACCATGCGCTCCAGATCGACCGCCCGGTCGTCGCGCGTCTGACCCAGGGCGGCACGCAGGAAGGGCCAGAGGCGCCGCCAGGGCAGCAGGGGTTCGGGCGCGGGCGTGAAGGGACCCACCGCGCGCGGGGTCCCCGGGGGGAGGCGCCGCGCCTGATGCCACCAGGCCGGGCGCTCCCCGACCGCGGTGCTGCGCGGGATCGACTCCCAGGCGGTGACCCGATACAGGGTCACGCCGGTGACGGCGCTCGGGGACACCGCCGCGGCGGCGGGCACCGGGGGCAGGCCCGCGGCGGGGAGATCGTCGGGGGCGCGTTGCCGCTGGGGCGGCGGCGCGGCCGGGGGACGCCACTCGAAGCCCGCCAGGTCGGCCATGGCCGCGAGCCCGGCCTCCCCGGCGGCCCCCAGGAGGCGCAGCAGGTCGGCACGGCCGACCGCGGCGCGGTTGGGCGGGGAGCGACCGACGGCCATCAGAGGTCCACGGACGCCTTCTTGAGGGCGAAGTCCGCGATGTGCCCGAAGAGCCGCGCCTGCTCCGGCTCCCGCTGCGCCGCGTCGGTCAGGTGCGCGGTCAGGTGCGTGAGCGCGCGCAGGATGTCCAGGTATTCGGCCTGACCGGGCGGGGCCCCGCCCGCCTTGAGCGCCTCCTGCCGGTCCTCCCACAGGCGCTCGGCGACGACCAGGCGCACCGCCGGAAAGGAGTCCGGGAAGTGCCGGTGCCCGCGGTCCTGGAGGAACCCGACGAACTCCGAGCGGGCCGCGGGCAAGGCGAGCCGCAGCACCAGGCAGCGACGCACGAAGGCCGCCGGGAGTTCGCGCTCCTCGTTGGTGGTGATCACCACCAGGGGCGGCGGCCCCTCGCGATGCCGCACCGGGGCGTCCAGATAGGGCACGGTGAAGGCGCCGTTGCCCAAGACCTCCAGCAGGCCGTTGGGCAGGTCCGGCTCGGCCTTGTCGATCTCGTCGATGAGGAGCACCGCGCCCCGCGCCGGGGTCCACCCGGGCGGCATTTCCGGGGCGCGCAGTGGATGGCGACACCGCTCGTGCTGGACGCGGGCGGCCTCATGGTCGAAGGTCCACCAGAGCACGCCCGGGCTCAGATACCGCAGTGGGTTGAGGGCGGGGCCCACGTCCTCGACCCGCGCCGCGCCCAGGGCCTGGGCCTCACCGAGCCGGGCCACGGCGTCGAAACGCCACTGCAGGTCCTGCGGCTCGCTGCGCGAGTGCACGACCTCGGAGACGAAGAGACGCCCGCACACCACGGCCGCCGCCCGCGCCAACTGGCTCTTGCCCACGCCCGGCTCACCGCGCACCAGGAGGGGGCGCCCGGCGGCGATGGCGGCGGCGATGGCGTAGGCGTCCGGTTCCGCGAAGACGTGACAGGACTCGGGCCAGGAGCCGACGACTGGGAGGGTTAGGCGTTCGCCGACGGGGATGCGGGGGATGGCGGTCATGGGCGCGGGCCCTCGATAGTGCCGACACATTGGGAGACGAAGGTACGCAGCTTCTGCTCCGAGATGCCGAAGAGGTCCTCATCCGCGGCCTCGATCGTGATGATCTTCAGGCCGATGCCCCGCAGACGTTCAAGCACATCCGGGTCGTTGTAGGGATCATCGGCGCGGCCGCGGTCGAAGGTCGCGTAGTAGGGGGCGCCGATGGATCCGCGGTCAAACGCCACCGCGTCGGCCAGGGCGGCCACTTCCTCTTCGCCGAACTGCTCCGGCGGGGTCTCCCAGGGGCGAACCCTCTTCCAAACGGCAACCTGGACCTGGTGCAGGGGCGGGCCTTCCCAGCCGGGCTCCGCCGCAGGTGCCCCGCCCAGCACGTTGCCCTTGCCGATCAGCCGCCCGCCCTCGACCTTGAACTCCGGGGGCGCGTCGCCGCCGACCCAGCGCAGCCACAGGACCTCGGCGCCGACCTCCGTACCGACCCTGACCTCGAACGCGAAGGGGTCGGCCGGCCGTTCCTTCTGCACCAGGCGAGCGAGGAGCCAACCGAGGATGCCGCGGGCGGCCGTCTGCAACGGACCGGCCCAGGTCGCGGCGGCCATCCCGAGTCGACAGGTGTGCGCGGCGCCGCGGAAGTCGAGCAGGGCCTTCATCGCGTCCTTGCGGCACAGGACCTCACCCAGCCCGACCTCCGTCGCTGCCCCCAGTCGGGCCGCCAGACAGTGGCGCAGTGGGGCACTGTCCGGCAATTGGAGCGCCTCCTCGATCCTGCGCGCAAACTCCGGATCGAAGCGGTCCGCCACGGTCGGCAGTGCGGCCGTCTCGGGGAGGATCAGGGTCCCCATGGACGCGGTCAGACGATCGAGGAGTGCGGCGAAATCGGTCGCGACGTGCACGTCCTCGGTCAGTGCGTTCATGTCCGCCAGGATGTCCGAGAGGCCGTCGATGGAGCGGCGGATATCGCGATAGTGGTTGAGCGCCGCGTGTGCCGCAGAGAGATGGTCCTGCTGCCCCATCCCCTTGATCTCGTTTTCGAGCGCCGCGGCCTCTTGCTCCCAATAGCGGGTGTATTTGAGGCGGTCGAGTTGCTTGAAAAAGGGCGTGCCGCGAACCAGGATCGGATAGACCCGCTGGTGGAAATCCTTGTTCTTCTCGATCTCCAGCAACTCGAACATACAGTTCTCGGACCTCAGATAGTCCGCGCTCAGCACGACGACGACCGCACCGCCCCGGCCAAGTCGGCGCATGTAGTCCCGGATCGATTCGCCGTACTTGATCGCATTCGCGTCGCGCTGCAACGCAATCCCCCGCGCCGCGCAGGCCGCCTGGAGTCGGTCGACGATCTCCTGGCTCGGCGGCTTCCAGGCGTAAGAAACGTAGACGGAATGCTGCGGCATTGGTTCCTCCTGGCGCGGCTGAGGGTGCGGACTCTGCCCGCGGCCGGTCGCCGCGGCAGCGGACCCGGACGGCCGGGGCGCATCCCCAGCCGCGGGCACGGCGGGGAGCGCGACTGCGGCCGGGGCTGGCACCGCCGGCTTGGCCGGCGGCCTGAGCACGGCGTCCGCGGCACCGCTGCAGGGGCGCACCAGCTTGAACGGGATCGGCCCGGTGTCGGTCGCCTCGACCGGCAGGTCGTTGCTGTCGGCATTGATCCGCAACTCGCCGCCCGATAACTCGCCGCGCCGCGGCCACAGGACCAGGGTGCGGGCCTGGTCCCCGCCCAAGTGGATCCGGCCCGCGGTATAGCCGTGCAGGCGCTCCTGCCGACCACCAAAGTGCTCCAGGCCGAAGAGTGAGCGGCCCTGGAACAGGAACTTCTCGGGGTTGGCGTTGACGGCGCTGCGCAGACGATATGGCTCGTGCAGGTGCCCGCAGAGGTGGACGGCGAAGCGGCCGTCGTCCGTGATCTGCCCCTCCAGGTGGCCGCGGGACTCGGTCTCGAGCCACGCCGGGGGATGATGACTCATGAGCAGACAGGCGTGGTGGCGCTCGGCCCAGTCCAGCCCGCTGCCGCCGCAGGCCGCATTGAACTGGAGGCTGTGCAGGGCGAGCCGGTGCTCATAGTCTTCCGCCGTCAACTGGAGGGCGGCGGTGTTCAGACCGAGGAGGCCCAGGCGGCAGCCGTCGCGTTCGAGGGTCGCGCTGAAATCGCCCGGGAGGGTTCCGAGCCGCAGGTCGACCAGGCCGTTGCGACCCAATTGCGGGGCCACGCGGCGCTCCCACCAGGCGCGGTATTCGGCGAAGGCCGTGTCGATCGTCTTGCGGGCGACCGCATCCGGTTTGTCCCAAAAGAGCGGCGGCAACGGCGGTTGCGCGCGCCAAGCCGCGAGCACGCTCAGGCCCTCATCATCGCTTGGGGGCCGCTGCAGGTCATGGTTGCCCGGAACCGCCAGCAGGATAGGCTGCCGGCCGTCCTGGCCCGCGGCGACGCAATCGGCGAGCCGCGTCAGGCGGGCATCGAGTTCATCGAACTGCGCCCGGGTGCCCCGATCGGTCAGGTCCCCGGTGAACAGGATCAGGTCCCAGGGGCCGCAGCGCGGCTGGAGGATGGCCAGGTCCTTGCGCAGACGGTCGAGTACGGTGTCCCAGAGCCAGCGATCCTCGCGCATCCCGCAGTGCAGGTCCGTGAAGTGCAGCCAGTTGAAGTGCATCGGCCGTTCCCCTTGTTGTCGTGGGCCGCTGCCTATCATGCACGGGGCGGGCGGGTTGTGCCAATGGCGACCGGGGGCGGCGGCCCGCGGGGGAGGCTTCAGGGTCCCGGGGCACTGCCATCAAGCCGCCCTGTCGGGTTACGCTTCGCTAACCCGACCGACGCCCTGCTGGCGGTGCGGTTTGGACCCTTGCCGGACCTGGTGGAGGCGCGGTTGGCGGGAGCCGAGTCGGACCAGTTGGCCGCCTGGTTCCAGCGGAGGTTGACCGCGCCGACGTTGGCGGCAGTGTTCGAGCCGACTTTAACCGGGGCTTATCCCGCCCCTGCACGTCCTGATCGAGCGGCAGCGCGACTGATTTCAAGGTGCCGCACGGTAACGCAACACCGGCGATTGCTCACGCCAAGACGCCAAGAAGAAATCAAGGGATCTGCGCAGCCTCCGAATCGCCCGCTGGGTGAGCCAGATCACTTCGACAACGCCTTGAAATGCCTTGGCGAACTTGGCGCCTTGGCGCCTTGGCGTGAGAACTGCTTTTTCGAGGATCAAAGCTGTCGTCGGCCTCACTGCGGATCGCCCGGGCGACAGGACCCAGCGGCGGAGCAGGTTATCATCGTGGGTGGAGAAGAGCCACCGGCCCTTGGGATCAACGGCAATTGAGACAACGTGGCTTTCACAGTCACGACGGATCGCAAGCGGAGCGGGCCGCGATCATAGCACCGGCTACGTTGCCGACTGCGGCGCCGTAGGGTCCGCTGTGCGGACCAATGACCTCAGGCCCCGGTCGCGTCCAGCGCGTCCAGGTACTTTTCCGCGTCCAGGGCGGCCATGCAGCCGCTGCCCGCCGAGGTGATCGCCTGGCGGTAGACATGGTCCATCACGTCGCCGGCGGCAAAGACCCCGGGGACCGAGGTGGCGGTGGCGTTGCCGTCGGTGCCGCTGTGGACCTTGATATAGCCGCCGGCCATGTCGAGTTGGCCCGCGAAGATCTCGGTGTTCGGCTGGTGGCCGATGGCGATGAAGACGCCCTGGAGTTCGAGGTCGCGGGTGGATTCGTCTTTGGTGCTCTTGATGCGGATGCCCGTCACCCCGGTGGCGTCGCCCAGGATCTCATCCAGATTGCTGTTCCACGCCAGGCGCACATTGCCGTGTTCGGCCTTGTCCAACAGGTGGCGCTGCAGGATCTTCTCCGCCCGGAGGCTGTCGCGGCGATGGACCAGGGTCACCTCGGAGGCGATGTTGGAGAGATACAGGGCCTCCTCCACCGCGGTGTTGCCGCCGCCGATGACCGCCACCTTCTGACCGCGAAAGAAGAACCCGTCACAGGTCGCGCAGGCGGAGACGCCGCGGCCGCGGAATTCCTGCTCCGAGGGCAGGCCCAGATAGCGGGCGCTGGCCCCGGTGGCGATGATCAGGGCATCGCAGGTATAGACGGCCGAGTCCCCGGTGAGGGTAAAGGGTGCGGTACTGAGATCGGCCTGATTGATATGGTCGAAGATGATCTCGGTCTCAAAGCGCTCCGCGTGGCGGCGCATCCGGTCCATCAGGTCCGGCCCCTGGGCGCCGTCCGGGTCGCCGGGCCAGTTGTCCACGTCGGTGGTGGTCATGAGCTGGCCGCCCTGCTCCAGGCCGGTGATCAACACCGGGTGCAGGTTCGCCCGCGCGCCATAGACCGCGGCGGTGTAGCCCGCCGGGCCTGACCCCAGGATCAGCAGTCGGCAATGCTTGGTGGTGCTCATGGTCTCCTCCCGGGATGGCGGCCAGTGGTGCGTCCCCGGGCGCCGCGTGGTGGGGCGACGGGCAGGGACCCTCGCCAAAGGCACAAGGTTAAGGGTTAGGCGCAGTCGCGTAAAGCCGGCCGGCGCAGCGGGCCGTCTTGAGGGCGGCCCGCGCGGTCGATTTTCCAGGAATCGCGCTGCCGCCGGGGCACCGCTCGCCCGCCGGCCGCGCGTGTGGATGCCGTCATCGCTGGTCGTCTCAATCCCGCTTGACAAGGACGCGCGTGAGGTATAAAAAGACTTTGAAACAATAGATTGCGAGGTTAAGCGGGAGTTAATTGTGAAGATTGTGCCTCGGCTGGTGGTGGGCCTGGTCCTGGGCGCCGCGGTGTTGCTGCTGGGCGGCTGCGCGGGGCTCGGCAGTTCGGATGGGGGCGGCAAGCGGGCGGAGGTGGTGTCCGCCGCCCTGTCTCAGGTGGGTACGCCCTATCGCTACGGCGGCAGCCTGCCGGGCCGGGCGCTCGATTGCAGCGGCTTGACGCGTTACGCCTACCAGCGGGCCGGGGTGTCGATCCCGCGGATGTCGTTGGACCAACTGCGCGCTGCCCGGCCGGTGCGCCCGGACGCGCTGCGTCCGGGGGACCTGGTGTTCTTCCATACCGGTCCCGGGGTCCACCATGTGGGGTTGATGGTGGATCGGGACCGCTTCGTGCACGCATCGACGTCCAAGCACAAGGTCGGGCTGACCCGGCTGCATACGCCGTACTGGAGCGCCCGCTATGTCGGCGCGGGCAGCTACCTGGAATGATCGCGGCGGCGGTGCACCGGGCGTCTGCCGGTGGCCGGGAACTGGGCCGGGACCGGCGACCGCGCGCCGGGCGGCGACGCGCGCGGTGTGCACGGCGCGCCCCGCGCGGGGCGCTCCGGACGGCTGCACGGCACGGCACCAGGCTGCAACCGGCTCGCCTTTTTCCGCCCATTGTTGCAGAATGCCCGGCGGTCCCAGGCGTCGTCCCGGGGCGGGTCATCAACACTATCCTGCAACCCTGAGGAGTTTCCAGACATGTCCGATAAGCCAATGAGCGAGAGCCGCCGTGACGCCGTCAAGCTGATGCTCGGCGCCGCTGTCGCCATCCCGGTCATCAACCTGGTCGGTGTCGGTATCGCCCGCGCCGCGGACCCGGCCGTCGCTGCCGATGATCCGACCGGCGTCGCCCTGAAGTACAACGCGGACGCCACCAAGGCCGACCGTGCGGGCGCTGCCCGTCCCGGCAAGCCGGCCGCCGAGCAGATATGCTCGAACTGTCAGTTCTCGGCCGTCAGCGATGTCCCCGATCACCTGAAGTGCACCCTGTTCCCCGGTAAGGTGGTGAGCGCCAAGGGCTGGTGCTCCACCTGGACCGTCAAGCCCGCTTGATCGCAGCCCGCCCGCTCCCCGCCTTATCTTGGGGAGGCGAGAAACGGGGCCCACGGGCCCCGTTTTGCTTTTTTCTCTTGCCTTCGTCTAATCGGCGCATCCCGCGCCGCGGCCCCTGTCCCGCGGCCTCGACCACCCTGGTACCCCTCCAGACACCATGACCATTGCAGAACAGGCCGCGGTCGCGCGGCCCTTATCCCTCGACGCCCCCCGCCACCGTCCGCCGCGTCTCGCGGCCGCCTCGCCGTCGGCGGCGCGACTGGTGTTCCTGCGCGCGCTCGTCTGGGGCCTCATCGGGCTCATCTATGCGCCGCTGTTCCTCGGACTCACCGCCATCTTCGAGCGGCTCGGTGCCGGCCCCGGGGCCTACGCCGCCGCGGCCGCCCTGGCCGGGGCGGCGGGCGCGGCCCTCTACGGGTCGCACGAGTTGGCCCTCGTGGGTACCGGGATCGGTGCCATCGTGGGCGTGCTGCTCTTGACGAGCGCCGCGGATCTGCTCAGTTTCACCCAGGCCGCCACGGTGGCGGCCGCTCTGGCCGCCCTGGTGGGCCTGCTGGTGTCCTTTCCCGGCCAGTGTACCCGGCGGGTACCCGGTAAGGTCCTGGCGGGGCTGACCACCGGTGCGGCCTGCGGCGCCCTGCTCGCGGCGGCCCTGCCGCTCGGCCCCCGGCCGCTCTCGCCCTTCGTGATGCTGGCCTTGCTGGTCAGTGTCAACGGTGCCCTGTATGTGACCAGCGTGCGCTGGTGGGTCGGCCGGATCAGTCGGCTGCGCATCGCGGCGCGCCCCTGCCGCCTGATCGAGGCGCTGGTGCTCGCCACGCTGGCCGGGCTTGCCGCCGGCGGGGTCTGGCTGATGGCCGGGCCCCTGCTCGGGGACGAGTCCGGTCTGGTGGGCGCGGTCGCGGCCACGATCTACGACGCCCTGCCGCACGCCGCACTGGGCGGCGTCTTGGGCGGGGCGGTGGCGGGGGCCCTGCTCGAGGCCTTCGGATTCGCCTGGGTCCACGACGTCTAGCCTTATGGCCCGCACCAAATCCAGCCGGCGCTGGCTCGACCGCCAGTTCAGCGACCCCTATGTGAAACGCGCTCAACAGGAGGGCTACCGCTCGCGGGCCGCCTACAAACTCCTGGAGTTACAGGACAAGGATCGCCTCCTGAGTCCCGGGATGCGGGTGGTCGATCTGGGCGCCGCCCCCGGCAGTTGGTCCCAGATCGCCGCGCGCCTGGTCGGCGGGCGCGGTCAGGTCTTCGCCCTGGACCTGCTCGCGATGGACCCCGTGCCGGGCGTGCTGTCCCTGACCGGGGACTTTCGTGAGCCGGAGGTCCTGGCTCAGCTGCGCGAACAACTCGGCGACGCGCCGGTGGACCTGGTGCTGTCGGATATGTCCCCCAATATATCGGGAACGGCGGCGGTCGATCAGCCGCGTACCGCCTATCTGGTGGAGTTGGCCTTGGAGCTCGCGCGTGAGACGCTGAAACCCGGCGGCGCCCTGGTCGTCAAGACCTTCCAGGGCGAGGGCTTCGACCAGATGCTGCGCGGCTTGCGCGCCGATTTTGCCGTGGTGGCCAACCGCAAGCCCCAGGCCTCGCGGCCCGCGAGCCGGGAACTCTACCTGGTCGCCAAGGGCTTCCGTCCGAAATGATCTTTTTTCGGCGTCATAAGGGTGTTACTTTGCCCGGATAGAGCCGGGTGCCCTCCCCTGAGTACCCCATCACCAGAGGCCAGATGCCGTGAGCGATATGGCGAAGAATCTGATTCTATGGGTGGTCATCGCCATCGTGCTGATGTCCGTCTTCAACAATTTCACCACCACGCGCTCGGCGCCGCGCAGCCTGACCTATTCCGCCTTCATCGAACAGGTCAAGCAGGGGACCGTGAAGGAGGTCACCATCCAGGGGCGCACCATCGCGGGGCTCACCGACTCGGGGAGCCGCTTCTCCACCTACAGTCCGGGTGACGACGGCCTGGTGGGCGACCTGCTGAACAACAACGTCATCATCAAGGCCGCCCCGCCGGACAAGCCCTCGGTCCTGATGTCGATGCTGATCAACTGGTTCCCGTTGCTGATCCTGGTCGGGCTCTGGGTGCTCTTCATGCGCCAGATGCAGGGCGGGGGCGGTGGGCGGGGGGCTATGTCCTTCGGCAAGAGCCGGGCGCGGATGCTCTCCGAGGATCAGGTCAAGGTCACCTTCCAGGACGTGGCGGGCGCCGAGGAGGCCAAGGACGAGGTCTCGGAGATGGTCGACTTCCTGCGCGACCCGGCCAAGTACCAGAAGCTCGGCGGCAAGATCCCCAAGGGCGTGCTGATGGTCGGCCCCCCCGGGACCGGCAAGACCCTGCTCGCCCGGGCCATCGCCGGCGAGGCCAAGGTGCCCTTCTTCACCATCTCCGGCTCGGACTTCGTGGAGATGTTCGTCGGCGTGGGGGCTTCCCGGGTGCGCGACATGTTCGAGCAGGCCAAGAAGCACGCCCCCTGCATCATCTTTATCGACGAGATCGATGCGGTGGGCCGTCACCGCGGCGCGGGCCTGGGCGGCGGTCACGACGAGCGCGAGCAGACGCTCAACCAGTTGCTGGTGGAGATGGACGGCTTCGAGGGCAACGAGGGCGTGATCGTCATCGCCGCCACCAACCGCCCCGACGTCCTGGACCCGGCCCTGCTGCGCCCCGGACGCTTCGACCGGCAGGTGGTCGTGCCCCTGCCGGACGTGCGCGGGCGCGAGCAGATCCTGAAAGTCCATATGCGCAAGATCCCGGCCGCGGAGGATGTGAAGGCGTCTGTGCTGGCGCGCGGGACCCCCGGTTTCTCGGGTGCCGATCTGGCCAACCTGATCAACGAGGCGGCGCTCTTCGCCGCGCGCGCCAACAAGAAGCTGGTGGACATGGAGGACATGGAGAAGGCCAAGGACAAGATCATGATGGGTGCGGAGCGCCGCTCCATGGTCATGTCCGATGAGGAAAAGCGCCTCACGGCCTATCACGAGTCCGGCCACGCCATCGTCGGCCGGCTGGTGCCGGAGCACGACCCGGTGCACAAGGTCAGCATCATCCCGCGCGGGCGCGCCCTGGGCGTGACGCTCTTCCTGCCGGAGGACGACCGCTTCAGCTACAGCAAGCAGCGCCTGGAGTCGAGTATCTCCAGCCTGTTCGGCGGGCGCGTGGCGGAGGAGTTGATCTTCGGGGCCGAGAGCGTCACCACCGGCGCCCAGAACGACATCCACCGCGCCACCGACATTGCCCGCAGCATGGTGACCAAGTGGGGCCTGTCGGACCGGCTCGGGCCCCTGACCTATAGCGAGGAGGAGCAGGAGATCTTTCTCGGCCATTCGGTGGCCCAGCACAAGAGCGTCTCCGATGAGACCAATCACCTGATCGACGAGGAGGTCCGGCGCTTCATCGAGCGCAACTATGCGCGCGCCCGGCAACTGCTGACCGACAACACCGAGAAGCTCCACGCCATGGCCGCCGCCCTGATCAAGTACGAGACCATCGACGCGGACCAGATCGACGACATCATGTCCGGGCGCCCGCCGCGCCCGCCCAAGGACTGGAACGACGAGGAGCCGACCCGCCCCGGGCGGACGCCCCGGGCCGTGGACGACCGGGGTGCGGACCTGCCGCGGGATGACGGCCACCTGGGCCGCCCCGCCGGCGAGCACTGAGCCCGTTCGGATCGGTGCCGATGTCATTACTGGATTGCGGCGGTCACCGGCTCGACCTCACCCGGCCGCGGGTGATGGGCATCCTCAATGTCACCCCCGATTCGTTTTCGGACGGGGGCCGCTTCCAGTCCCGCCCGGCGGCCCTGGAGCGCGCCCGGGCCATGGTGGCGGCGGGGGCCGACCTGATCGATATCGGCGGTGAATCCACCCGCCCCGGGGCCCAGCCGGTGCCCCTCGCGGAAGAACTGGCGCGCGTGATCCCGGTGGTGGCGGCCCTGGCCGGGTCACTCGCGGTGCCGATTTCGGTGGATACCTCCAAACCCGAGGTCATGCGCGCGGCGGTGGCGGCCGGTGCCGGGCTGATCAACGACGTCTGCGCCCTGCGGGCGCCGGGGGCGCTGGAGACCGCCGCCCGGCTCGGGGTGCCGGTGTGTCTGATGCACCTGCTCGGGGAGCCCGGCACCATGCAGGCCGCGCCCAGCTACGGGGACGTGGTCGCCGAGGTGCGGACCTTCCTGGCCGCGCGGGTGGACGCCTGCATCCGCGCCGGCATCCCCCGCGCGCGCCTGCTCATCGATCCGGGCTTCGGCTTCGGCAAGACGCTGGCGCACAATCTCGCCCTGCTCGCCCACCTGGAGGTCTTCACCGACCTTGGGGTACCGGTCCTGGTGGGCCTCTCGCGCAAGTCCATGGCCGGTGCCCTGACCGGCCGCCCCCCCGGGGAACGCCTGGCCGCCAGCCTGGCCGCCGCGCTCCTGGCGGTGCAGCGCGGCGCGCTCATCCTGCGGGTCCATGACGTGGCCGAGACGCGGGACGCCTTATTGGTTTGGGAGGCCGTGCGTGCGGCTGCAAGCCTTGCCGGGCAGCGAACAAATGGACAGGATTAACAGGACTTAACACGGTTATCCATCGTCCTTTACCATCCTGTTAATCCTGCAAAATCCTGTTAATCCTGTCTTATTATTATCGGTCGCGGCGGGACCTTGCGATGGCGTGATGCGTTCGGTGCTTGCCGCCGTGCGGTCCCGTCGGCCCTGGTTCCGCTAGCCGGTCCATGAATTGAGGTTGAGTTGCGATGCGCAAGTATTTTGGTACGGACGGCATCCGCGGGCGGGTCGGTGAGCCCAACATCAGCCCCGATTTCGTGCTCAAGCTGGGCTGGGCGGCGGGCCGGGTCCTGGGCCAAGGCCCCGGCAGCACCATCCTGATCGGCAAGGACACCCGAATCTCCGGCTACATGTTCGAGTCGGCCCTGGAGGCCGGCCTGGCCGCCGCCGGGGTCAACATTCGCCTGCTGGGCCCGATGTCCACCCCGGGCGTCGCCTATCTCACGCGCACCTTCCGCGCCGCTGCCGGCATCGTCATCACCGCCTCCCACAACCCTTACCAGGACAACGGCATCAAGTTCTTCTCCGCCGACGGCGACAAACTGCCGGACGAGGTGGAACTGGCCATTGAGGCGGAGCTCGAGCGGCCCTTGCATACCGTGGACGCCGCGGCCCTGGGCAAGGCGCGACGGGTCGAGGACGCCGGCGGGCGCTATATCGAGTTCTGCAAGTCCACCATCCCCGCGGCGATGAACTTTCGCGGGCTCAAGCTGGTGGTGGACTGCGCCCACGGGGCGACCTACAACACCGCCCCCCATGTCTTCGAAGAGTTGGGGGCCGAGGTCCTGCCCATGGGTACCGAGCCCGACGGGCTCAACATCAACCGCAACGTCGGCTCGACCAGCCCGGGGGCCCTGTGCAAGGCGGTGGTGGAGGCCGGGGCCGATCTGGGGATCGCCTTCGACGGCGACGGCGATCGGGTCCTGATGGTCAACTCCCGGGGCGCGATGGTGGACGGCGATGACCTGCTCTACATCATCGCGCGTTCGCGTCAGACGGCCGGCACCCTGCGCGGGGACGTGGTGGGCACCCTGATGAGCAATCTCGGGTTCGAGCACGCGCTGCACCGGCTCGGGATCGGTTTCGCCCGCACCCAGGTGGGCGACCGTTACATCATGGAGCACTTGAAGCGCACCGACGCCATCCTGGGCGGCGAGCCCTCCGGTCACATCATCTGCCGTGACCGCACCAGCACCGGCGACGGCATCGTCGCGGCGCTCCAGGTCCTGGCGGCCCTGAGGCGTCTGGAGGTGAGCCTGGACGACCTCTGTGCCGAGGTGGAGCACTACCCCCAGGTCCTGATCAACATCCGGCTGCCCGAGCGCCGGGAGATCGTCAGCCTGCCGGCCGTCGTCGATGCCGTCTTCATGGCCGAGCAGGAACTGGCCGGGCGCGGGCGGGTGCTGTTGCGGCCATCCGGCACCGAGCCGCTGGTGCGGGTGATGGTGGAAGGGGCCGAGGGCGCCCAGGTCCAGGCCCTGGCCGACCGGCTGGCCGCCGTGGTGCGGGACCAGATTTCTGCTGGGGCGGCCTGACCGTGGCCCTCGTCAAGAAGAGCGCCCTGGTCGCCCACTCGGCCAAGCGCATGTTCGATCTGGTCTATGACGTGGGCGCCTACCCGCAGTTCCTGCCCTGGTGCCAGAGCACCCGCGTGATCTCCGAGACCGCGGAGCAGATCTGCGGGCGGATCGAGGTCTCGCGCCTGGGCATTCACCAGACCTTCAGCACCTGCAACCGCTTCGAGCGCGATCGGCGCATGGACATCGCGCTCCTGGACGGCCCCTTCCGCAAGCTCCATGGCGGTTGGCGCTTCACCCCGTTGCGCGAGGACGCCTGCAAGGTCGAACTGGATCTGGAATTCGAGTTTTCCGGCGGCCTGATCGACAAGGCCTTCGGGGCGGTCTTCAACCAGATCGCCAACTCACTGGTGGACGCCTTCTGCAAGCGCGCCGATGACGTTTACCGGGCCTAAACGCAGCCGAGTGAAATCCGCCGTTCGCGCTTCCGTCCGATGGGCGCCTGGCGCCCGCCGCGGCAGCTTCAGTTTGCCTTCTTGACGCCGATCGCCTCCAGTGCGCGGCTGATCAACCCCTCGTTGCTCTTGTAATCGGGCACCGAGACCATGGTCTCCTTGGCCTTGTCGGTCCCCGCCGGCTTGGGGTTCGGGCGCAGGTCGCCCTCGACCCCGACCAGGGCATCGTCCTTGAAGAGCACGGTGACGCGGCGCCGCTCCAGGGCCTTATGGCCGCGCCGCATGGTGTAGACATAGTCCCAGCGGTCGCTGTTGAAGAAGTCCGCCAAGAGCGGGGTACCGAGCAGATAGCGCACCTGGCGCTTGTTCATGCCCGGTTGCAGTTGATCCACCTGCTCCGCGGTGACGATGTTGCCCTGCTGCACCGGCATCTTGTAGACGAAGGGCAGGCGATCGAGCATCGACCGCTGAGAGTCGTCCACCTTGGGCGCCCCCGCGCAGGCGCTTAAGACCAGGGTGGCGAGGCCGAGCAGACCGGCGGTCCGACGAGTGAGGAGCTTTCGCATCTTGTTATGATAGGGCAAAGCGGGTAAACCCCGGCATCATACAGCAGCCCCGGCCCGCGATCATCGAACCAGGTCCGGCGGCCTACGCAACCCCCCCGGGAGGGCGAGGATGGACAACCAGCAGATCAAGGGGGCGGGGCTCAAGGTCACCCGTCCGCGCGAGAAGATCCTAAGCATCCTGGAGCGCAGCGGCCGCCGCCATCTCAGCGCCGAGGACGTTTATAAAGCCTTACTGAACAACGGCGACGACGTCGGCCTGGCCACGGTCTACCGGGTCCTGACCCAGTTCGAGGAGGCCGGACTCGTCTGTCGGCGCCACTTCGCGACCGGCCAGTCAGTCTTCGAGCTCAACAGCGGCGACCACCACGACCACCTGGTCTGCATCCGCTGCAGCCGCGTGGTGGAGTTCGCCGACCCCCTGATCGAAGAGCGCCAGGGCGCCATCGCCGCCGCTCACGGCTTCCGCATCGAGAACCACTCGCTGGTCATCTATGGCGTCTGCGCGCAGTGCGCCGCGCAGTGAGCCCGGCGCCCCCGGGACCGCGGCTGGAGTCCAAGGCTTCAGCCTTGGCGCTTAGAGGGTATAGACAAAATCTACCTGGCCGATATTCTTGCGCGAGTTTACAAGAACGAGGCGCGCAACGATGTCGAAAGGTGGTCGGCCAAAGAAGATCAACGAGGGACAGTATGAGGTGTTGCGCCAGATCGTCGCGG
>NZ_CAIKKU010000815.1 GCF_903828115.1 uncultured Thiodictyon sp. | reverse complement strand
GCTCGCCAGCGTGATTGAAACCTGTCGCCAGCGCGGCCAGGTGCCGTGGCCCTATCTGGCCGGCGTGATCGCTGAGCGCCGCGCCGGTCGCGCGGCCGCTCCGCTGCCGGCTCCAATGCCGGGTCTCTGAACGGCTACCCTGGGAGCATTACACGGCGACCCTGCTGGAGACTCATGCGCAGATCGCTGCTTACGCCAAGAACGACCACCTGGGATTGCAGATTTACTACCTGTGGCGCGGCAGCCGGCGGCGTTTCATACCCGATTTCGTGGTCCGGCTCATCAACGCCCAGCAGTTGGTGCTGGAGATCAAGGGCGAGGACTCGGATCAGAACCGTGCCAAACGCCTCGCCCTCGACACCTGGGTGCGTGCGGTGAATGCCCGCGGCGGTTTCGGGACCTGGTGCTGGGATGTGGTGAAGGCCGAACCGTCGCGGGTCCATGACGTCATCGCCCATCACGCGCAGGGTCCGGGGCATAGCGAACCGATTGGCGAGGACTTGCCGGTTGGCTCGAATGCGCGGGCCCTATAGGCCCCGACCTCACTGAATGTTGGCTACCGCCGCTTCGGCCGGCCCACCCCCGTCCTTCCCTTGGTCAAGGCCCCTGGGCCCGCGTTGATACGCCCTTGCGGTATAGCCCGCTCCACGCGGACCTTGGCCAAGGCCAGCCACCGCTCGTCGCCCGGTTGCTCCACCAACTGCTCCAGGCTGGCGATGACGGTGGCGGCGGCCCGCTCATCCCCCCGGGCGCGGCTGAGCATCGCCAGGACACCATAGAGTTCGAAGACCTCCTGGAGGTGCAGCCGCGGCCGTTGGGCCAGCCCGTCCAGCAAACCCTGGGCCTCATCCAGTTCGCCGGCTGCGATCAGGATACTGGCCAGGTTGCAGCGGGCGAACAGATAGTCCGGGTGGGCGGCGATGACCCGCCGCAGCAGGTCACGGCACTCCCGGGTCCGGCCCTGCTGGCCGCGCAGCGCCGCGAGGTTGCCCAAGGCGGTCGGGTGGTCAGGGACGCGCGCCAGGATGGCGTGGAGGTTGGCCTCGGCCGCCTCGAACAGGTGCGCCCGCATCTGGAGCATGGATTCCTCGAGCCGGGTCTGGAGCTTGGTCGGAAGGCCGGTCGACACCGTCTCCCGATGGATCGCGGTCGAGAACACCGTGACCTCCTGCAGCCCGGTGCCGTCCCAGCATTCGACGGCCTCGTTCGCTGCGAGCAGTTTGCGTTGCCGCAGGGCGTTGATGAACCCGAGGCGTTCCTGGATGGTGCCGATGGGCAGCCGCGCCAGGTCCCGGACGATGATCGCCGCGGACCTTGGGGACGGTCCCGCCGGGGTCCGGGCCGCGTGACCCAGCCGCCGTTGCAGAAGATGTGCGGCGAGTCCCCTTACCGTCAGGTCGCCGGTCAGATAGAGCGCCTCCAGATAGCGATCGTCGATGCCTAACCGGTTGATTCGCGATTCCAGGGCCGCTGCACCGGTCTCGTGAATCCGGCCCACGACGCCCATAGGGAAGGCCCGGCCCAGCGCGAACAAGGCCGGGAAGGCCGGCGGTACGCCATCGCGCTCGAGGATGGCAAGGTTCTCACGGGCGGACGCGAGCCCCGGGTGCTGGGCCAGGGCGCGCTGCCACAGGTCCCGGGCCTGGTCGCTGCGCCCCAGTCGGCTGGCGGCGCCAGCGCCGAACAGGAGCCGCATGGCCTCCGGGAAGCCGGTCGCCGCATCGCTCCAGTCGGCCTGGTTGCTGCGCTCGAAGGCGTCCCAGGCGGCCTGGTCCTCCCGGATCAGGAGTAGGGCGGCAAGTTGGGCCTGGGCGTCCTCGGCGCGCCGGGCCTGGGCCTGGGCCAAGGGGACGGCGAGTGCCCGGGCGCCGGTTTCATCACCGCGATAGAACCGCAGTTGCAGGGCCAAACCGAGGGCGCAGAGGTTGCCCGGGTCCTGTTGCCAGGCGTCGCGTGTGGCGGCCAGTGCCTCTTCGCTGCGCCCCGAATGGAAGAGGGCGAGCGCCCGGATGTTACGGGCGGGGGTGGTGGCGACGCCGTCCAGTTCATGCACAGCCGTGGCGAAGTCGTCCGCAACCATATGGATCTGCGCGATTTCAACGCGTTCCAGATCCTCGCGGGTCGCGTGCGAGCCGTCGGGTTGTTGCATCAGCCCGTCCAAGACTGTGGTATCGGCAGGGATGGGTTCTGCGATGGCGCCCAGGTCGGCCAAGCGTTCGGCGGCCCGGACTACCAGCAGGGGGTATCCGCCCTCGCCGGCGAATTGGACCAGTGCCTCCTGGGCCGCCCGGCTGTCGGGCCGACGTTGCGCCCACTGATAGGCGGCCAGGGTCGCCGCGCCCCGGCTCCCGGCCTGATCGAGGGCCTCAACCAGCATCCGGTTGGCGGCGCCGTGATCGGGGAAGCGCTGCACCAGGGCGCGCGCACGCATGACGGCCCGCGTGAAATCCCTGGCCTCGAGCAGGCGCTCGACGGCATTGAGCTGGGCTGGCTCGGGCTGCCGGCCCTTGGCAGGGTCGGTCTTGGACGGTTTCTTCGGCACCGCGGGTCCTCCGGGTTAACAGTGAGCGGCGGCAAGCTGCATCGACATTTTCAATCAGGCTACCCCCTTCGGCCGCCTCGCCCCCACCGCACCCCTGATCAAGGACCCGAGGGCCGCCTTCAGACGCCCACCCTTGGTCGCCCGCGCCACGCGCGCCTTGGCCATGGCCAGCAGTTGCTCGTCGTCCTCGTCTTCCACCAAGCGCTCCAGGCTGGCGATGAGGCCGGCGGCGGCCTGTTCGTCGCCTTGGGCACGGCTCAACATGGCCATGGCGCCATAGAGTGCAAAGGCCTCCTGGATGTGCATCCGCGGCCGTTCGGCGAGCCCCTCCAGCAGCGCCTTGGCCTCGTCCAACTCGCCCTCTTGGATCAGCTGACCGGCGAGGTTGCAGCGGGCAAACAGATAGTCCGGATGGACCGCGACGACCCGGCGCAGCAGTTCCCGGCACTCATCAACCCGACCCTGACGGGCACGCAGCGCCGCCAGGTTGCCAAGGACGGTCTGCTGGTCAGGGGCGCGCGCCAGGATGGCGTTGATGGCCGTCTCGGCCGCCTCGAGCCGGCCAGCCCGCAAATGAAGCACTGCTTCACCATGCAGCGTCATGAGGTCCTTGGGAAGGTCACTCGGCATGGGCTTGCGGGTGATCTCGGTCGAGAACAAATGGACCTCCTGCAATGCCTTACCGTCCCAGAACTTGACGGCCTCGCCCGCAGCGATCAGCTTGCGCTGCCGCAGTGCGTCGAGGAAGCCGAGACGCTCCTGGCTGGTGCCGATGGGCAGCCGCGCCAGGTCCCGCAGGATGGTCGCCGCCCGCCGGGTGCTCGGCCCCGCCGCGGCCGGGGCCGCGTGATCGAGTCGGCGTTGCAGGAGATAGGTCACGGTGGTGCGCACGGTCGCGTCACCGGTCAGGTAGATGGCCTCCAGATAGGCGTCGTTGATGCCCCACTGGTCGATCCGGGAGTCGAGGCCCTTGGCGCCGCCCTGGGGCAGCGTGTTCAGAGGGTATAGACAAAATCTACCTGGCCGATATTCTTGCGCGAGTTTACAAGAACGAGGCGCGCAACGATGTCGAAAGGTGGTCGGCCAAAGAAGATCAACGAGGGACAGTATGAGGTGTTGCGCCAGATCGTCGCGG
>NZ_CAIKKU010000814.1 GCF_903828115.1 uncultured Thiodictyon sp. | reverse complement strand
CCTGGACGTAGGCTTCATCAAGCTGGTTGAGGCTGTGGTCGCTCAGGTGCATCGGTCAGTGGCGCGGTATCATCGGGCAGCGTAGGGGGAACATACTGATCGGGCTGGAGGCAGCGGTCAAGGGGTCTCTGAACGGCTACGGGAAGAGTGCGCCTTGTCAAGGCTGGCAATGGTTCCTCCACGGTAAAGATCCATGGCCGGAAAGCACAGCGCGAAATCACCCCAAACCAATTCGCCGTATTCCAGCCAAAAGGATGCAAGGTGCCCCGGATCGAGGAACGCACGAATGTCCGGATGGTGGGATTGCGACAAGAACGGCAGGAAATCGACGGTTTGGATCGCGCCGTCGTCGAACCTGAGCCTCAGGCGGTAGTCACCGTCCGGCTCCGCACTCAGGATATTGATCTCACGTTGGCTCATTTCAACCTGCGTCAGTGCGCGGTAGGCAAGTGCGGCGGTAGGTTATACGTTACCGATGTGCCCGTGACCTTGATCCACCCGCGGCTAACCAATTCCTTGAAGACCTTGTCGATCTGATTGACCTGGAGCTGCTTTCCGCAGGTGGCGTGAATCGTGTTTCGCAGTGTCTTTTCCTTGCGTGGCCGCGACGCTTTGCGCTTTATCAGGTCTTCCGCCGCAACCCGTGTCAGGTCATCGAGGGTTCGGTTGGACGCGGGCGGTGCTTGCGGGCGAACCGTCGTCAGTCCAATGGGCGGCGATGGTGCCGGCTCATCTCTAATGAAGCATGGAAGATCATCGACCGATTCAGATCTTGCACACAGGATGCCCTGGGTCTTCAAATGACGAATCAGTGGATCGAAACCCGTATCCTTCGAGATAATATGGAAAAAGCCGACGGGATCTTTGGTCGCCAACGTACCCAGGTAGTATGCGATGTAGAAATCGAGGGCATTACGCCCGGCGGCGTCGAGTACCACGTAGTTTCCGCGATCACGGAGTTGCTGCATGGTAAGCACCAGGTCAACCGGTAGCTTCGTGTCATGCAGACCCAGGAAGAGGGTGACGCGAAACCGCTCGTCGCTCAACCGGGTGAGGTGCGCTACCTTTACGTTTTCGTAATCGACTAACACGTAATTTGTCTTCATATATTCCCAGGCCGGACCGGGTGTGCGCCCCGTCCGGAACCCTTTTCCGCGGTCCTGCCGGCTTGCTCCACCGGTTACTGAAGGAATAAACATTCGGGACGGGGCGAATGCCCCGTCCCGCTCCAGCGACGGGGCGAATACCCCGTCCCCTCCGGTCACGCGCGGGTGCCGCTCCTCACCCCGCCATCGCCGCCTTCATCTCCGCCGCATACTGATCGGCATTGAGCCCGACCAAGAGATGCAGCACATTATCGGGCAGCCGCAGGATGCCCTGCACCCCGGCCGCCTTGAGCGCCGCTTCATCCAGGCCGCCGGCATCCGTCAAGGTCACCCGCAGCCGGGTCTCGGCGGCGGCCTCGGCCTGGCGCACATTGGCCGTGCCGCCCAGGCTCGCGAGGATCGCGCGGGCCTTGGCCGGGGCCTCGGCGTCGCGGGCGCGGGGCTTTAAGGTATCGGCCTTGTACTGGACCTGGGGGGCATCGGCGCCGCTCGGCAGTTCGGCCTCGGGGCCGGCGGTGTCCAGGTATTCCTCCATGTCGGTCTTGAGATTATCGGAGCGGGGGCCGAAGATCGCCTGGAGGTTCTTGCCGACGGTGACCACGCCGGCCGCGCCCAGGGCCTTGAGCTTCTCCGGGTTGGCCTTGCCCATGTCCGCCACCTCGACCCGCAGGCGGGTGATACAGGCGTCCAGGCCCAGGATGTTGCTCTTGCCGCCGAAGGCCAGTACCAGTTGCCGGGCGAAGTCGTCGCCGCCCGCGGCCTTGACCTCGACCTCATCGACGGTTTCGGTCTCGCGCCCGGGGGTCTTGAGGTCGAACCACTGGATCAGGACGCGGAACAACACGTAATAGACGACCGCGAAGATGGGTCCCAGCACCAGGACGATCCAGGGCTTGATGTCGTTGACGTAATAGAGCGCATAGTCGATGAAGCCGTGGCTGAAGCTGTAGCCTAAGCGCGCATCGAGCAGGTAGGTGCTGAGATAGGCCAGGCCCACCAGTACCGCGTGCACGGCATAGAGCAGCGGGGCGACGAACAGGAAGGAGAATTCCAGCGGCTCGGTGATGCCGGTGAGGAAGGCGGTCAGGGCCGCGGAGCCCATGATGCCGGCGATACGCGCCTTGTTCTCGGGCTTGGCGCAGTGATAGATGGCGAGTGCCGCCGCGGGCAGGCCGAACATCTTGAAGACGAAGCCGCCGCCCAAAATGGCCGCCTCATAGTCACCGGCAAAGAAGCGGCTGATGACGCCGTGGACCGTCTTGCCGGTGGTCGGGTCCACATAGGTGCCGACCTCGAAGAAGAAGGGCACGTTCCAGATGTGGTGCAGGCCGAAGGGCAGGAGCATACGCTCTACCACGCCATAGATCGTAACCGCCGCCGCCGGGTTGCCGTAGGCCGCCCAGTCGCCGAAGTCGCGGATACCGGCCCCGATGGGCGGCCAGATGACGGCGAGGATCGCCGCCAGGCCAATGGCCGCGAAGGCGACCGCGATCGGGACGAAGCGCTTGCCGGCAAAGAACCCGAGATAGGAGGGCAGTGAGATGCGGTAATACTTGTTGAACAGGAAGGCGGACAGGAGCCCGATCAGGATGCCGCCGAAGACCCCGGTGTCGATGGACTCGATGCCGAAGATCTTCTTGATCTCGGCCCGGCTCTTGGCGGTGGGGAAGGGGGTCAGGTCGCCCTTGCCGGCGTCGTAGAGTGCAATGGCGCCGCCCCCGGTCTCACCGGCCCGGATGATGAAGGGCACCGTGACCTTGTCGCAGGTGACGCTATTGTCCTTGAGCTCCGCGGCGCGCAGCTTCTCCAGCGTTCGCCCATCCTTGTCGAGACACAGGAAGCGCCCGCGTTCCACGTCGTATTCCACGTTGGCCGTGACGGCCTTGCCGTCGGCGGCCACCATCCTGAGCGGCTCCACGGGTGCCACCCAGCCGATGAACAGGAGCCCGATGACCCCGAGCGCGGCCAGCAGGACGAAATAGCCGACGGTGGCGGCCATGGCCGCCACGCCGTCGTTCTTGGTGAAGCCCAGCACCACGCCGATGGCGAAGATCAGGGGCAGGATCATGAAGATCGCATCGCCCGAGGCGGACATGATGCGCCCGATCTCGGCGATCCAGGGGGTCTGGGCCTCGCGGGCAATGGAGGCCCCGACACCCAACAGGATGCCGGCGACCGGCAAGACGGAGACCGGCAGCATCAAGGCCTTGCCGATCTTTTGCAGACCACCGAAGGTGGTGCCCCAAACGGTTTGAAGACTCATGTCATTCTCCAGGATTCCGCTATCACTTAAGTTCCGAAAATAGGCATTGCAAAGGCGCGAAGGCGGCAAAGAAAACACCATGCGGGTCGCCCGCCGGACCCGCCGGCCAAGTCGTTAACCATGGCTTTTTAATCCTCTCACGGAGACACGGAGGCACGGAGAAGAAAGACTTGGTAACGGTTCAACAACAACCGGCACAGCGTCGGCCGGCGGGCGGCTGGTTCCTGGCCCGAGCCGCGTGGAACCCTCACCAC
The DNA here is from genome assembly GCF_903828115.1 of uncultured Thiodictyon sp. GTDB lineage: Bacteria > Pseudomonadota > Gammaproteobacteria > Chromatiales > Chromatiaceae > Thiodictyon. The sequence goes on along the minus strand of NZ_CAIKKU010000814.1, from coordinate 15,496 downwards.
TTGCTTCTGAACCGTTACCGACGACCATCTTTCTTTGTGTCTTTGTGTCTCCGTGAGAGAATGTCTTTGCTCCCCGCGCTTATCGTGCCTTTGCGCTGTGCGTGTCTGGCTCAGTAGTCCAGGGGCACCAGGGCGCGTACCGCGGCGGCGCTGTCCTGGGCGAGTGCCTGCTCCGCCAGGTCCTGGCATTGCGGGAGCGAGCGGGCGCGCACCTGCGCCTTGACCGCCGGGATGGACGGGACACTGACCGACAGCTCCGCCACCCCCAGGCCCACCAGGATCGGCACCGCCTGGGGATCGCTGGCCAGACCGCCGCAGACCCCCACCCATTTGCCCTCGGCGGCGGCCCCCTCGACGGTCTGGGCGATGAGTTGCAGCACTGCCGGGTTCATGGCGTCCGCCTTGGCGGCGAGCTTGGGGTGGCCGCGGTCCATGGCGAGCGTGTATTGGGTCAGGTCGTTGGTGCCGATGGAGAAGAAGTCCACCTCACGGGCGAACTGGCGGGCCAGGACGGCCGCCGCGGGCACCTCCACCATGATGCCCAGTTCCACCGCATCGGCGACCCCCAGCCGCGCGCGCTCCTCCTCCACCAGGCCCTTCACCGAGCGGATCTCATCGAGCGTCGCAATCATCGGGAACATCATGCGCAGGCGGTTGCCCTGGCCGGCGCGCAGGATGGCGCGCACCTGGGTGCGCAGGATCTCCGGGCGGTCGAGCCCGATGCGCACCCCGCGGATGCCGAGCATCGGGTTCTCCTCGCGCGGCATCGGCAGATAGGCCAGCGGTTTGTCCCCGCCCACATCGAGCGTGCGGATGATCAGGGGCCGTCCGTCCAACGCCTTGGCGATGGCCGAGTAGATGGCGTATTGATCCTCCTCGGTGGGGGCGGACGTGCGCTCCATATAGAGGAACTCGGAGCGCAGCAGGCCCACGCCCTCACCGCCCAGGGTCACGGAGCGGGCCGCGTCCTCCAGGCCGCCGATGTTGGCGACCACCTCGATCCGGTGACCGTCGCTCGTCACCGCCGGGTCCAGGGCGGCCGCCAGGTCGTTGGCGCGCCGGGTCGCCTGGCGCTCCTTCAGGGTCTTGATGCGGGCGATCTCCAGCGGGTCCGGGTTCAGCCGCAGGCTGCCCTTGCTGCCGTCCAGGATGACCGGCGTGCCGTCCGGGAGATCCATGGCGCGCGGCTCGATCCCGGCCACCGCGGGGATATCGAGCGAGCGGGCGATGATGGCGACGTGGGAAGTCGAACCGCCGCCGACGGTCGCAAAGCCCAACACCCGGCCGCGGTCGAGGCGGGCGGTGTCTGAGGGGGTCAGGTCCTCGGCGATCAGGATGGTGTCCGGCGGCGCCTGGGGCTCCTCCAGCGGCGTTCCGGTGATGATGGCGAGCACCCGTCGGCCCACGTCGCGCAGGTCATTGGCGCGCCCGGCCAGCAGCTCGTTGCGCAGCCGCGCCAGGCCTTCTGCATGGGTGGTGAAGGCGGCCCGCCAGGCGAAGGCGGCGCTCTTGCCCTTGGCGATAGCGCTCTCGGCGATGTCGAGCAGGCCCGGGTCGCCCAGCAACTCCTGATGGGCGGCGAAGATCGCCGCCTTGGCCGGGTCGGCCTGGCCGCGCAGTTCCGCCTGCAGGGCCTCGAGCTGGTTGCGGGCGATATCCAGTGCATCCTCCAGGCGACGCCGTTCCTGGTTGGCGGTCTCGCCGACCTCCTGGACCGCGATCTCCTCGCGCCGCAGGCGCCACACCTTGCCCACCGCGAGCCCCGGGGAGGCGGCCACGCCGAGCAGCAGGTTCGGGTCATCGGAGCGGGGGCGCGGGGCCGGGGCGGCGTCCGCGCTGATCTCGGTGGTGGCCGGTGCCGGGGCCGGGGTGCTGCCCTCGTCGCCCAAACCGGAGGCCAACTCCGGGACCAGGCGGGCGATCACCTCCTCCGCGTCCGGCCCCTCGGCGATCAGCACGACCTTGTCACCCTGCTCGATCGCCAGGCCCATGATCGAAACCAGGCTCTTGGCGTTGGCCTGATCGTCGCCGCGCTGGATCAGGACCCGCGACTGGAAGCGCTTGGCCAGATTGGCGAGCACCGCCGCCGGGCGGGCGTGCAGCCCGGTCGGGTTGGGGATCAACACCGCCTCGGAGATCACCCGCTTGCCGGACCTCTGCGCCTCGGCCGCGCCCTCTTCGGCCAGGTCAAGGCTCAGCAGGGTATCGATGCCCGCCCGCACCAGCCCGCTGGCCGGATGGTAGGCGGCAACCCGCTCCCCGTTGGTCACCACGATCTGGGTCAGCAGGCTCTTGGCATGGGTCGCCAGAAAGTCCGCGTCGAAGGCGATCAGGGCGTCGCCCGCGGCCACCGTCTGTCCCGCGACGACCTTGGGGGTGAAGCCCTCGCCCTTCAGATTCACCGTGTCCAGGCCGATGTGCATCATCAGCTCGACGCCGGTGGGCGTGGTCAGGGTCACCGCATGGCCGGCCCGATGGACGTTCGTCACGACCCCCGCACAGGGCGCGACCAGGACCTGGGACAACGGATCGATGGACACCCCGTCGCCCACCATCTTCTGGGCGAAGACCGGGTCCGGGACCTGTTCCAGTGGCAGGATGACGCCATCCAGGGGCGCCTTCAGCTCGATGGTTTGCACCGTGATCTCCTCTATGGCGAGTGGTTTGGAGTGGCAGCGCCGGCCGCGGGCAAGGCGGCGGCCGCCGGGACGGGCGCGGGACTGGTGGGTGACGCGGGCGCCGGGCCCGCGGGCCGCGCGGTGTCGATGACGGTGCCGGGTCGCAACACATCGGTCCTCGTGCGGGGGACCCTGCCGGGCACCCTCTTTGGTTCTTGTTCCGGCCACCGAACGGGTGCCCTGAGCGGCAGACCGCCCGTTTCGGTGGGGCGCGGGTCCAATCGTGGCAGGGTGCGAGGGGAACGGCAACCTCTTGTGGCCGTCTCTGCTGGGGTCGGCGGGTCAGGCGCGCCGCCTCAAGGTGCCCGCCACAGGATGCCGACGCTGATGTCGTCGCCGCTGCCCTGCTGGGATGCCTCATCGAGCCAGCCGCGCAGGTGCGGCTTCACCCCCGCCTCGCCCTCGTCGCGCAGCATCGCCCAGAGGTCATGTGCCACCTGCCGGAAGCCCTCATCGTCGCGAAAGGCGTTGGCGTAGCCGTCGCTGGCGGCGAGGATCAGCGCGGGCGGCGCCCCGGCCAGGGTTTGGCAGTACACCCGCACCTCGTCTGCGGCCCGCGGGGCGCAGAGCGAGGTGGTCTCGTTCCCCATCAGTCGCGCGTCCGGGGGCAGGGGGCGCCCGACCTCGCCGTCGGCCGAGACCGTCAGCAGGTCGCCATCGCCGAGTTGCAGATAGAGGATGAACGTGGGTCCCACCACGACGGTCAGCAGCGTCGAACCGTAGGCCAGCGCCGGGTTGACCTCGAGCTGCCGCCGGCCCGGCTCATCCAGGGCGCCGAGTTCCAGCGCGGTGAAGGGCCGGCGCGCGAGCTTGCGCGCCACGCCCGCCTGCCACCCGCGCACCAGTGCCGTGGGCCACTGTTCCTCGGCCCAGCGCTTGCGCAGGGTCGGGGGCGCCGTGAGCGGCAGTTGACCGGCGGTTTGCAAGGCCACGGCCACGGCGAGGCGCGCGCCCTGTTGGCTGCGAAAGCTCTTCGGGCTGCCGTGACCGTCGGCGAGCGCCAAGACCAGGGCCGCGGCGTCGCCGCAATCCGCCCCGTCCACGCGGGCACCGGGGGCGATGCGCACCGCGTCCTGATTCGGCAGTTCGGAGCGCAGATGGGCAGCCCCGCGCACGCTGGCCCGCAGCGCCCGCCAGCCGACTGGGGCAGCGCCGGTCCCCGGGCTACCAGACATCGTCCGGTGCCTGCGGGCCGGTGGGCGCCGTCGGCGGGGCCGGGATCGGCACGTTCTGCCCCGCCGCGAGCCCGGCCGCCTGGCTCGCCGGGGCCGAGGCGGACTTGAGCACCGCGGTCGAGACCCACTTGATATGCCGAACCAGGGTCTCGGGGTTGTTGGCCTGGAGCGGCTTGACCTCCGCATGGCCGATGAAGCGCTGCAGGACCTCCGTATCCGCGTCCTCGCCGATGGCAATGGCGATGCGTACCGCCTTCTTGCCCCAGGGCTCCCGCATCAGGGCCGCGAGCCCGCCGCTGAAGTCGTCGGTGGGCTGGCCGTCGGAGATCAGCACCAGCACCGGCGGCAGGGCGCGGTCGGTCATCGGCGGCATCTGCAACTGCTCGGCCACCATGCGCAACCCCAGGCCCATATCGGTCAGCCCGTTGGTCTGCAGGTCGGTCCATTTGAAATCGGCGACCGGTGTGGGCTGCGAAACCTGCCATTGGGCGCCGCTCCCGAAGGCCAGAGAGCGCACCAGGACCTCGGCATTGGGGTTCTCGTTCGCCACCGTGCGCATGTGCGGCAGGGCCTCGCGGATCGCGGTATTGAGCGACTGGATCTTGCCGTCCACGGACATTGAGCCCGAGCAGTCGGCGATCCAGATGAAGTGCAGCGGGCGGGTCGCCAGCTCGCCGCCGGGGCGTTTTGCCATTGGGCTGTCTCCTTAGCGTGATTGGTCGGATTGATCTAACTGGTTACTCGTTTCCAAGCTTCGCGAATGTGCACGAATTCCCAGCGTTTCCCCGAAAGGTCGCATTTCAGTGCGTGTCGAAAACCTCATGCTGGCTGTTTGCGGTCAGGATACGGGTGAGCCAGGCCTCGATCTGATCCGGTTCGGCTGCCTGCACGCGGGCCACAAGGTCCGGCGTCGGCGGACCGAACTTGGCTTGCAGCAGTCGGAGCAGGGCTTTGGCCTCGCCTTCCTGTTGGCCTGCCTGCCAACCCGCCTGTTGACCTTCCTGCCAGCCCTCCCGCCGGCCCTGTTCGAGCCCTTCCTCGCGGGCAAAGCGTTCCCAACTCGTAACGTATGACATCTTGGTTTGCTCCTCCAGTTCAGCCAGTTCTTGCCGCAGTGCCAGTTCGAGCCCGCGCGGCAGGCGGATCAGCCAGTCGATGAAGCGCAGCAACTTGATCGCATCCTCGCGGCCGTACCGATAACGATACCAATACTGGAACATCCGTTCCGGGAACCCGGCCTCGGCCTGGCCTTGGATCTCGATATGCAGCAGCAGCCAGACCTCCAACCCCTCGCGACTGTAGACCTTGACCAGGCGGTCGGCATACCGGCGGCCGATGGTGGAGTCGCCGGTGATGCGCTGTAGCTCGGCATCCAGGAATTCATAGGGGCGGTCCCAGTCGATCAGGGCGTGGACGGACGGGAAGAACAGCGCCATGAATGGCGGTAGCCAGGCGTCGATGGCCTCTTTCCAGGGGGAATCGTAGTCCGTTGCATGGGATGCGTCGGGATTGGCGGCGGGGTTTTCGGTCATCGGCAATCTTCAGTGAACCTATCATCTTCTCGTTCCCACGCTCCAGCGTGGGAATGCCGTTCCGCCGCTCCAGCGGCGCATCGGCCGACGGGACGCTGGAGCGTCCGCACTTGCTCCCACGCTGGAGCGTGGGAGCTAGAAAGGATGGCAATGATTGCCGAGGTATCGATAACCATCAGATTGGCAAGCCCTGTTCGTCGTAGCCGATGATTTCCTCGTGGCTGCGCCGGTCCGCGCCGCACTTGCGCGCACTGCGGGCAGCAATCTCGCGCATCTGCGCAAGGTTTGCGCCGCGGCCCGCGACCTCGCGCAGGCGCTGCGCCTGCTCGCGCAGTGCGCGCACCACGACCGCGGAGAGGTTCTCGTTGGTCAGTTGCGCAAGCTCGCGCGCGAGTCGATCCGCTTCCTGGTTGACGATATGCAGTGCCATGTGAGACCTCTGTTGTATTCGTTACCCGTGTCACTTGTTCCCAAGCTCCCCCTGGGAATGCGGTTCTCGAACTTCTGCTTTGCGTCATCCGGGACGCACTGCTTTTCGGAAAGGGCGCAGCTCAGTGCGTGTCGAACACCTCATGCGGGCTGTTCGCGGTCAGGATACGGGTGAGCCAGACCTCGATCTGATCCGGTTCGGCCGCCTGCACGCGGGCCACAAGGTCCGGCGTCGGCGGACCGAACTTGGCTTGCAGCAGTCGGAGCAGGGCTTTGGCCTCGCCTTCCTGTTGGCCTGCCTGCCAGCCCGCCTGTTGACCTTCCTGCCAGCCCTCCCGCCGGCCCTGTTCGAGCCCTTCCTCCCGCGCCAGTTGTTCCCAACTCGTAACGTATGACATCTTGGTTTGCTCCTCCAGTTCAGCCAGTTCCTGCCGCAGTGCCAGTTCGAGCCCGCGCGGCAGGCGGATCAGCCAGTCGATGAAGCGCAGGAGTTTCAGCGCCTCGTCGCGCGCGTAGCGGTAACGATACAACAAGGCGATGATCTCACCCTTGCGCACCTTACGCTCGGGGTCGCTGGAGCGCCGGTGGGCCGCGAGCTGGGCCAGCGCGACCACCGCGAAGGGGTTGTCGGCCGCGCGCTGGGCCAAGTCCGCTTCATCCCAGGACAGCAGGGTGTGGACGCGAAAGCGGAAGCGGACCCCGCAGCCGTCGCGTTCGCGGCGGTATTGCGCGGTCTCGCCGTCGGCCCGGTCGTTGGTCAGGAGCGCCAGGCTGATGGTCTCGATCCCGCCGAAGCGGTCGTAGATGCGATACCAATACTGGAACATCCGTTCCGGGAACCCGGCCTCGGCCTGTCCCTGGATCTCGATATGCAGCAACAGCCAGACCTCCAACCCCTCGCGGCTGTAGACCTTGACCAGGCGGTCGGCATAGCGGCGGCCGATGGTGGAATCGCCGGTGATGCGCTGTAGCTCAGCATCCAGGAATTCATAGGGGCGCTCCCAGTCGATCAGAGCGTGGACGGTCGGGAAGAACAGCGCCATGAACGGCGGTAACCAGGCGTCGATGGCCTCTTTCCAGGGGGAATCGTAGTCCGGCGTAACCGATTCGTCAGCATTGGCAGTGGGGTCTTCGGTCATGGGGTCATATAAGGATAAAGGTCAAAGGTCCTGGGCCAGCCGCAGACCGAGGAAGCCGTCGCGGTCGGCGGGACCGTGCCAGCCGCGGCTCGACACGCGGTTGCCCCCCGCGTTGCCGCCACAGGAACCGCCGCGCACCCCCCGGCCAGCGGGATTGCTGGAGCTGGATGCGTTGCTGGGTGCGCCCCACGCCGAGCCATCGGTCGGGGCACCCGCATAGTCCTTGTGCCAGACGTCCTGTACCCACTCCAAGACATTCCCGTCGATGTCGTGGAGCCCCCAGGGGTTGGGGCGCTTCTCGCCGACCGGATGCGTCCTGCCGCCGGAGTTGTCGCAAAACCAGGCATAGTCGCCCAGCGTCTTCTCGTCATCGCCGTATGACCAGCGGGTCGCGGTACCGGCCCGGCCGGCATATTCCCACTCGGCCTCGCTCGGCAGGCGATAGGTCCGGCCGGTCTTTGCGCTCAGCCAGACGCAGTAGACTACGGCATCTCTCCAGGAGACGTTGATGACCGGGCGCCGGCCGCGGCCCCAGCCTTCGTCATCTGGTGGTTGGCGGTTCGTAGCAGCAACGAATCGGTCGTAGTCCTCGAAGGTGACCGGGAAGCGACCGATGGCGAAGGGGCGCGCGATCCGGACCTCGTGCTGGGGCCTTTCTTTTGCGTCGGCCAGGTCGTCCTCCGCTGGCGCGCCCATGAGAAAGCGTCCGGGCGGGAGTCTGACCATCTCCGGCCCCTCGCTACCGTCCTTGAGGCGGTCGCGGAAGGTCGGCTTGGGCGGGGGCTGGGGCTCCTTGGCGGGCTTGGGCGGGGGCGGGGGTGCGGCGGCAGGCGTCGGGGTTGGCGTGGGAAAGATCACCGGGCCAGCGATGATCCCGAGCGCCAGGGCCCAGGTCTCCACCGCCCAGTGCGCCGCCTCGCCGGTCAGCGCCAGTTCGTCCTCCAGCCGCTTGCGCAGCCGCCCGAGCAGGAGCGGTGTCGGCAGAGCGCCGCTGCCGCCGAGCAGATCGGCCGCGACCCGCTGTCTCAGGGCGCTGACGAGGATGAAGACCTCGCGCTTGTGCTGCCCGCACAGGTCGCGCAGCATTGCCTCGCAGCGGCGCGGGTCGTCGCAGAGGCTGTGACCGTAACGCGCGATCAGCTGACGCAGGGTGTCGCGGACGCTGGGTTCCATGGATGTCGTTGCTCCAGGTTCACTAACCCATAAATACCGCATGGAAATGCGGCTCGCATAGTCTTTCTTGCGTTATTGTCTCAGGAAGCAGATTTTCCCGGACACCATGCCCAAGCGGAGCTTGAGCACGAGGGAAACGGCTAGCGTCCGAAGTGCGCTTTCGCATCGTAGAGCGTCTCCAGGGTAATCGTATGAATGCCGTGTTCAGTGGCGAAAAGTTCAGTCGCGCGACGCGCGCTGGCACGGAGGAAGAAGGGGATCTTTTTCAACTCCCGCTCGGCCTCAATGGCCCAGGTGACGCCCGGTGAGTCGATGGCAATGGGGGACTGGGCACGCGCTGGCGCAATGATCGCCATCGGCTCGGCAATGACCCCGAGCACCAGGGCCCAGGTCTCCACTGCCCAGTGCGCCGCCTCGCCGGTCAACGCCAGTTCGTCCTCCAGCCGCTGGCGCAGCCGCCCGAGCAAGAGCGGCGTTGGCAGCCCACTACTGCCGCCGAGCAGATCGGCCGCGACCCGCTGTCGCAGAGCGCTGACGAGGATGAAGACCTCGCGCTTGTGCTGCCCGCACAGGTCGCGCAGCATCGCCTCGCAGCGGCGCGGGTCGTCGCAGAGGCTGTGACCGTAACGCGCGATCAGCTGACGCAGGGTGTCGCGGACGCTGGGTTCCATGGATGTCGTTGCTCCAGGTTCACTCATACCCAAGTTCCGCTTGGGAATGCGGTTCTCAAAGCTTTGCTTTGTGTCATTGGCTCGGGAAGCAGCGTTTCAGGGACCGCGCGCCCAAGCAGAGCTTGGGCACGAGAGAAAGAGAAAAGGGTAAGAGTCATAAAGGTCAAAGATCCTGGGCAAGCCGCAGACCGAGATCAACGCCGCCAGAGTCGGGGCCACCCCCGGGGCGGGACAACACGCGCGTGCTCCCCGCGCCGCCGTTCCAGGAACCGCCGCGCAACACCCGGCCAGCGGTATCGCTGGATGCGCGCCACGCCGAGCCATCGGTCGGGGCACCCGTATAGTCGACGTGCCAGCCGTCCTGTACCCACTCCCAGACATTCCCGTGGATGTCGTGGAGCCCCCAGGGTTGGGGAGCTTCTCGCCGACCGGGTGAGGCCTGCCGCCGGAGTTGGCGCCGAACCAGGCATGATCGCTCAGTGCCTGCGCGTCATCGCCACAGGACCAGCGGGTCGCGGTCCCGGCCCGGCCGGCATATTCCCACTCGGCCTCGGTTGGCAGGCGATAGGTCCGGCCGGTCTGTCCGGCGAGCCAGACGCAGTAGGCCACGGCGTCATGCCAGGTGACGTTGATGACCGGTCGCCGGCCGCGGCCCCAGCCGTTGTCGTCAGGAAGCTCAGGTTGCTTGTTCCCCGCCCCGCCAAAATGAAGTGCCCAAAAGCCGCGCTTGGCCATCGACTGCCAGGTAGCGCGGACGAATCGGTCGTAGTCCTCGAAGGTGACCGGGAAGCGGCCGATAGCGAAGGGCCGCGCGATCCGGACCTCATGCTGGGGCCTTTCACTTGCGTTGGCCAGGTCGTCCCCCGCTGGCGCGCCCATGAGGAAGCGTCCGGGCGGGAGCCGGACCATCTCCGGCCCCTCCCCGCCGTCCTTGAAGCGGTCGCGGAAGGTCGGAAGGGGTGGCGGCTGGCTCTCCTTGGCGGACTTGGGCGGGGCGGACGAGTGCGCAGGGTATATCGCGATCTGTTTAGGCGGCGGCCGGGTCTCCTTCGCGGGCTTGGGCGGGGGCTGAAGTGCGGCGGCAGGTGTCGGAGTTGGCGCGGGAACGATCACCGGCCCGGCGATGACCCCGAGCGCCAGGGCCCAGGTCTCCACCGCCCAGTGTGCCGCCTCGCCGCTCAGCCCCAATTCGTCCTCCAGTCGCTTGCGTAGCCGCCCAAGTAACAACGGCGTCGGCAATCCACCGCCACCGCCGAGCAGATCGGCCGCGACCCGCTGTCTCAGGGCGCTGACGAGGATGAAGACCTCGCGCTTGTGCTGCCCGCACAGGTCGCGCAGCATCGCCTCGCAGCGGCGCGGGTCGTCGCAGAGGGCGTGACCGTAGCGCACGATCAGTTGACGCAGGGTGTCGCGGACGCTGGGTTCCATGGTTCGGTGTCGCTCCCGGTGGCCGGTTCAGACCGCGATCTCGCCTTCGACCTGGCCCAGGTTGAGCTGGACCCCGGCCGTGAGTGCGGCGCTGCGCCCGGGCTCGACATCGCGCAGTTGGCCGTCGGTGCCGGTCATCACCCATTTCGCGCCGGAGAGGTTCTTGAGCCCCCAACGGCCGGGGTCGCTGGGGTGCTGCTGCACGGCGGCGAGCGGCTGGCTGAAGTCGTAGCGGCGTCCCGGGTCCAGGTGATGCGGGAAGAGTTGGGTGTCGTGGTTGAGCATGACCACCTGGCGTCCCGCCGGGCGCCCGCCCGGGGACCCGAGCCGCAGCCGGTACGGCAGGGTCAGCAGCCGTCGGCAGGACCAGCAGGGACCGGGCGGGCCGGCGGCGGCCTCGGCATCGTAGAAGTTCTCGGCGCCGCACTGGCCGCAGTAGAAGATGCTGTCGGCGAGCCGCGCGAGGGCGCTGCTCCAGATGCTCTCGCGGACGCGCTCGGCGGGGTCGTGCAGGCCGGCGGTGAAGGCCTGGGTGAACAGGTCGCGCAGGAATTGCGGGTAGATGGGCCAGTGGGCCAGTGCATTGTCGTGCAGCCCGGGCAGCGGGCGGTTGCCGGCGTCCGCGGGGTCGAAGATGAAGCAGGGCTCGGTGCCGTAGAGCCGGTTCATGGCCGGCAGGTCGAAGCACTTGATCGCCGCCTCCCGGCTCCCCTCCAGCGGGTGATGGACGTGGAAGAGATAGAAGAGCAGCACCGCGAGCGAGAAGAGGTCGGTCTGGGTGCTGGGGGCGGCCTCGCCGCGGACGATCTCCGGGGCGATGAAGCGCGGGGTGCCGAGGATGCCGCCAGTGCCCTGGCCGTCGATGGCGACATTGTCGTTGTCGCAGACCGCAATCTCGCCGGTGGCGGGGTCGAAGAAGACATTGCCGAAGGAGATGTCGCGGTAACAGAGGCCCTGGGCGTGCAGCCTGAGAAAGGCCTGGGCCAGTTGCAGCCCGGCGAGGCTCAGCACGCGGAAGCTCGGATCGACGCGCCGCTTCATCAGGTCCACCAGGCCCTTGTGGCGTGCCTCGCGTAGCGGCATCAGGTAGCCGAAGCCGGCCGTGCCGGGGGCGGGGGCCGGGGCCTCGATCAGTTCCAGCGGCCAGAGGAACCCGGCGCTCGGCGGACCCTTGTCGACCAGGATCGCCAAGGCCTGGCGTTGGGCCGGGGTCGCCTGTTGCGGGAAGTACCACTTGAGTGCGAAGGGCCGGCCCTCGACCAGGACGCGGTAGACCTCACCCTGTCCGCCGCCGCCGAGGAAGGTCTCGATGGTGCAGGGGTGGCCGCTCGCGGTCGCGAGCGTGCTGCCGAGGGTCAACAGTTGATGCATCGGGGATCACTCGCTGGTCCAGGGGCCGCCCGGAGGCGACGGCAGGGGCGAAGTGTCCCCTGTCGGGATGCCGGAATCAACCGTCGGATCAGGTTTGAACGGGTCGATGACGGTGAGTCCATCGATGCGCTGCCCGTGTTGGAGGTCTTCGGTGTAGAGGATCGAACAACCGGACTCCAGGGCGGCGGCAAGGATCTGACAGTCCCAATAGGAGAAACCGTCGCGGCGTCGAAATTGGTATCGACGAACTCAACGCCTGGCATTACGCTCCTCCCGATCCGGGATTACGATCCTATCCACCCTGGCCCGTTCATACTCGGGTGGTGCTGCCACCCCCTCGGCAGGGTCCAGGGGCCAGATGATCAGCTCGATACGGCGGTGTTGCAGATCGGCCGGGATCTGGACGGAATGCGGGGCGTCGTCGATGATTTGGCGGATTGGTTGCATTATCTTGACTCCGGGATGAAGATCCGCTGGAACCCTTTATCTCGTAGGCCACGTACGAGCTCCTTGTCGCCAGACCACAATTCGCCGTTCAACTCAATGGTCAACGCCACGAACGGCGTATCTTTTTCGTCGATGCCCGCGCACAGATCGAACGCCTGGCGCAAGCTGCTGGTAGTGAGCGATAACTCGTCGTAAAAGGACAGTCGGCCCAGTATGACATTCAGCGCTTCCAGCAGGTCCGGCTCCTCCAGCTTTGAGCACGCGAGCAACTTCTGTTTGTGCTTGAACAGCTCAACGATGGAAAAGCGGCAGCAATAGAAGCGCGTATCACCGGCGTGGAAAAGGACATCGCGCAGCCGTCCGTGCCGGCTCAGCAGCATAGAAAACAGGATGTTCGTATCGACGACGACGGCATTCACTCAGCCCCTCTGCCCATCAGTCGACTGCGATTCTCGGCCCACCAGCTTGAGTCCACCTCGTCGGCAAGGGCGCGAATCTGATCATCAGTCGCCTCGCTGTGTTCCAGTATCGCGTCGACTCGCACGCGCTCCAGAAAGGTCTGGATATAACCTGCTGCGGCCAGCCCCTTGGGGATCCTGACGACGACATCGTCGGTCTCGTAGCGAATGTCGATCATGGTGTCTACTCCGAAAATACCCGAGTGCGCTTGTCCCAGTATAGCAGGCAGCGATCGGGCGTTGATCCGTCTCCCCGGCCAATCCGCCCTGGGCGCCACGGTTGGTCCGCACGGCAGGCCTTGATCGGGTCCCGGCCGACACGACAATTTCGCGGTCGCCGGTCCGCACAGCGGACCCTACCGCGGACCGGCGGGACCGCGCGCATGGGCGAGGTGAGACTGCCCTCGGTGCCTGCGGTCAACTCGGCAGGCGATGGGGCAAGGCGGGCGCCGCGCCGTCGTCGGCAGTATGTCCCGGCGCGGCGGTGCCGACAAGGCGCGCGGCGGGTGTGTGGCTACTGCGCGACGGGCGGCCTGTCGCGGTATCAAGCGTGCCAGTCGACCAGCCCGGTATAGGCGGTGCCCAGCACGATCAGGCCGAAGACGATGCGGTACCAGGCGAAGGCATTGAAGTTGTGGTGGGAGATATAGCGCAGCAGGCCCTTGATGGCGAGCATGGCGAAGATGAATGAGGAGACGAAGCCGACGGCGAAGACCGGGGCGTCGTCGAATGAGAGGATGTCGCGCGCCTTATAGATGTCGAGCACCGTGGCGGCGGTCATGGTGGGGATGGCGAGGAAGAACGACAACTCGGTCGCGGTCTTGCGCGACAGGCCGAAGAGCATCCCGCCGATGATGGTCGCGCCGGCCCGCGAGACCCCGGGGAACATCGCCACCGCCTGCGCGAAGCCCACCTTCAGGGCCGTCTGCCAGGTGATGTCATCCACTGAGGCGCAGCCTTCCGGGAGGTTGCGCCGCTCCACCCAGAGGATCACCAGGCCGCCGACGATCAGGGCGGCGGCGACGGTGAGTGGGTTGAAGAGATACTCCTTGATGACCCCGTGGAGCAGGAATCCGAGCACCGCCGCCGGCATGAAGGCAATCAGGATGTTGAGTGCGAAACGCTGCTGCGGGCCCGGTCGCCACATGCCCGCGGCCACTTGCAGGATGCGTTCCCGATAGAGCCAACAGACCGCGAGGATGGCGGCGAACTGGATCACGATCTCGAACACCTTGCTCTGCTCATTGGTGTAGTCGAGCAGGTCGCCGACGATGATCATGTGACCGGTGGAGGAGATCGGGAGAAACTCGGTGAGTCCCTCGACGATGCCGAGAATCAGGGCCTTCACCAGCAGGGGCAGGTCGGTCATGGGTAGTTCCTTAAGGTGCGCGATGGGTTGGGTGTTGTCTGGAAGGCCGGCGAGTGACGCGTCAAGAACAAGTCAAACATAATCGTTGTCGTTGTCGTAATCGTAATCGTAATCGGAGAAGGGATGCACTTTGGGGTGCGAGAGTGTCCGGGGCGCTACGATAATCTCGACAACGACAACGACAACGACAACGACAACGACAACGACAACGAAAATGGCGCGATAGTGCAGCGCCGTAGGGTCCGCTGTGCGGACCGATCGCACGGCGACCGCGGGTCAATGCGTCGGCCAGACCTGATCCGCGGGCGGCTGATCCTCCTCCAAGGGCTCGCCGGCGTCCGGAATGCGGTGGTTCTCGGCCAACCAATCGCCCAAGTCGATGAGCTTGCAGCGCTTGCTGCAAAAGGGCCGGAACGGCGACGCGGCCGACCACTCGACGGGGCGTCCGCAATGGGGGCAGGGGACCTGGGTGGGCCTGGGCATGGGTATAGGGTCTCTCAAAAGACGCAGCAGGTGAGACGGAACTCGACATCGTCCGGGGTCGGGGTCGGTCTCAGGCGCGGTTCGATGGTCATGAAGCGGATGCTGAAGCGGTTCTTGTGTCCGCTGATCTCGGGGTAGCGGCTGCTGCCCCCCGGCAGGGCCACGCGCACCATCTGGGCCGGCGCCTGAAGGTCCAACGCCTCCTGGAAAAAGCCCCCGACGGCCGTCACCTGGCGCGGCGTGGCGCTGCTGCGCGCGAGCGACAGCATGAGCCGGATGGCCGCGTCCGCCGGCCGCAGGTCCTGCAACCAGTGGTCCAGGCGCGACTGGCGCCGCTCCGGGGACTGGACCAGCCAATGGTGATACTGGGGCAGGTCGAAGGAGCAGGCGCCGCCGGGGATGGTGCTGCGCTGGGCCACGCCCTTGAGGAACTCGTCCTCCCGCGCGGTCTGGCCAATCGGGCTGGTGAGCGACGCGATGCCCGCGAGTGCCCGCTCCAGGTCCTTCAAGACCCGCTCCAGGGCGTTGGGGTCCACTCCCGGCTGACTCGCGATCCGCTCCACGGCGGCGAGGTTGCGGTCCAGTTCCTTGGCGATCTCGGTCCTGAGATCCGAGCGCGCGGTGACGGCGGTGATATCGATCAGCGCCTCCACCGCCACCCGGGTCGCCCAGGGGTCATACTGGGGCATGAAGTAATCCACCTTCTCGAACAGGTGTTCCAGACGCAGGAAGGTCCGGACGCGTTCGTTCAAGGGGTGCTCGAAGACGGTCAATGGGGCCACGGTGAGGTCTCGGGCTGAAGGCTGGGGACGGACTCGACCCGGCCGGGGCTGCCATTGCACCCCCCGCCCCGGGAACCTGAGGGTCGGATTCTCCCGGTTTAAGGCGTCCCGGTAAATCCCCTCGCGGGTCGGGACACCGGTCGGCGTGCACCAGCCGCCGGGACGGTCCCGCTCGGCCTCGATCATCATTGCGGCCGGTAGCGGTCCGTCCGCAACCGGAGGTCGAGGCTTTACCGTGAAAGTGCGTAGTCAGGCCATCCTGGCCTGACGGTGTCGGGGTTGGAACAGTCAGGGCTGGAAGCCCTGACTACGCCGCCCCGCACGCTGGCCATCGAGCTAGCGGTCGAGAGGACTTTCATGT
>NZ_CAIKKU010000813.1 GCF_903828115.1 uncultured Thiodictyon sp. | reverse complement strand
TCTAAAACTAACAACCCGATCACCAAACCGACAACGACAACGACCAGGACAGCGTACCCGGGATCTCGGTCACCACATCAGTTCTCCGGCGCGGTTCCCACGGCCGCCAACGCCGCCGCCCAGGCTCCGAACGATACAAATCTTTACAGATAAAGCCCCACAATCATCTAGCATTGGACGGTTATGGCAGCCCGGCCGAACCGGGCCCGGGGCTGCCAACCGCAACCCAACCGATGAAGACCCCCGCATGAGCCCCTGCGCGTGCCGCCCCTGACGGCAGACCACCAACCCGGAGCGACCCCGCCCCCGCGCCTGCTCTATGTCACCGGCCTCCCGCGCGCCGGCTCCACCCTGCTGTGCCAGTTGCTCGGGCTGCACCCCGCCATCCACAGCACCGGGCACTCCTCCCCGCTGTGCCAGATCCTCACCCAACTGCGCCACCAGTGGAGCGACAACGAGTTCCTGCTGGCCCAGCTCGACGGCGACTTCGAGCGCGCCTACGCCCGCCTCACGCGCGCCTGGGCCGGCTTCGTCGCCGGCTGGGCGGCCGAGACCGAGCGCCCCTGGGTGGTGGACAAGCACCGCGGCTGGCTCGCGCAGATCGAGACCGTCCAGTCGTTCGACCCCGAGTTCCGGATGCTGGTGTGCGTGCGCGAGCTGGGCCAAATCCTGGGCTCCATCGAGGCGCAGCACGCCCGCACCCGCCTGCTCGACTTCCCCGACCACCTGGCGCACCTCTCGCCCTATGCCCGCGCCGACCGGCTGCTCGCCGCCGACGGGCTGATCGGCGCCCCGCTCAAGGCGATCGAGGCGCTCCAGGACTGCCCGGACGACTGGCAGCGGCGGCTCTATTACGTGGTCTTCGAGCACCTGGTGGCCGCGCCGGTGGCCGCGCTGGCGGACCTGCACCGCTGGCTCGGGCTCGCCCCCACTCCGTTGGACCCCGCCGACCTGCCGGTGTACCCGCACGAGAGCGACAGCCACTATCGCTGCAAGTACCCACACCGCACCTTCCCCCGCATCCAGCCGCCGGCCCCCCACCCGGTACCGACGCGCATCGCGGCCGACCTGCAACGCCACTTCAACGACTACTACCAGACCTTCTACCCCGGTCTGGCGGACGCACCACAGGAACACCCCGGATGAACAGCCACCCCTCGACCCCCAACCGGCTGGCATTGGCCATCGCACTCGCACTGAGCGGCCCGGCGGCCCGGGCGGCCGTCGACTGCGTGGTCACCGTCGCCAACGACAACGGCACCGGCGGCACCGCCAACACGCTCAGTTGGGCCATCGCGACCGCCAACAACGGCGGCGCCACGATCTATGCGAACGGCCACCCGGGCGGCGGCTGCACCAACGACACCATCACGCTCCAGACCAACGTGACCCTGACCGGGGTGATGACGCGCCTGATCGATTCCAACCTCACCCTGCAGAGCGACGCCACCACCCGCACCATCAGCGGCGGCAGCACCTACCGCCCGCTGTTCGTCAAGTCGGGCATCGTGGTGATCAAGAATCTCAACCTCAGCAACGGCAAGGCGCAGGGTGGGGATGGCCGGTGGGGTGGCGCCGGGGCGGGCCTGGGCGGTGCGCTGTTCGTCTATAACGGCACGGTCAGGGTCGAGAATGTGAGCTTTTCCGGCAATAACGCCACCGGAGGCAAAGGATCTGGCGGGCTAGGCACCTATGGTGGCGCCGGCATGTTCGGCAAGAGCAACTCGGGCGGGGGCGGGCTCTTCGCTGCCGCCACGGGCAAGCCTGGCGGCTATGGCGGTACCGGCCTCTACGGGGGATCGGGCGGCAGCAACGGCCAGAGGAACGGCGGCTTCGGCGGCGGCG
>NZ_CAIKKU010000812.1 GCF_903828115.1 uncultured Thiodictyon sp. | reverse complement strand
CGGTCTCTGCTCAACCCGCGCCGCCGGGGTTATCTGCGAGATCGCGCCGCACTGGGGTGCGGCGCTCCCAGGCCGGGCCGGACTGGAAGTGAGGCTTAACTTAATGGCCGTGACGCTCCTGCATAAGAATGCCGGGCGGGCGCTCCGCGTCCCGTCTGATCAATGGACGCGCAGCGCCCGCTCTTGCTCCCACGCAGGAGCGCTCATCCTTATACATAAGTGCCCGCGAGACAGCCTAACTCACTGATTTTTCGACGTATCGGCAATCTTCGCCAACAACGCAGATGCCTTTATAAACAGTTACTTACGGAGTTATGTATAACGATGAGCGCAGGAGCGTGGGAGCAAGCGTGGCTTAACCCAACGGCATCGGGTTCGTACCCAGGTGCCAGGAAGCAGAGGAATTCTCTCACAAAGGCGCAAAGACACGAAGAAGAATAGGAGATACTATGCGTGCAACCGTACCGACCCCCGCCCGTCCCGCGCGCTAATCTGTCTGTCAGGCCAAGCGACGGCCCACTGCATCGTCACTCCTGATGAGCCGCCGTCGCTTGAGAACGCCTGCCGGGGCGCCTTGAATCACAGATTCAATCGGCCTGCCCCGGCAGCCCGATCCCCCGCACGCAATAAGAGCACATCACATGACAGCGCAACAGAGATTCGTCCGCGGCCTGGCAGCCGTCGCCGCACTGATCGGTCTGGCCGGCTGTGCCGGTATGTCACAGCAGGACCAGAATACCCTGGCGGGCGCCGGTATCGGCGGCGTCGCCGGCGCGGCCCTCACGAACGGGGGCCTTGGCGGCACCCTGGGCGGGGCCGCGGTCGGCGGGCTCATCGGGCGGGTCATCACCCCGAACAATGACAACAACAGCAACCGTTACTACAACGATAACGGCCGCAACAACAGCAACGGCTATTACAACAATAATCGCCAAAACTACGACAACGGTTACTACAACAGCAACCGACAGAATAACGGCAACGGCTCCTACAACAGCAACCGCCGCAGTGACTACAACAACGCCAACCGCTGGAGCAACAACGTCGGCTGGTTCGGAAACTAGCCCAAGGCCGTCAAGTCAAGCGCGAGGCGGTCCGGCGCGGGCGTCTCGTTCCCACGCTCCTGCGTGGGAGCCAGCGTGGCTTAACTTAACCCCATTGGGAACGAGCCCCACCGCGGGCGGGCCGGCCGTAGGGTGGACAAGCGACAGCGCAGTCCATTGCACCCGGCTAACCGAGGCGATACCCCCACTCGCTATTGGACTACGGACGCACGGGGCGCTGTGCGGCACCCCGGTGGCAAACCGCGGGGTTACCGGCAGTCGGCCATGGGCGCGTCGACGATCGAGGCGTAACGCCCGTTGGTGGTGCGCACGATGACGCACTGGGAGCCCTTGCGCCAGTTGGTGTAGGAGCTGCTGCCGCCCTTTTCGCCCTTGACATATTTGTAGCCGCGCTGCCCCAGTTCAGTCTCGCCGCTGCTTCCGCGCGCGCCGACCAGGTCCTGGAGCCCCTTGGCGCCGCCCGCCCCGGGGGCGGTTTGACCGGCCGCCCCCTGCTTGTTCATCTCGTTGACGGCGATACCGCCGGCGACGACCGCGGCGGCGCCGATGGCGAGCTTCTCGGCCGTCCCCAGGCCCTTGGGTTTGGGCCCGCTGTACTCGGCGGCGGTCACATGGCGGTTCTTGACCTCGCAGGTCCAGGGGTGCTTGTTCCCGTCGACCTTGGCAAGGCCCTGCACCTTGAAGTGCAGCGCGGTGTCGCTCAGGCGCTCCGCGCTGGCGTCGCGCAGGTCGCTCAACTTGTATTCGCTGCGGATGCGGCTCTCGCAGTCGCGGATCGCGTCCTTCTCACCGTAGGCGAAGGCCGCCCCGGGCAGCGCGAGCGCCACGGCGAGCAGCAGATGGGAAGAGGCTCGGGGGGCATGGGTCCGATGCATATCAATGGGCTCCGGTTGCGGATAGGCTTGAGGGAGAACTGGACAAGGCCCCCGAAGCTGGGGGCAGCCCCGCGCACCTCAAGCGCCAGGGTCCAGGTGCCCCCGTCTCCCTCATGATCAAGCCCAGGTCCGCGACAGTCGCCCAGCGACCTTGTGGGAGCGGCTTCAGCCGCGACGGGCCGCGCGGGGACCTGAACATGGTCCGCACAGCGGACCCTACGACCCCGGCGCGGCGGTTGCTCCCGTAGGGTCCGCTGTGCGGACCGCTGCACCCACCGTAATCGCGTTCGCGCCGACGGGCGGCGTGCAGTCAGTCCCCGTACACCGCCCCGCCCGTGCCCGGTCCGACCGCCGGCGGCGCCAGCAGGTGGCGCACCAGCGGCGGCTGGGGCCCGCGATGCAGGGCCCGGATACGCCCCTGGAGCAGTCGGTCCGCCCCGCTGACCCGCTCGTGGTGGCGCAGGTGGCTGAGCCAGGTGCCCTCGACGAAATACTCGACGTAAAGACCGGGCGCGGTAGCGTCCTCCATGATCCACCAGTGGACGGCCCCGAGTCGGCGCCGCGCCTGGGCCTGCTCCGCCATCAGGGTCAGGAAGGTCGCAACGGCCGCGGGCTCGATATCGTATTGGATCATCGTCATGACCGGGCCGCGCTCCTGCGGCGTGTCCAGCCGGACCAGGGGCGCGGGCCAATGCATCGATGGCGCCAGGTCCAAGGCTTCACCCTGCCCCACCCTGACCCGCCAGGTGGCGGCCAGCGTCAGCAGGGCCAGGCCGGCGGCGATCAGCAGGGCCTCGTCGACCCCGTGCACCGAGGCAATCAGGCCCCAGATGACCGAGCCCAGGGCCATGGTGCCGAAGAACAGGGTCAGGAACAGCGACAGACCGCGCGCCCGCACCCAATTGGGCAGCGCCAGTTGGGCCGCGACCTGGAGGCTCGACAGCACGAAGATCCAGGAGACGCCCGCGAGCAGGGACGCGGCGGCCGCCGCATAGGGATTGGCGATCAGCGAGAAGGCGGCCAGCACCAGGGCGGTCAGCAGGCTGCCGACGGTGACGGTGCCGTCGGGGCCCAGGCGCGGCTGCACGCGCGGCAGCAGCAGGGCACCGAGCACCGCGCCGGCCCCCACGCAGCCCATCAGGACACCATAGAGGCTGGCGCCGCCCTCAAGCGAGGTCTTGGCGATGACCGGCAGGAGCGCCCAGTAGGCGCTGGCGGAGAGGAAGAAGGCGACCCCGCGCACCAGGGCCGCCCGCAGCGGTGCGCTGTGCAGGGCGTAGCGCAGGCCGTTGCGCAGGGCCTCCCCCAGGCCCTCGGCCGGCAGGGCGGAGCCGGCCGCGGCGGCCGGCCGCCACCAGGCCAGGGCCGCGACGATGACCAGGAAGCTCAGGGCATTGCCGGTGAAGGGTGCGGCAAAGCCCAGCCAGACGATCAGGGCCCCCGCCACGGCCGGACCGATGGCGCGGCTGACATTGACCCCCATGGAGTTGAGCGCGATGGCCGGACCCAGGATCGCCCGCGGCACCAGTTGCGGGACTATGGCCAGCCAGGCCGGGGTGATGAAGGCCGCGCCCGCGCCCAGCAGGAAGGTGAAGCACAGGAGCAGCACGGCGTTCATCCGCCCGAGCCCGACCAGGACCGCCAGGACGGCCGCCACCAGGGCCATGGCGGCGTTGACCGCGAGCAAGAGCTTGCGGCGGTCGAAGATGTCGGCCAGGGCCCCGGATGGCAGCGCCAGCAGAAAGGCCGGGGCCGTGGTCGCCACCTGCACCAGGGCCACCGTCAAGGGGTCCGGGGCCAGGGTGGTCATCAGCCAGCCGGCGCCCACGGTGTTCATCCCGGTGCCGATGTTGGAGACCACCGTGGCGGCCCAGAGCAGGGTGAAGGCGCGGTGCCTGAAGGGGTCCCAGGCCGCGGGGCCGGGACTGGGTCGGATTGCCATGGATGCGTCCGCTGGTCAGGTCGCGCCGCGCCGGGCGCGCCGCGGAAATACCGGGCCCCAGGTCCCGGTCAGGGCGCGAGTCTCCCCGGTCCGGCGCCGTGCGGCAAGTGTTTTCAGGGTATGATGGGCGCCCGTCAGCGGGGGCGGGTCGCCCGCGCGCCCGCGGGCGGCCCCCTGCCATCGCGGCGCGTCGCGCACCCGCGCACACCGTTCAACCGACGCCGGAGCCATCCGATGCATCTGTACTTGAACCAACTCCTGATCGAGCCGGCCATCTCGCTCCTGCTCGGCATTCTGATCCTGCTCATCCCCAGGTTCTTGAGCTATTTCGTGGCCATCTATCTGATCGTCATCGGCGTCCTGGGGCTGATGCGGCACCTCTGAGCCATGATCGCGCGGCTGCTCGTCGGCTACGACGGTTCGGAATCGGCCCGCGCCGCCTTTGATTTCGCCCTGGACATGGCCGGCCGGTACGGCGCCGAGCTGCACGTGCTGGCGGTCGCCCATCCGCCGGATATCGGCGAGGACCAGCAGACCGAGGTCCTCATCAACGCGGCGCGCGGCCACTATGCCCAGGCCCTGCAGGCCCTGAAGCCCAGGGTCGAGGGACTCAAGACCCGCTTCGCGGTCAAGGTGGGTCACCCGGCGGAGCAGATCCTGGGCTATGCCGAGGGTCACGGCATCGACCACATCGTCGTCGGCCACCGCGGACGCACCCTGTTCGAGCGCTGGCTGATCGGCTCCATCGCCCGCCGGGTACTCGCCTATGCCCCCTGCCCGGTGACCGTGGTGCGACCGCGGGCCTGATCGCGGCCGATCGGCGCCTTGGCCTACTGATATTGTCCGGCAGCCCCTGGCCTGCGAATCAAGTGTACTGCCCCCGGGACTGCGTGGACCACCCGTAGGGTCCGCTGCGCGGACCATGGAACTTGCAAATCCGGCATCGCACTCCACAATTGCAACCATGATCCCCCGCACACTTGAGACCCGCCTGGAACAGCGCCTGCGCCAATTCCCCGCGGTCGCCCTGCTCGGACCCCGCCAGGTCGGCAAGACCACCCTGGCCCGCGCCTGCCCGGCCGCCGCGGGCGCGCTTTATCTGGATCTTGAGAACCCGGCGGACCTCGAACGGCTCGCGGACGCCCGCGGCTATCTGGGCGCGCGCGGCGGTCTCCTGACCATCATCGACGAGGTCCAGCGCCTCCCGAGCCTCTTCCAGGTCTTGCGCGGGCTCATCGACGAGCGCATCCGGGCGGGCGAGGCCGCCGGGCAGTTCCTGCTGCTCGGGTCCGCCTCCATGGACCTCCTGCAGCAATCGAGCGAGAGCCTGGCCGGGCGCATCGCCTATCTGGAGTTGTCACCGTTCGACCTGCGCGAGGTCGACCCCGCCGACCAGTCGCGGCTCTGGACCCGCGGCGGCTTCCCGCGCAGCTTCCTCGCCGCGACCGAAGCCGACAGCGTCACCTGGCGCGCGGGCTTCATCCGCACCTATCTGGAGCGCGACATCCCCCAACTCGGGCCCCGCATCCCCGCTGAAACGCTGCGGCGGTTCTGGACCATGCTCGCCCATGCCCAGGGCGGACTGAACAACGCCGCCGAGTTGGCCCGCGCCCTTGCCGTCGATGGCAAGACCATTGCCCGCTATCTGGACCTGATGGTCGACCTGCTGCTCGTCCGGCGTCTGCCCCCCTACTTCGCGAACGTCCGCAAGCGCCTGGTCAAGTCACCCAAGGTCTATGTCCGCGACAGCGGCCTGGTCCACACCCTCCTGCGCCTGGACGACCTGGACGACCTGCTCGGACACCCGGTGGCCGGGGCCAGTTGGGAAGGCTTCGTCATCGAAACCCTGCTGCGCGCCGCCCCCGAGCGCTCCCAACCGAGCTTCTATCGGACCGCCACCGGCGCCGAGGTCGACCTGGTGCTGGAACTGCCCGGCAACCGCCTCTGGGCCATCGAGATCAAACGCGGCCTGGCCCCCAAGGTCGAACCTGGCCTGCGCACCGCCCTGGCCGATCTGAACCCCGACCGCGCCTTCCTGGTCTACGCCGGGCAGGAGCGTTATCCCAAGGGCGACGGGATCGAGGCCATCGGGGTGGGGGAACTGGCGCGGGAACTGACCGCCCTGGATGACTGAGCCGGCGGTGCGGGTGCGGCGTCCAGCGCAATTGAATTCGGGTTATTATGGAGACTGATACACAGGGTAGTTCCCCGCCATCGCATGTGTCAGCCGCATGGGGGTGATGGACACCTGAACGCGCAGCAGTGGACTTGACGGATCGAGGACCGATATGAGCGAAGACGATCATCGGGGTCGAGTAGCCCCCGCCGGCTTTCCGGCAATAGCGCGCTTGCGCTTCCGGTTGCGCGCCCTGGACCCCATCGAACTGCCGGAGTACGCGGGCTCCGCCTGGCGCGGGCTACTCGGCCACGGGCTGCGCCGCACCGTCTGCGTCACCCGCCAGCCGACCTGCGCCGGGTGCCTCCTGACCCATGCCTGCTGCTACTCCCTCCTGTTCGAGACTCCGCCCCCGCCCGGTCATGACAGCGCCGGATTCAGCGCCCTGCCCCATCCCTATGTGCTCGACATCGACCCCCGGGCGCCCCGGCACCACGCGGCGGGCGACCACCTCGACCTCGGCATCACCCTGCTCGGCACGGCCATCGACCAGGCCCCCTACCTGATTCACGCCCTGGCGAACGCCGGTCAGCTTGGGATCGGGCGGGATCATGGCCGCTTCGCGGTAGCCGCCCTGCACCGGGAGTCAGCCCCCGGGTCGGACACCTGGGTCCAGGTCTACGACCCCGGAACCGGGCAGTACCAGCAGCAACCAGCGGCCCCCCTCAACCCCCCAGCGCCGCCGGCCCCGGCCGCGACCCGACTGCACCTCAGCACCCCCTTGCGCATCAAACGCGACGGCCATTTCATCGCACCCCGCGACTTCACGCTGACCGACCTGTTGCACCCCCTCTACATCCGCTTGCTACGTCTCGCGGCCCTCTACGGCGGCCAGCCGCAGACCTTCGAGTGGTCCCGGGCCGCACCCCTGATGGACGGCCTGGCCCTGCACGACTGCCGCCTGCGCTGGCACGACTGGACCCGCTACTCCTCGCGCCAGGGCAGCCTGATGCAACTGGGCGGCCTGCTCGGAGAACTGACCATCCAGGGCCCCGCCCTGGCCGAGGTCTGGCCGGTGCTCTGGGCTGGCCAATGGACCCATGTCGGCAAGGGCACCGCGTTTGGGCTTGGGGCCTATCGCCTGCAAGCGGCGGATGGTCGTTCAGATGCGACACCTGCTTGATTGGGGCTCAGCACGACAAGCTTTTCGTGCGCCGCGGATGCCGTCCGCGCGGGTGATGATACCTGTCACACCCGCCAACTGACCAATCGATTCTCAACGCCCCACGCAGATGACACAAGACGGAGAACGCATGTGAGAAAGCCCAACCAAGCCGCCCCGCTGGACGCCGCCCGAGCCGCTTGGGCGGCGGGCGGCGGGCAGTCTGATGGCCACACCTGGCGGACTTTGCCCTGCAAACTCGTAACGCCGCTCTATGGCGGTGGAGTACGGCCCGGCCAGGTGGATGAAACGTTGCCGGTCCGTGTCGCTGGAATCCGCGGTCAATTGCGTTATTGGTGGCGTATTGCCTGCGGCCCCATCCCGACCTCAGCAGCCCTGACGCAAGGCGAATCAGAGGCGATGTTCCAGCGTGAAGTCGCGATCTGGGGCGGGATTGCCAGTACTGGCCCGACGACAAGCAAGGTGGCCGTGCGTGTCGACAAGGTCGTCGGCATGAACGTTGCGCCCGCTTTCGTCTACACGCCGAATCACAAGAAGGCGGGAGAGTTTAGAACCATGCCCGAGGTGGCTGGCTGGGCGGAGGGCTACGCCCTGTTCCCGGCACAGGGCAAACTGACCCCCGACAAGCGCCATCAGGAGATCCCGCCGCACCGCCTGGCGCTGGCGAACCTGGGTTTCTCGCTGCGCCTGCGCTTGCATCCCGACCTGACCGAAACCGAACGCCATGAGATCGAAACGGCGCTGCGCTGGTGGGCAAGCTTTGGCGGGGTCGGTGCGCGTACCCGGCGCGGATTGGGGGCCGTCAAGGTCGAGGGTCTGGCGCCGGTAACGGAAACTGAAGTCGCCGACCGCGGCGGTCGACTCCTGCTGAGAGCAGCGGACACGACCTCCGACCATGCCTGGAAAATGAGTGTCGGTCGACTCAAAGATTTTCGCCAAAAGCTTGACCTGGGCCGTAACCTGCCAGCGCCGGGCTCGCAAAGTCCCGCCGGGCGTAGCCGCTGGCCCGAGGCCGATGAGATCCGCCGCCAGACCGGACGGCACGCGCCCAAGCATACGCCTAAGGATGGCGTCGATGGCGTTTACCCGCGCGCGGCGTTCGGCCTGCCGATCGTGTTTCACTTCAAGGACGAGAACATCGGCGATCCGTCGCAGCAACTGTTGGTGCCGGCCGGTTTGGACCGCATGGCCAGCCCGCTGATCCTGCGTCCGTATTGGAATGGCCGACAGTGGCATCCGGCGGCCTTGCTGCTACCTGGATGGGAGCAAGCCTTGCGCGTGCGGGTCGATTTCGGCACTGGTCCATCGCAACCCGCCTGGCCCGCCGATCCCAGTGAACGTCGGACCCTGGCCGACCAAATCAAACCCATGCAGGGACGCGGCACCGATCCGCTGACCGCCTTCATGGACTACTTCGAGAAGGGATGACTATGACGCGCTATCTCATCACCCTATCATTGGGACCGGTACAAAGCCTGATCGAGGCCGCCCGCCGAACCCGCGACCTTTGGTGCGGCTCCTGGCTGTTGTCGGAGGCGGCGCGGGCGGCAGCGCTGGTGCTCCATGCGCAGCAACCCGGTTGCCTGATCTTCCCTTGCCCGGTCGACCCGGAGGAGTTGCAACCCCGGCAAGAACCGGGGGACGACGCCAACATCGCCAACATACTGCGTGCCGAGGTATTGCTGCCGGACGAAAGGGCGGCCCGCGACCTGTGCGCCCGCGCCAAGGCCGCTGCCGCCGCGCGTCTGGCGGACTTGGGCGCCGCGGCACGCGATAAGCTGGCGATCCCGCTCCGCACCGGGGTTTGGGAGGCACAGATCGACGACATCCTGGAAGGCTTCGCCGCCTGGTCCGCGGTCCCCGCGACACCCGATGCCTACGCCCCGGCCAGCGAGCGCTTGGGCGCGACCCTTGCCGCTCGCAAGGCAACCCGCGATTGCCGGCCCTGCGGGCCACTCACGGCGGAAGGATTGCCGAAGTCCTCGCTGGACGGCGCGCTGGAAACAGTTCTGCCGGAGCACTGGGGCGAACAGCATCGCGCCCGGCGCCAACTCGGCCTGTCGCGCGGCGAACAACTCGACGCATTGGGCGTCATGAAGCGTCTGGCGGGTCGTCCGGAACAGTTCACCCCCTATTCGCGCATCGCCGCCGACCCCTGGATTCGCGCACTGGCGACGGACCAGCAGCAGGACCTCCGGCAGGCTTACGAGCCGCTGGTTGGTATGGAATTGGCGACACGGGTCAGCGGGAACCAGGGCTGCTACGCGGCCCTGCCCTACGACGCCCAGATGCTCTACGACTTTCGACTCGAAAACGCCCTGTCCGCGAAGGGCGCGGAGGCCCTCGCTCCACACGAGCGTGAAAAATTGCTGGCGTTGCGCGAAGTTCTCACTGAGACCGTTCGCGCCCGAGGCGCGCCGGTGCCCTATGCCGCCATCCTCAAGGCCGACGGCGACCGCATGGGTGAACTCCTGTCGCGCGCCGACAGCGCCGACCGCTCACGGGACATCTCCCGCCGCCTGCACAGCTTCGCATCCTTGGTGCGCCGGATCGTGCGTGACCACCGAGGTCACGCCATCTATGCCGGGGGCGACGATGTGCTGGCGTTGGTCCCCTTGACCGATGCGATGCCCTGCGCGCGCGCTTTGGCCGATGCCTTCCATGCCGCGCTCGCACCGGTGGCGGTTGAACTCAAGCTGGAGCCCAAACATCACCCCACACTCTCCGTCGGACTGGGCATCGGCCACCTGATGGAGCCGCTCGGCACCCTGCGCGAACGCGCCAATCGCGCCGAAAAGGTCGCCAAGGGCGATGGTCGCGGGAACGACAAAACACGCAACGCCCTGGCCATTGTGCTGGGTATCCGCTCGGGCGGTGAACTGGAATGGCGGGCGCAATGGCACGATGACGCCGCCTTTGCGGCACTGACCGGCTTTACCGATGCCTACCGCGACGGCCAACTTCCGACTCGCGCGGCCTATGATATGCGCGGCATCGACCGGCGTCTGGCCTGGCTGCGTAAGGACAGGGGGGCGACTGCTGGTGGAATGCGGGCGGCAGAGGTCGCGCGGATGCTCGACCGGGCGCGCACCGAGGGCGGCACCAGGATCCTGACCCCGCCGATCCGGGAACTGATCCTCGCACGCGCCCGGGGCGAATCCCTGGCCGAACTGGCCGACACCCTGATCCTGGCCCGTTGGTTGTCCGCCCGCACTGCCGCCGACCTGGGAGAACGCGCATGAGCAAGCCACCGAGAAGGTCAAGCGTCCGATACGACAAGCGTAAGTCGGCATCCTCTGCTGCGACTCCTCCTCTGGTCGTGGCCACCACGCGACCGGAATCTCGCCCAACAGCAGCCGCGCCGACCGTCGAACCCACGCGGGTGGTCAGCCTGGAACCACTGGCCCCGATCATCGTGCGCTCGGGTCGTCCCTTCGACTTCCAGGCGGGCGCCGATCCGGCCCGCTTCCCGCCGCCCTCGACCCTCGCCGGCTGTCTGCGCACCGCCTGGGCGCGGGCGACCGGCCAGGACTTTGGGCTCGCACTGGCCGAACTCCCGGTCGCCGGCCCCTTGTTGGCCTGCCCGGACGCCAGCGGCAAGCTGCGGCTGCTCGTCCCCAAACCGGCCGACGCGATCTACCGCGGCCACGGCGATGAGGCCCGCTGCCTGCGTGCTGAGCCCCAGCCCTTCCCGCCCGGCACCGGGTCGGATTTGCCGGAGGGACTGCTGCCAGTGCGTCTCCCGCCGGGGGAACGCGGCAAGGGCGGAGCGGGACCGGCCTGGTGGGACTGCGGCCATTTGTTGGACTTTCGTCAGGGCCGCATACCGTCCCACAAAGAGCTGACTGAACGAGGCTGGTCGCCCCCGTCCGGTGACCTGCGCACTCATGTCGCCATTGATTCCGGCACCCTGGCCGCTGACCCCGGCCGTCTGTTTCAGACCGAGGGGCTGGATCTGGAAACGACCAACCCCTGGTTGAAAGAGCACCGGCCTGGGTCCGGACTACGCCTGTTGGCACGCTGCGGTGAGCCACTCCCAGCGGGCCTGGTGCACCTGGGCGGAGAGCGTCGGCTGGCCGCCTTGTACCCCGAGCCCGAAACCACCTGGCCCGTACCGCCTCCGGGATGGTTCGAGCGGATGACCAAGGCCGGCGGACTGACCCTCACCCTGCTGACTCCGGCAAGCTTCGCCGCGGGTTATCGTCCCGGCTGGGTCGCCGACGACTGGCAGGGAGCACCACCGGTCGCGCCCGCTCTGAGCCTGCGTTTGATTGCGGCGGCGCTCGAGCGCTGGCAGCCCCATTCCGGCTGGGACCTGGCCCGGCGGCAACCACGCCCCACCCGCAAGCTCGTCGGCGCCGGGGCGACCTATTGGTTCCGCCTCATCGGCACACCTGACCCGCAGGCACTCGCTTCACTCTGGCTGACCAGCCTATGCGATGCCGAACAGGACCGGCGCGACGGCTTCGGTCTGGCCCTCCCGGCGCCCTGGTCCCCGCCACCCGCCTGAGCGCCGGCGCCACCGGTCAAGACCCATTTGCCCACAGGACGACACCATGCAACCCAGACTCTTCCATCTTCACGCACTCTCCGCCCTGCATTGCGGCACCGGCCAGTCGACCGGTGTCGTAGACCTGCCGATCGCCCGGGCCCGCGCGACGCAACTGCCCATTGTCCCCGGTTCATCGCTGCGCGGCGTATTGCGTCAACAGGTAACTGAACACCACCCGGAGGCCGCACCGCTCTTGTTCGGCCCCCAGAGCATTGACGGCAAGACCGACTCCTTTGCCGGCGCCCTGGCGGTCGGGGATGCCCACCTGCTGACACTCCCGGTGCGCGCCCTGGCCGGTATCGTCTGTTTCGCCAGTTCGCCCTTCATCCTGCGCCGCTACGCTCAGGACTTGGCGCGCACTGGGTACGACGCACCCCCACTCCCCCCCGCGCAGGGAGGCGAGACGGCGCTTGTGGCCGCGGACTCGGTCAACCTGCTCGACGACAAGCTCGTGCTGGAGGACCTGGATTTGACGGCCCGAGGGGATAAGGATGTCACCGCTTGGGCCGAGACGATCGCCCGCACCCTGCACCCCTCTGACGCTGATGGGCAGAGGGACTTCATTCAACGCTTCGCGCTGCTGCCCGACGATATCTTCGGCTTCCTCGCCGAGACCGCAACCGAGGTTCGTGCCCGCATCGCCATCGACGAGAGGACCGGTACGGTCAAGAAAGGCGCGCTCTGGTACGAGGAAAACCTCCCCGCCGAGTCGGTCCTGTGGGGCCTGTTTGCCCTCTCGGGGTCAAATGACCGCAACGACCGGCGCACCGCAAACGATCTGGCCCCCTGTCTGCCTGCGACCGGGACCTTGCTGCAACTCGGCGGCAAGGCGGGGGTCGGACGCGGCTTGGTTCGCCTTGTGACGGCGCAGGTGACGCAATGACCAGGATTCGCACCCATGCGGTTGCCACCGCTGCCTTTGACCAGGTCGAGAAGCGCCGCGACCTGTCGGCGAGGAAAAAATACGGCGCGCTCGCCCACAAGCTGCCGGGCATGATCCTGCAGAACGGTCTGGCACAGGCCACCGGCTTTCTTTTGGCGAAAGACGGGGATGAGCATCGGGCGCTGCTCGATGACCTCGGGGCCGTCCTGCGCGCCGGGGGGACACTCGACGCGCCTGACCGTACCGCGCTGCATAGCGCCATCATTCGGGCCAACCTCGTCCAGACGCTCAAACTGACCCGCCATGCCCTGGAGGCATCGGCCTGGATCAAGCGCTATGTCCAAGGGGTCTTGCGCGTGGATGCCACCGGAGAGACTTTGACCGAGGAACCCACGTCATGACCACGGCCCTGATGCGCGAGACCCTGCGCCCGCTCTATACAAAGGCCCGGAATGCCCACCCCGGACTCCTGATTCAGCGCGGCCTGGAGGTGCATGACGCGGACAACAAGGAGGCGAAGACCAGGCACCTCACCCGCGTCTGCGCGATCCCAACCGGCGCTTTCTATCAGAACGCCTACCACCGCTGGAAACGCGCCACTGCTGACGCCATGCGCTTTAATCAAGCCGAATTGGCGCTGGAAACCCGCCTCTTCATCGGCCTCTCCGGCGCCGGTATGCTGGAGACCGGCTGTGCCATCAGCCACAGCTACGGCGCCCCCTATATCCCCGGCTCCAGCGTCAAGGGCGTCGTCAAGGCGCATGTCCGCGCCAGCGCATTCGGTGATCAACACCCGGAGGTTTTTGCCGAACTTTTCGGCGCCGACGCCGATCCGCAGGGCAACTATCCCAATGGACTGTCGGGCTTGGTGACTTTCCACGACGCCTGGTGGGTACCCGGCTCCGCCGACAAGCCCCTGGTCGAGGAAATCGTGACCACCCACCACCTGGAGTATTACGGTCAGGAGGGTCGCGTCCCCGCCACCGACTTCGACAGCCCCATCCCCAACGCCCAGATTGCGGTCCAGGGGGCATTCCTCTTCGTGCTCGAAGGCGAGCCGGCCTGGCGGGACCTGGCCCGCCAGATGCTGATTGCCGCACTCGCCGATCGCGGTATCGGCGCCAAGACCCGCACCGGTTACGGCCTGTTCGACCCGCGACCGCGCGTGCCCGCGGAACCGACCTGCCCCTGGGTCGATGAGACCATTGCCGCACTCACTATCAAGAACAAAGCGAAAGACGAGGAAACCCTACGGGGCAAGGCATTGGCAGAGGAATGGGCCAAGCTCACCGATCCCGTCATCAAAGCGGCGGCGCTGGCGGATATCCGGTCACGTTTGCAGGCGCATGGGTGGTGGCAAGAACCGCAGGGCAAGTCAGCAAAGCAGGCCAAGGCGGTCTATACCACCGATACCCCGCCAGACTAGGCCGCCGGAATCTGCGATGGGACCCGTCCATGACCGACCCCACCCACCTCTGCCTGGTCTCCGCCCAGCCCACCCCCAACCTCACCCCGCTCCTGGACCCGGGGCTGGCGCCGCGCCGGGTCATCCTCCTGGTCAGCCCCGACATGAGCCGACGGGCGGAGATGTCCGCATCTTCGGCAGCATGGCGCGAGACGACGCCGATCCCCAGTGAGAAACACCTATGTCCAAAGTCTTGCTGACATTTCTAGGCCGGGTCCCGAAGGGCGAGCGCGGTTACCGCACCACCCGCTATGACTTCGGCGACGGCAGTGACGAGCCCCCAACCGCCTTTTTCGGCTGGTCACTGCAACGCCGCTTGAACCCCGACCGCCTGGTCATCCTCGGCACGCCGGGAAGCATGTGGGATCACCTCTTCGAGGACGACGCCGCTTTTGGTGATGCCGACGATGCCGCGATGGAACTGCTCGGCGCGGTCGAAGAAAAGCGCGTCACCCCCGCGCACCTGGCACCGCTGGAGTCCCTGCTGAGCGCGCGTCTGGGTTGCGAAGTCTGCCTCGCCCTCATCCCGTACGCCCGCGACAGCGCGGAACAGGTCGAGTTGCTGCGCATCATGGCGGACCACGTTGGTCCGGGCGACCGCGTCGATTTGGACGTGACCCACGGCTTTCGCCACCTCCCCATGCTCGCCATCCTCGCTGCCCTGCACCTACGCAGTGTGCGCGGTGCGGACATCGGCGACATCTGGTACGGAGCCTTTGACCCGGACAGCGGCGAGGCCCCGGTGCATGACCTGGCTGGTCTGTTGCACATCGCCGACTGGCTACAGGCACTGCACACCTACGACAAAGATGGGGACTATGGGGCCTTCGCGCCCCTCCTCGGCCCCGCCGGTACCTTGCTTGACGAGGCCGCGTTCTTTGAGCGGACCAGCAACCCGGTCAAGGCCCGCGAAAAACTCACCACCTGGTCGGGACGTGCCGACCGCTTTCCATCAGACGACCCCGCCGTGGCGCTATTCAGCGACGCGCTCAACAGCCGTGTCAGTTGGTATCGGGGCAGCGCGCGGGCCGATTGGGAGCGCACCCTCGCCCAGCAGTACATGGACCGCCAGGACTACCTGCGCGCGGCGATTTACGCCCAAGAGTCGGCGATTACTGCCAAGGTGGCCAGAGATCGCGGAAACATCAACGATTATCAGTTCCGGGACGAGGCCCGCGCGGAACTAAAGTCCGACACCTCATTCTGGATCCTGAGCCAACTGCGCAACGCCCTGGCCCACGGGGTACGGCCTACGGATGCGAGGATACTCAAGATCATCAGCACCAGAGAGATGCTGGACAGCACCCTGCGCGACCTGCTGCGGAAACTCTCATAAATGAACAGATCGATCCGGTCACAGACCGCTGGTGATCCACAGGTGCCCCAGGTCCACTCGGGCTCAGCCGGGATGGAGTGACATGCAAGCTGTTCGATTGACTGCCGTGGTGGGCCCCGACCGCTGCCTGCGCATCGAGATCCCCGAGGAGATACCGCTCGGGGAGGTCGAGGTGATCGTGTTGGCAACTCAACCGCCTGGGGTCCGGGTCGGGCAGACCCTGAGCGAACTCTTCGCCGCACTCGATCGGATGCCGCGCAAGCGCCTGACCAAGGAAGAGGTGGATTCCTACCTTGCCGCAGAACGGACGAGCTGGGATTAACCTCAGGCCCTCAACGACACCGAATTCAACCACTTCGCCCGCCATACCCTACAGGTCATGAAATGGCTTGAGCCATAACGCCGCATCGTCACTAGTACCCCGTTTCAGCTTATCTTGCGTATCGACCCCAACGGGGTCGAACATACCAGCCCAGGGCAACGCCCTGGGTATGGGTTATCGCAGACCTTAGCCCTGAAAGGGCGTGACATAACGGCGCGGTTCCTTAGGCGATTTCTGAGTAAAAGTTTCCCGCTTTTTGGGATAGAATATTGGCACTGGCAGATTTCCTCCGCGGCGCAGGAAAGCGACAACAATAGGCACTTGGGAGGCTGCGATTCAGCGGGTTGCAGGATTCGCCACCCGCCTCAAT
>NZ_CAIKKU010000811.1 GCF_903828115.1 uncultured Thiodictyon sp. | reverse complement strand
CGGCGCGATCTCGCAGATAACCCCGCCGGGTGGGGGTTGAGCACAGGCCGCGCCGCACTGGGGTGCGGCGCTCCCAGTAGCCGTTGCGGCTTAACTCAATGGCAGTGAGGCTCCGGCGTGGGAGCAAGTCCGGACGTTCCCGCGTCACGTAGGGTTGGAGCAACCCGCGCAAGGCCGACCAGATAGTGACGCCGGAGTGGACGCACGGGCAACGACTCACCACCCACTTGCGCTCCTGAATCGAAGCCACTAGCCTCAGCCCCCATGGACGCCATCACCGCACCCCACGACGCCTTCTTCCGCGAGAGCTTCGGCCGCCGGGACGTTGCCCTGGACTTCCTGCGCCACCACCTGCCGCCGGAGTTGCTCACCGCGATGGCCTTGATCTTTGTTCCGGCCAGTCGATCGCGGGGCGTGCGTAGTCAGGGCTTCCAGCCCTGATTCGGTCAGGCCAGGATGGCCTGACTACGCAGTCGGCGCGCCCGCGTGGCCGGAGTTATGATCGAGGCCGCCGCGGGCCTTGATCATCATCCCGGCCCATCAGCCAACGGCGCGGTCTGCGGTCCGCACAGCGGACCCTACCGCCCCGCGCCCGTAGGGTCCGCTGTGCGGAGCAGCGACCTCGCGTCCAGCAGCGTGGCCGGAGTCATGTTCAGGCCCACCTTGCGTGCGTTCGCCGGTAACTGGGCCAACTGTGGATAAGAATGGCGCTGCGCAGGCTTCGTAACGACCCCCCTTATCTCCCCCGACCCAGCCCCTCGATCAAACCTTCCCCCGCCTCACCCTGTGGACTCAGGGTCAGCTTGCGCCCCTCCGAAAGATACTCGATCCCGACACTCAAATCCGCCGCCGGCAGCAGCCCTGCCCCGCGCTCGGGCCATTCCACCAGCCACAGGGCGGCGTCGCCGAGCAGGTCACGCAGTCCCAGGTATTCGAGTTCTTCGGGATCGGCCAGGCGGTAGAGGTCGAGGTGATAGACCCGGCGGGGGCCAATCTCATAGGGTTCGATCAGCGTATAGGTGGGGCTGCGGGCGGCGCCCTGGTGGCCCAAGCCGCGCAGGATGCCGCGGGCCAGGGTGGTCTTACCGGTGCCCAAATCCCCGTGCAGGTAGATCACGAACTGGGCTGGTAGGGCGACGGCCAGGCGGGCGCCGAAGGCGGTCTGGGAATCGGCGTCGGGGAGCAGGATCTCCATCAGCCCTCCCCCACCCCGGACGGGCGCCCGGCGGGCCTGTTTGCGACCGGGCGCAGGGCGGCGAGGATGTCACCGGCGATCAGCCCCCGCTCGCCGTCCCGGGCGGCGCGGTCGCCGGCCGCCGCGTGGAGACAGACACCGAGACCGGCCGCCTGCCGCGCGTCGAGTCCCAAGGCGCGGCTTTGGGCCAACAGGGCGGCGATCACGCCGGTCAGCACGTCGCCGGCACCGGCGGTGGCCATCCCGGGGTTGCCGTCGGTGCAGACCGCGGGCGGGTGCTGGGGCTCGCCCTGGATCAGGGTGCCGGCGCCCTTCAGAACCACCACCCCGCCGTAGCGCCGCTCGATCTCGAGCGCGGCCTGGAAGCGGTCCGCGCCGACCGCGGCCGTGCCGCACCCGAGCAGGCGTCCGGCCTCGCCGGGGTGGGGGGTCAGGACCCAGTCCGGGTTGGTCGCGGGTGACTCGGCCAGGAGGTTCAGCGCGTCGGCGTCGACCAC
Organism: uncultured Thiodictyon sp.; assembly: GCF_903828115.1. Lineage (GTDB taxonomy): Bacteria > Pseudomonadota > Gammaproteobacteria > Chromatiales > Chromatiaceae > Thiodictyon. Next base: position 3,062 of record NZ_CAIKKU010000811.1, on the reverse strand, counting down.
CAGCGGCTTGCCGCTCAGCCGCGCGCGCTCCCAGAGTCGACGACTCCAGTCGGCGCGGCCTAGGCCGGGGCCGATGGCGATGACCGTGGCCCGCTCGATCAGTGCATCCAGTGCCTCTGGGTCCGCGACCGGACCGACCATGAGTTCCGGGCGGGTGAGGTTGAGCAGGGCGGCGTGGTCCGGGTGGGTGGCGACCGTGACCAGTCCGGCCCCGGCGCGCAGGGCCGCCTCCCCGGCCAGGCGGGCGGCGCCGGACATGCCGGGGGCACCGCCGATGATGAGCACATGGCCGAAGTCGCCCTTGTTGGCGGTGGGTCGCCGCGGTTGCAGGTGGGCGGATTGCAGGGTCCAGTCGATGCGACAGGCGGCAGGGGTTTGCGTGGCGTAGACCGGTGCGGGGACGCCCAGGTCGCTGAAATGGACGGCGCCGCACTGGTCCGGTCCGGCCCCGGTGAAGAGGCCCTGTTTGAGGCCGATGAAGCTGATGGTCGCGGCGGCGCGCACCGCGACCCCGAGCACGGCCCCGGTGTCCGACTGGAGTCCGGAGGGAATATCGATGGCCAGTACCGGCACACCGCTTGCGTTGACCGCCGCGATGGCCGCGGCCCAGGGGCCGGTGACCGGCCGGTCGAGACCGGTGCCGAAGAGCGCATCGACGATGACACCCGGTTGCGCGGGCAGGGCGTTGAAGGGCTCGATCGGACCGCCGGCCTCCCGGTAGGCGGCCAGGGCTAGGGCGGCGTCGCCGCCGACCCCATCGATGTTGCCGATCTGCAACACGGTCGCCGTCATACCGTCCGCCCGCGCCAGCCGGGCGATGACATAGCCGTCGCCGCCGTTATTACCCAGGCCCGCGAGGACCGTCAGGCGCTCGATCTGCGGCCAGCGGGTGTGCAGCAGCGCATAGGCGGCACTGCCGGCCCGATTCATCAACTCGATCCCGGGGATGCCGTGGACCTCGATGGCGCTGCGGTCCAGGGCGCGGACCTGGTCGGCGCGATAGAGTGACTGGGGCAGAGCGGGGGTATGTGGGGTTGATCTGGGCATGGGGTTCTGGTAACCGTAGCAGCGGATAACACGGAATCATACCGCGACATCGCGAGCGGCGTGAGAATAAATGGACAGGATCAGTAACGAGTCAGAAATCGATCGCAGTCGTTGTCGTTGTCGTTGTCGTTGTCGTTGTCGAGATTATCGTAGCGCCACGGATCCGCTCGCACGCCAAACTATGTCGCTTCTCCGATTACGATTTCGACAACGACAACGACAACGACAACGACAACGATTGTCATGTGTCTAACTTGTTCTTGACTCGTTCCTCAGTTGCGCAGATGGTGATAGATATCGAGGTACGACTGCCCCGGCCGGTTCCAGGAGTTGTCGGCGCGCATCCCGTTGACGCGCAACTGCCGGAAGTATTCCGGGAAGCGCAACCACAGACCGATGGCACGGCCCATGGCGGCCTCCAGCGCACTCTCGGTCAGTTCGTCGAAGAGATAGCCGTTGCGCTCCTCGAAGGGCCGGTCCGAGTAGTTGGCATCGAATACGGTGTCGGCCAGTCCGCCGACCCGGCGCACGATGGGGACCACGCCGTACTTCATGGCGATCATCTGCGTCAGGCCGCAGGGCTCATAGACGCTGGGGATCAGGATCATGTCGGCCCCGCCATAGATCAGGTGCGACAGTTCCTCGTCATAGGTCAGTTCCAGGTGACAGTCGGGGTTTGAGTCCATTTCGCGCTTGATGCCCCAGAACCGCTCATTCACCGCTGGCTCCGGGGCTGAGCCCAGGAGTACGAACTGACAGCCGCTCTCCAGCGAGAAATAGATCGCCCGGCGGATCAGGTCCACCCCCTTTTGGCGGTCCAGACGGCTGACGACCGTGATGATCGGCTTGAAGACATCATCCAGACCCAGGCGCTGGCGCAGGGCCTTCTTGCTGGCGGCCTTCTGCGGCAGGGTATCGGGGCCGTAGGGCTGGGGCAGGTGGGGGTCCAGTTCCGGGTTCCACACCGAATAGTCGATGCCGTTCAGGACGCCGCCGAACTTGCGGTCGTAATATTGAAGGAGCCCCTGGAGCCCCATCCCCTGGTCGGTATGCTGGATCTCCCAGGCGTAGCGCGGCGACACGGTGGTGACGAAGTTGGAGAACACGATCCCGCCCTTCATCAGGTTCACCGCCCGGTGATTGACGGGGTCGAGCAGCCGCTCCATGGTCATGAGGCGTTCGGGCTTGAGGCCCACCTGGCGCAGGATGGACTCCCCCGTCACGCCCTGGTGCCCCATATTGTGCAGCGTGTAGCAGGCGCGGGTGTGCTTCATCCCCAGGCCCTGGTAAATCTCATAGAGCAGCACCGGGATCAGGCCGGTCTGCCAGTCGTTGCAGTGGATCACGTCCGGGTGGCGGCCGGATTTCAGCATGAACTCCAGCACTGCCCGGCAGTAGAAGGCGAAACGGTTGGCGTCGTCCGGCTCTCCGTAGATCTTGCCGCGCCGGAAGAAGTTCTCCCGGGCGTGCTCGTCGATGAAGTAGCACTGGAGTCCGTCGACCTCACCGTGCTCCACGTCACAATGGACCCATTGGTCGTAATAGGGTACCCACAGACCCTCATAGACCTTGGTCAGGCCCCGGATGCGATCGAAGCGCAGGCTGTCGTACTTGGGAAGGAAGATCTCGACCTGATTGCCCCGAATCGACAACTCCCGGGCCAGGCCCTGGACGAAGTCCCCGAGACCGCCGGCCTTGGCGATCGGCGCGCACTCGGCGCTGACCATGGCGATGTACATGCGCCCTGCCCCCTTTGGGATGGCTCGTGAGTGGGTAGCGGCCGTGGCCGCCGCCGGTTAGGAACGGTTCACTAATAAGTTAAACATGTCTATTAGGGAATGGAACTTGCGCAAATCTCGTTGTCGTTGTCGTTGTCGTTGTCGTTGTCGTTGTCGTTGTCGTTGTCGTTGTCGTTGTCGTTGTCGTTGTCGAGGTTATCGTAGCGCGCTGGGCCTTGATCATCGTTCCGGCCAACCGCCATCCTCTGGAGTCCAAGGCTTCAGCCTTGGTCCTGT
>NZ_CAIKKU010000810.1 GCF_903828115.1 uncultured Thiodictyon sp. | reverse complement strand
GGAGGGTCTGGAGTTCGTTCGCGAGACCCTGACGGCCAAGTACGTCAAACCAGACGAGCGGGAGGCGGTGAAGTCTGCCATCAAGCGCCACACCCGTTACGAGATCATCGACAAGATCTCGGTACGGCTGGTCGAGACCCACGACAAATACTGGGGCCGCCTGTCGAATCTCGATCTCGACTATATCAACGTCGAGGACAGTCTGGTCCACGATCATGATCGGCTGCTGATGGGCGGCATCTGGGCGGAAATCGTGCTGCGTTACGATGACGCCTATGTCTTCAAGGGCCAGAACCGGCCGTTCTTTGTCGAGAGTCTGCGCCCCATCCAACTGTCGAACCGCAATATCGACAGTTTCATCGCGGCCCGGAGCCACTTCTCCAGCGACCAATGGCTCGACCTCATCATGCGATCCATGGGTTACGAGCCCAGTCACCCCTATTACACGCGGCGCCGGAAGCTGCACTATATGTTGCGCCTGGTTCCGTTCGTGGAGAAGAACTACAACCTCGTCGAGCTGGGGCCGCGAGGGACCGGCAAGAGCTTCGTCTATCAACAGCTCAGCCCTTACTGCCACCTGGTCTCCGGGGGTCAGACCACGACGGCCCAGATGTTCGTCAACTTGAGCACCGGGCAGCGGGGCCTGGTGGCGCTGTGGGATGTGGTTGCGTTCGACGAGGCGGCGGGTATCCGCTTCACCGATAAGAGCGGCATCAACATTATGAAAGGTTACATGGAAGACGGAACCTTCAGCCGCGGGCGCGACATCATTAACGCTGAGGGGGCGATTGTCTTCGTTGGCAATATCGACGGCGACATCGAAACCATCGTCCGGACCTCGAACCTCTTCTACCCCATGCCCAAGGAGATGGATACGGCCTTTTTCGACCGTATCCATGCCTATATCCCGGGATGGGAGTTCCAGAAAACCTCGGATGCGACCTATACGGATCACTTCGGTGTCGTGACCGATTATCTCGCCGAGGTCTTTCGGGAATTGCGCAAGCGCAGCTATGCCGACTATGCCGAGCGTGAACTGCGCTTCGGCAGTCATTTAGGCGGACGCGACCAGAAGGCCGTGCGCAAGACGGTGTCCGGACTGGTCAAACTCCTCAATCCGAACGGTGAGGTGACCAAGAGCGAACTGACTGAGTACGTCGGCTACGCGATGGAGATGCGGCGCCGGGTCAAGGAGCAGCTCAAGAAGAGGGGCGGCCTGGAGTATTGGGATACCAGCTTCTCGTCTATCGACAAGCAGTCGGGGCAGGAGACCTTCGTGCCGCTACCGGAAATGGGCGGCTGTTCCATCATCACCGAGGAATGCTTGCCCGCCGGAAGCGTCTACACCATCGGCAGCGACAGCGCCGACCATCGCCTCGCACTGTTCTTGCTGCAAACACAAATGAACCGCGGGTCCGGGCGCATCGTGGCGCTCGGCAACCTGTCACCCAAGATGAAGGAGGCACTCAAGACCGCGGACGCCTATCTCAAAGCCAACCTGAAGAACCTGGGTATCGACCATGATCTGAAGGCCTACGACTTCACGGTGCAGGCGATCAATCTGAATCAGGCGCAAGAGGGGGCCGAAACCGCCGTCGCCTTTTTCATCGCCATGGTGTCGAGCCTGCTCGATAAACCCGTGCAGAACCAAACCGTCGTACTTGGCGAGATGAGCATCCAGGGCCTGTTGCTCAAGGTCAATGCACTGCCGGAGCGTATGCAGCTCGCGGTCGAGGCCGGCGCCAAGCGCATCCTGATCCCGAGCGAGAACAAGCGCGACCTGCCCGAGGTGCCCGATGCCATCCTGACGGCGATTCAGTGGCAGTTCTATGATTCGCCGACCAAGGCAGCAATCTTATCACTTGGGATCGGGTAATCCTCGCAACTTTTGATCCCGCGCTCCCGTCACCGCGTGGGATACTGACTCGGATCATCCCAGCCGGTCATTGAAACGCGCTGCCAATCAATTTGCTCACCTCCTGCGAGATCCGCTCATTTATCTCCTCGGAGAGGTCGAGTTCCTCGTACAGGAGTTCATCCTTGGCCGGGGACAAACGGGCGCGGGGATACGTCGGTGCGGCCATAGTGTCAGGGGTACAGTCGGGCCCAGAGGGCGTGAAGGATCATCACGGTCGCCAACGCGATGATGATGATCCCGGCCACCGGCGCGCGCAAGCCTGAAGTCAGCACCAGCCGCTCGCGCCGTGGCGGCAAGTGTCCTATGATATAGCGACACGTGCCGCCAACGAGGCATACAGACATGACCACCAAGACCATCCCCGCCAAGCCCGCAGGCCAGAAGGTCGAGCGTGCCGCGGGCCAGGTCGATGCCGTGACCCTGACGGAGCGCGGCAGGCCCACCCGCAAGCCGGCCAGATACCTGCGCCTGCCGGGCGGCCAGACGACCGGGAAGTCGATGTTTCAGCTCGCCAAGGACCTGAGCCCGCTGCAGGCGCACGATCTGGTGACCGAGGGCCTGCCGGTGGACAGTGCGCGCGAGCTGATGGCGTCCTTCCTGTTCATCGACCGCAACACGGTGCTCAAGGCGATGGGCATCAGCGAGCGCACCCTGCAGCGGGCCAAGACCGCGGACCGGCCGCTCGACAGCAACGCCAGCGACCGCTCGCTGCGGCTGGCGGCGGTCGCCGAACAGGCGATCGAGGTCCTGGGCTCGCAGGAGGCCGCCGAACGCTGGTTGGCGGCCCCGGCCATGGGACTGGATCAGCGCCGGCCGATCGACCTGCTGCAAAGCTCGGAGGGCACGGATCTGGTCAAGACGCTGCTGACCCGCATGGATTACGGGGTCTACGCGTGACACCCTTGCCCGCGGCGCTGGGCGGCAGCGCTCTCGTGGTCTGGCGGCTGGAGCGCGACAAGCACCTGCCGACCTGGGACGCGGCCGAGGGCGCCTTCCTCGTGGGCGGCCGCTGGTCATCGGCGGGACGGCGCGTGCTCTATACGTCCCTGGACCCGGCCACGACGATCCTCGAGGCTAATGACCCTTCGGGAGATTTCCGGCCCGCGCCGCCCGGTCCTTGGCCGCGTTCGCCCGGTCCTGGGCGGCGTGCGCCCGACTGATGGCCGCCCCGGCCTCGGCCTCCGCCTGGTCGCGGGCAATCATGTTGGCCTGGGTGCGATTGGCATGGAATTTGTCGTCCGCGGCGGTGGCCTCGTCCATTTTGATGCGTTTGTACTCCTGGGCAGTGGCGGCATCATCCTCGGCCACCTGGACGTCGGTCGCCGGCCCGGTGACCGGGGCAACGTCGGCGTCGGCGTCGGCTGCGGCGGCTTCGCCTTCAGTGACCAGGGGTGCCGGGTCCTCGGCGACCGGGGCGGGGGCGTAGCCTTCCACGACCGGGGCGGCCTGGTTAGCGTAGGTTCCAGCCTCGACGACCGGGGCGGGCTGGGGGCCGGCGCAGAGCGCGCCGGACAGGCAGATCGACATGGCGGCGCCGACGGCGACGATGACATGCTTCAGTGACACTTGCTGTTTCTCCAGGATTGCCGGTTGGTATTGCGCACCACGATGGCTTTGTAGCGAGTCGAGAACAAGTCAAACACAATCGTTGTCGTTGTCGTTGTCGTAATCGGAGAAGCGATGCAATTTGGCGTGCAG
>NZ_CAIKKU010000809.1 GCF_903828115.1 uncultured Thiodictyon sp. | reverse complement strand
GTTGTCGTTGTCGTAATCGAACAATCCGATCACGACAACGACAACGACAACGACAACGACCAGGACAGCGTACCCGGGATCTCGGTCAACACATCAGTTCTGATCGCACCCGGCCATCTTCATTGTCGGCGAGGCCTCGCCTCAGCGCGGCGGGTCGCAGGCCACACCAAAATTCTACGCTGGCGCGCAGTAAATTGTTAAGGTTCCGATACCCATTTGGCCGCCGCCGCGCGGCCCCAGGAGCAACCAGCCCATGCGCCCCGCACCGCCCGCCCCAAGCTCCGTCCCGACCGCTCCGGCGACTGGTCTTCGGCCCCCTGTGCCTCATCGCGCTGGCCCTGGGCCAACCCTGCCCCGCCGCCCCCCCCAGAGTCCGCCCCCACATCGACCCAGGGCCCCGACCTGGTGAGCAACGGGGACTTCGAGCAGGCCGGCGGCAGCGCGAGCACCCCCTTCCCCGGCTGGACCTTCTTCTCCTGGGACGGCGCCGCGCAGGCGGCGCCGGATCGGGAGGCGCGCCCGTCCGGGGGTACCGCGGTCCACCTGCACGGCACGGCCCCGGGCAAGGCGGCCATCCACCAGCGCCTCCATCTGGTGCCCGGCCGCTACCGGCTGAGCGCGCTCGCGGCCTCCTGGGGGCTGCGCCCAGGCCGCGACAACCTGGGCGGCCGCCTGCTCCTGGAACTGCCGGGCAGCCGCCCGGCGATGGTGGCACTGCCCCAGGGGGATCAGGACTGGACCCCGGTGGACCTGGTCTTCGAGGTGACCCGGGAGACCGACAGCACCCTCTACTGCTTCCTCTACGGCCCCGGGGACCTGTGGCTCGACGAGGTGCGGCTGACCGCGCTCGCCCCCGGCGACCCCAGGCCCACGGGCGCGCAGCCGGCCGCGGCGAGCCGCGAACCCCTGCGCTTCACCCCGCCCCTGGTCGCGGCGGACCTGCTGCTCGCGGGCTACTGCGACGACCCGGATCAGGCCGCGCGCCCCCACTGCCGCCGCCTGGCCGCGGCGGATCGCGCGGCCCTGATCCCGCCGCGTCACCCGGGGCCGCGGGTGCTGGCCGCCTTCGACCCGCCGCGCTCGATCGGTGACGGTGCCGGTCATGTGGATCTGACCCCCGGCAAGGGCCTGCCGACGGACTGGTCCGGCTATGACTATCTGGACCTCCAGATCAGGAACCCGGGCGCGCGGCCCGTCGACGGTCTGGTGGAGATCCGCGACGCGCGCACCGCCAACTATTGGTCCCGGGTCAACTGGTACACCCGCTTCCTGCCCGGCGAGCAGCGGCTGCGTATCCCGCTGCAGGTCTTCGTCGGCGAAAAGTCGGTGATCAAGGAGCGCCGCCGCCTGGCACTCGACGCCATCACCCGGCTCTTCATCAGTGTGAACGGCGCCGGTCAGGTCCAGGTCATGGGCGCCGGACTGACCTCTGACCCGCCCTACCGCAATGACTTCGCGCGCCTGCTCAAGCTCGACGGCGGTACCGAGACCAGCCCGGTCATGGGCGGCTTCAGCCCCCTGACCGCCGACCTGGGCTATCGCCCCGGGCGCGGCTACGGCTTCGACCCGGCCACGCGCATCCCCAAGAGCGAGGACCGCCGCCACCCGGACAACCTGCTGCGCGACTGGCTTTCCATCGCCTCCGGGGGCCTGCGCTTCGACCTGCCGGACGGGGACTATGGCGTCTGGCTGATGCTGGAGGACCCGGGCTATTGGGAGTACGTGCAGAACTACGACCGGCGCGCCGTGCTCGCGCAGGGCACCGAGGTCTACACCGACCGGATGACGCCCGAGTCCCTGCTCGCGCGCATCTTCGCCCACCAGCACACCGAGGACCTGCCCGGGGACGACATCTGGACCCGCTACATCCGCGGCCGCTACCGGCCGATCGAGTTCCAGGTCCGCGTCACCGACGGCCAACTGCGCCTGGACTTCACCGCCGGCGCCGCCAAGACCTTCGCCAACACCCTGTCCGCACTGTTGATCTGGCCGATGGCAGAGGATCGGCAGGCGCGCGCCTTCATTGAGGAGCTATGGGAGCGGCTGCATGAGCAGTACCGCAACGAGTATGCGGAGGACCGCGAGCCGTCACCCGCCGCGGCCGACGCCACGGTGGCGCCCGGGCCGGGGCCGATCCCTGAACTGCGTGTCTTCCATCGCCATTGGGGCCAGGACCTCAAGGCCGCCGACCGCCCGCGCCCGGACGAGTCGGTCGCGCGCCTGGATATCGTCCTCGCCCAGGGCGAGTTGGAGCCCCTGACGCTCGACCTGTACGCCCTGGCCGGGCTGACCCTGACCGCCGCCGAACTGGACCTGCCGGGGCTGCACGTCGACCCCTACCAGGTCCGCCACAAGCTGACCCGCACCACCGACGACGGCGCCCGCTATGCCATGCTCCCGCGCCTGCTCGACCCCCTGACCCTGCCGCTGCAACTCCCCGCCGGACAGAGTCGGCGCCTCTGGTTCAGCGTCACCCCGCCGGCGGACTGCCCGTCCGGGACCCAGAATGGAACGCTGCGACTGACGCTCGGCGACGGCCGCCGACTGAGCCTCCCGGTCGCCGCCACGGTGCGGCCCTGGCCCCTGCCCGTCGCCAACCAGCCCTTCGGCTGGCTCGGCAGTGTCCCGGTCTACACCGAGAGCGCCTTCCCCGCCGCCCTGGCCGCCAAGCGGGCGGCCGACATAGCCCCGGCCCTGGAACTGGTCCGGCGCCACGGCATGACCGCCTTCACCGGCGGCATCGGCGGCGTCCTGCCGACCAAGGGCGCGGCGGGACTCGCCATCGACTTCTCCACCCTGGACGCGGTGCTGACCCAGGGCGCCCCCTTCCCCTTCCCGCCCCACAGCTATGGCGGCCTGGCCCCGCGCGGCCTCGGTTTCGAGCGCTACCAGGTCGGCGACACCCAACACGCCTTCGGCGCCCCCTACCCGGAGGTCCTGGCGCGCGTCCTGGCGGCCACCCGCGCCCATCTGGCCGGCGCCGACCGTTTGGAGCCCATCTACACCGTCGGCGACGAGCCCAGCGGCGCCGGCATCGCCCAGAGCGCCGCCCTGGCCGACGCGCTGCGCGCGGCCGGCGCCCGCAGTTCGGTCTTCACCAGCATCACCGACGCGAAATCGCCCGCCGCGGCCCTGGTGGGCCGGGTGGATCAGGTCTTTCTCACCCACCACAACGCCTGGGCCCTGGGCCAGATCCGTGCGGCCGACGGCCAGTGCGGCACCTACAACCTGGGCGGGCGCTATGCCCGCGGGCTCTACCAGTACCGGCTGCACCGCCTGGGCTGCCGCGCCGGCTATTTTCAGTTCGCCTTCAACGCCACCCACGTCGACCCCTACTATGCACTGGACGGGCGCGAGGACGACTTCGCCGCCGCCTTCCCCACGGATCAACCCGGCGTCCTGATCCCGACCCAGGACCTGGCGCGCTTCGGCGAGGCGATCGACGACTACCGCTACCTCCAGGCCCTGGAGACGGCCATCGCCCGCGGCGGCGACCACCCGGCGGCGACGCGGGCGGCCCGCTGGCTGGATGACCTGCTCAACGGCCTTGAGGTCGATCACCGCGCCCTGACCGCCCCGCCCCTGGACGACCAGGCCCTGGACCGGATGCGCGCCCAGGCGGCGGCCTTTATCGATGAACTGGGGGGCACTCGGTGAAGCCGTCGCCGCAGCGGGTCGTTGTCGTTGTCGTTGTCGTAATCGAGGTTATCGTAGCGCCGCGGATTCTCCCGCACCTCGAAGTGCATCGCTTTTTCGATCACGATTACGACAACGACAACGACAACGACAACGACGCTAAAGGCATTGCCTAATGGACCGGACCCTATGAACCCACGCGCATCCCGCGGCAGCGCCGCCTCTTTGCCGACCCCGCAGCAGGTGGCGGCCTCACCGCTCGGGCGTTACCGCGACCTCCTGGACGACTGGGACGCCTTCGCCGCGGCCCTGTGCCGACCGCTCGCCCCCTGCATCTGGGCCAATCCCACCCGCATCGCGGTCGCCGACCTGATCGAACTGCTGGCGACGGAAGGGATCGCGGCCGCGACCATCCCCTGGCTGCCGGGGGCCCTGCGCCTGCCGGTGGAGACGCGCTCCGGCCAGCACTGGTGGTACTGCGCCGGGCTCGCCCATGCGCAGGAGGAGGTGTCCCAACTTCCGGCCCTGCTGCTGGACCTGGTCCCGGGTCAGCGGGTGCTGGATCTGTGCGCCGCCCCCGGCGGCAAGACCGCCCAGATCGCGCTCGCCCTGGGCAACCGCGGCACCCTGATCGCCAATGACATCGCCCCCGCCCGCATCAAGGCCCTGCAAGGCAACCTGGACCGGCTCGGCATCCTCAATTGCTCCACCACCTGCACCGACGGGGCCAACTGGCCCGCCGCCGCCGGCCAGTTCGACCGCATCCTGGTCGACGCCCCCTGCTCCAGCGAGGGCACGCTGCGCCGCAGCCCGCCCCTGCTCGAACGACTGGACGCGGGCAGCCCGGCGCGCCTGGCCCCGCGCCAGCGCGCCCTGCTGCGCAAGGCGGTGCAGCGTCTGAAGCCCGGCGGGCGCCTCGTCTATTCCACCTGTACCTTCGCCCCGGAGGAGAACGAGTGTACGGTGGCCGCGGTCATGGCCGAGTACCCGGGGCAGTTGCGCCTGCTGCCGATCGCCCTGCCCGGTCTCATCGGCACGCCCGGCATCACCCGCTGGGAGGGGCGCGACCTGCCCGCCGAGTTGGCCCTGGCCCTGCGCATCTGGCCCCACCACAACGACAGCGGCGGCTTCTTCATCGCCGTCCTGGAGAAGGACGCCCGCACGGTCGCCGAGCCGGACCCGCTGCCCGCAGCCCTGGACCCGTCCGACGGCGCCGACTGGCTGCCCGACCTGCGCGACCACTACGGCCTGCCCGCGGACTGGTTCCAACCCCTGCGCGCCCACCGTCAGACCCGCCGCGGGCTGCACCTGATGGCCGCCGACCACTGCCCTCCCGCCCTGCCCAGGGCCGAGGGCAGCGGGCTCTTCTTCCACCGCACCAATGTCCGCCCGCCCAAGCCGACCACCAGCGCGGCGCTGCTCTTCGGTCCCGCCGCGACCCGCTTTCACCTGGCCCTGACGCAGGACCAGCGCGAACGCTATCTGCGCCGGGAACAATTCGACCCCACCCCCGAGCAGGCCGCCGCCAACCCGCCGGGCCAGGTGGTGGTGAGCTATCGCGGCGCCGTCCTGGGGGTCGCCATACTGCACCGCTCCGGCATCATCGAGAGCCTGTTTCCGAGCCGGTGGAGTGGGTGTACCGGCGGGGTTTGAGGGGCACCCCATGACCAAGCCTCAGCACCGGAGTGGGGCGTTCGAGGCAGCCGCGCACGCTCATGGTAATCTGGCGTGTCCTTCCGGCAAGGCTGCATGAATGCCGAGCGCAGTTCCGGTAGCGTGGGAGCCCCGCGTCCTTGGCGAACCCAAGGCCCGCCATTGTCGCTGTTGGCGGTGCGGGCGAGCCGCCAGTACCAAGCTGGGATGACGTCTGCCTGCCGGTGCTCGCCCGCGCCCCAGCGTGGTGACGCTGGTGGTCGGGACCTTGGCACGGCGGTGTGGGGAGGAGGCCCGCACGGGCGGCACGGGGCCGCCGCGGGATCAGTCCGGCGCGGGCTCGGCGGCGAGGCGCGCCAGCGCGGTGGTGTAATTCCAGGGCATCCAGGCCGGCGGGTCGAGTGCCACCGCGGCCGGATGGCGCTGCAGGGCGACCAGGTAATCAAACGGCGCCACTTGGTGCAGTTCCGCGGTATGGATCAGACTCATGAACAGATCGCCGACCTTGGCGCCGTTCAAGGTGCGGTAAAACAGCGAATTGTTCCGATGCAGGATGGCCTTCTTGAGCGCCCGCTCGCAGATGTTGTTGCTCAGCGGGGCGCCGGGTACGCGCAGAAACAGGGTCATTTTTTGCCAATGATTCTGCAGGTAGCGGATCGCCTGCCCGAGCCCCGAATTGGGCTCCACGGCGTGCGACTCGAACTGCTTGGCCATCCAGTCGTGGAGCGCCTGCATCCGCGGGCCGCTCTCCTGCTGGTGCAGGAGTAGGCGCGCGTGTGGGTCGAGTCCCTGTTGCTGGGCTTGGTGGTCAGTGTGGAACACGGGACGCAGGGTTTCCAGCACGAAGGCGACCTCGTCCGGAAAGGCATCATGGACCTCGACGAACTTGCGCCGCCCATGGGGAATACGGGACGCGGCCTGGGTGGGATGCGTTCCCGGGGTATTGCGCGCCAGGGCATCGGACATCTGGATCGGGGGCACGGGGTCGTGGCGCCGGTCGAGGACCTCGGCGAGGTGCTCCCCGGCATGGCAAGGTCCGGTTTTGAACAGGGCGATCGGACCGTTGACCGTCTCGGCCACCACCCCGGAGGTGAAGACCCCGGTGCGCTCGGCCTTGGCGCCTGGCGGCAGTGCCTCGGCGCGTGCTTCGGCGGTGAATTTCAGGATGCGCATGGTGGTGTCGTCGTTATAGAGCACCGTGCCCTGCGCCGCCTGCTGGGCCAGTTCCTCCACCGCGGGGGCGAGGCACGGCGCGGCCGCCGCGACCACATCCCATTGGGTGGTGGCCGGCAGGGGGATGGCCAGCGCCTGCTCCAGGCGTTGGATGCGATGAAACGGCAGCCCGCAGCCGTATTTCAGCAAGGCGATCATGGCGGCGGCGGTCGCGTCGTATTTCGACGCGCCCACGCCCGCGGGGGGGGCGGCCGTGAACACCGTGCCGCACAGCCCACAGCGTAACCGCTCCAGGGTGTAGACCTGCGCCTGCAGGGGCGCCACCCCGGTGACGCGCACCAGGACGGCGGGCTCCTGGCGTTGGACGTAGACCCGGCCGGTGCAGCCGGGTTCGGGACAGGGGTCGCCCTGCTTCAGGGTGGCGTGGGCGACCGGGAGGCG
>NZ_CAIKKU010000808.1 GCF_903828115.1 uncultured Thiodictyon sp. | reverse complement strand
GCGCACGCCAGATTGCATCGCTTCTACGATTACGACAACGACAACGACAACGATTGTGTTGTGTTTAACTTGTCAGTTGGCCTGAGGACCCGGCGCGACCCGGGTGCCGACCGGAGTGCCGGGCCCCGCCATCGCATCCCTGTTTTCCCCCGACCGCCCGGTTATAATCGTGCATCGCAACCCGGATCATCCAAACTATGCCGCCTGTCTTCCAAGAGCATCCGCTACGCCGCGTCGTCACGGCCGAGCTTCACGCCCGCACCTTCCAGCCGCTGCGCGCGCCGGAACGGGTGGCCTATCTCGCGGTGGTGTGCGGCGAGCAGGGGATCGAGCGCAATGTCGAGCATCTCAAGCGGTTACTCGAACACTATGGACGGCCGATCCCGGAGACGGTCGACCGGCACTACTCGGCCGACCTGGGGCCCATGCGCATGCGCTGGGAGCGTCACACCGAGTTCGTCACCTACACCTTCAGCAGGCAGGGCGCCTACGAGCATCCCTTCGCCGCGCCGCTGCTTCATGACCTGCCCGAGGCGTGGCTGCGCGAACTGCCCGGCGAGGTGATCTCGGCGGCCGCGATGGCGATCGACGCCTGTGCCATGCCGGAGCGCAACAGCGACGAACTGGCCGAGTTTTTCAGCGGCAATGCCGTCATCGGCTCCGAGGCCGTGGGCGGCCTGGCCCGCATCTGGTCGGATTTCAGGATCGACGACGACGGCTTCGTCCGCATCCTGGTGCGCGACTGTAGTCTGTCGAAGAACCAGGCCGGGCGGCTCGCCAAACGGATCCTGGATCTGAACTGCTACCGGGCGCTCGCCTTGCTCGGGTTTCCGCTGGCGCGCGAGGTGTCCGCCACGCTCAGCGATGCCGATCGTCGGCTGGCGCTCCTGTCCTCGCGCATGTCCGCTCCGGGGGCGGCGGCGGGCCGGGCCTTCGAGAGCGAACTACTGGCCGAGCTGACCAATCTCGCCGCCGAGATCGAGGACGTCTCGGCGCGCACCACCTATCGCTTCGACGCCTCGCGGGCCTATTACGCGATGGTCCGGCAGCGGCTCGAACAACTGCGTCAGCAGCGCATCGAGGGCCTGCAGACCTTTACCGAATTTCTCGAGGCCCGCCTGGCGCCGGCACTCGCCACCTGTGAGTCGACCCAGCAGCGCCAGACCGATCTCGCGGAGCGCGCGGCCCGGCTGACCAGCCTCTTGCGGGCGCGGGTGGACGTGTCCCTGCAGGAGCAGAACCGCCAGTTGCTGGAGTCCATGGATCGCCGTGCGCACATCCAACTGCGCCTCCAGGAGACGGTCGAGGGTCTGTCGGTCATCGCGATCGGCTATTACGGCGTGGGGCTCATCGGTTACGCACTCAAGGGTCTGGAAGATGGCGGGGTGCCGATCAACGCGACGCTCGCCATGGGCATCGCGGTACCCCTGGTCCTGGGCTTTGCCTGGCTCGGACTGCGGCGGGTCAAGAAGCACTTGAGTGGATCGGTTTGAATCATACCGCGTAGCGAGTCAAGAACAAGTTAGACTCAAACGCAATCGTTGTCGTTGTCGTTGTCGTAATCGTAATCGTATTCCGAAAAGCGATGCAATTTCGGGCGCCGGAGAAGCCAGGGCTCTACGATACCGTCGACAACGACAACGACAACGACAACGACAACGACAACAACAACGACAACGACAACGAGAACTGCTGATATGCGTCACCAACCCGCTATGCGCCGCACGGCCCTGGCCGTCTGCCTGTCACTGACGGGTATCCTCAATGCGCAAGGGCAGGAGGCGCCAGCAAAGGCGGACCCGTCGGTGGTCATGACCGACACCGGTGCGGTGGCAGGGACCATCGGCGTCGGGGTGCGGGAACACAAGGGTATCCCCTTCGCGGCGCCCCCGGTGGGCGAGCTGCGGTGGGCGCCGCCGCGGCCGGCCGCACCCTGGTCCGGCGTACTCGACGCCACGCGCTATCGCGGCCTCTGCCCCCAGACGGCGCGTTATGGGATTCCCGAGGCGAGTGTCGACGAGGACTGTCTCTATCTCAATGTCACCACCCCCGCGCCCGGCGGCCAGGTTCCGGAGGGCAAGCGGCCGGTGATCCTGTGGATTCACGGCGGCGCCTTCGTCGGCGGGTCCAGCGGCCTCTACGACCTCAGCGCCCTGGCCAAGGCGGGTGACGCGGTGGTGGTGTCGATGAACTACCGCCTCGGGGTCTTCGGCTTCATGCCGCACCCGGCCTTCGATCCCGACACCAACGGCGCCTACGGGCTCCAGGACCAGCGCGCCGCGCTGCGCTGGGTACAGCGCAATATCGCGGCCTTCGGGGGCGATCCGCACAACGTCACCATCGCCGGTGAATCCGCGGGCGCCTCCGGCGTCTGCATGCACCTGCTGGCGCCGGAGCAGACCCAGGGGCTGTTCCACCAGGCGATCATCCAGAGCGGCGGCTGCACGCACCGGCTGCGCCAGGTCGATGCGGTGGCGCAGACCATCGGCCGGCGGGTGGCGGAGATCGTCGGCTGCACCGGCGCGGACGCGCTCGCCTGCCTGCGCAAGACGCCGGTGGCGGACCTGCTCGCGGCCGGGAGCGCGGCGGCCGGCAGCGACCTGCTGGCCTTCGCCCCCGTCTACGGCACGCCCTCCCAGCCGCTGCAAGGCGACGAGGCCCTCGCCACCGGCCGCTTCGTGCGGGTACCGTTGATCCACGGCGGCAACACCCAGGAGCTGCGCCTCTATGTCGCCTATGAGCTGCTGGCCGGGCAATTGACGACCCGCGACAATTTCCGCGTCCGGCTGGCGCAGGACTATGGCGACCAGACGCAGCGCGTGGCGGCCGAATACCCACTGGACAACGGCCTGTCCGCGGCCTCCCAACTCGGGTCCATCAAGTCCGACTTCAATCCGGGCGTTGGTCTCAACAACTGCATCTATCTGCGCACGGCACAGCTTGCTGCCAAGTATGTCCCAGTCTATGAGTACGAATTCGCCGATCCCAACCCGCCCGATGTGGTGACCAATCCCGGGATCGTCATGGGCGCGGTGCATTCTTCCGAGCTGCCCTACCAGTTCCCAGGCTTCTCCAATACCATGAAACGCGACGGCGCCCCGCTCACGCCGTCGCAGCAGGCGCTCGCCACGCAGATGATGGCCTATTGGACCAGCTTTGCCCGCACCGGCACCCCGGCGGCCGCCGGGGCCCCGCCGTGGCAGCCCTTTGTCGGCCCCGAGGCCGTCTTGCGGCTGGAGCCCTACAAGACCGCCTGGTTCGACGCGGGCCAGGCGCACCGGTGCGGCTTCTGGCGGTCGCTCTATCCCGAACTGCTCGACCGGACCTACGACCAACAGGGTAACTGAGGCGCGCCGACGCGGCCTGGATCGCACTGGAGTCCAAGGCTTCAGCCTTGGCGGGCGGCGCCAAGGCTGAAGCCTTGGACTCCGGCCGGTCCAGGTTTGCCTGCGCGATGACCGCCGGCGCCGTCTTCCTATCCACCCGCATTGTTACGAAGCGACGGTCGGGCCTGACCTCTGCGGTCGCGCTGTGCCGGGGCCCATCCGTGACCCCACAGACGGGCCTTGGCCCGTCGCTCTGGCGCAACCGCCGCGCGTCCTGGCCACCGGGCTGCCGCCGCCGGTCGGATCAGGTTTTTTGTCCTTCTCCCCCCCCCCCGCTAAGGTAATATCGCCGTCGGCAGTGCTTGTCGCCCGAGCCGCAAGGAAACCCCCGGGCACCGCGTTGCTGAACCCCTTATTCAACCGATAATCCGGAAGGCAAGCGATGAAGACGACAGTGACGGGCGTGGGACTGCTGGCGGGGGCGCTGCTGCTGGGCGGCGGTGCGGCCCAGGCGGGGCTGATCGACTACACGGCGGGCGGGGTGAACCTGGTCTGGGACAACGACCGTGGTGCGACGGGACTGACCTGGCTTAAGAACGCCAACCTGGCCGACACGGTGGACTTTGGCGTGAGCGGTATCGCGTCCGACGGCGAAATGACCTGGGACGTGGCCCAGAGCTGGATCACGGCGATGAATGCGGCCAACTATGCGGGCACCAACGGCTGGCGGCTGTGGTCGGCGCTGAACAGCGATGGCACGGGTCCGTGCGGCCCAGCCTACAACTGCACCGGAAGTGAATTGGGGCACCTGTTCTATACCGAGGGTGGCCTGAGTCAAAACCAAAGCATTACCTCCAGTGCTACGCTTAATCTACACTTCACCAACATGCAGTCGTCCGTGTACTGACCCGGTACGGAGTATTCGCCGAATCCCAACCTCGCGTGGACCTTCGACGCCGGCGGCGGGTTCCAGGGCCGCGACCTCAAGGGCAGCCAGCACTACGGTTGGGCCGTGCGCCCCGGACAAGTCGCCGCCGCCCCGCTACCCGCGACTGGCCTGCTGATGGCACTGGGCTTGCTGGCCCTCGGAGCTACCCGACGCGCGCGGCGAGCGACTTTGG
>NZ_CAIKKU010000807.1 GCF_903828115.1 uncultured Thiodictyon sp. | reverse complement strand
TATTCGATTACGACAACGACAACGACAACGACAACGTACCCGCAATCTCGGTCACCACATCAGTTCTGATCGCACCCCGGCCGCCGCGCAGGCTGGCGATGGCGGCCAGCCCATGGTCTAATCCGTGGGCCTTCGCGTCAGTTGCGTTGCGCGCGGACTCATGGTCGTTTCAAGCCAAGTCGAGGTCCCCGATGCCGATGGCCCTGTTCGCCACACCCTTGGGCCCCATCGGCCTGCGCTGGACGGGGGAGACCCTGCTCGCGGTCGACCTGGAGCCGCCGCCCGCAATGGCCGATGAGGCGGCGGTGCCGCCCGCGGTCGGCCGCCAACTCAGCGCCTATTTCGCGGACGGCGCGGCGCGCTTCGAGGTGCCCCTGCAACTGCGCGGCACGCCCTTCCAGCAGCGGGTCTGGGCGGCTATCCAGGCCATTCCGGCCGGAACGACCCGCACCTACGCCGACCTGGCGCGCGACCTGGGCAGCGCCCCGCGGGCCGTGGGTCAGGCCTGCCGGGCCAACCCCTGCCCCATCGTCGTGCCCTGCCACCGGGTGGTGGCGACGCGCGGTCTGGGCGGCTTCGCCGGGGAGCGTGAGGGACTTAAGCTCGCGCTCAAGCGTCAGTTGCTCCGGCATGAGGGGGTGGCGGTTGACGCCGGGGGTGACTGATGGCGGATGACCGCGCCGTTATCGAGGGCTTTGCCGACATCCTGTGGATGGAGCGGGGCCTGAGTCAGAACACGCTGGCCGCCTATCAGTCGGACCTGCGGGCCTTCGCCGTCTGGATCGAACGCGAGCGCGGGCGCTGTCTGCTCGAGGCGCAGCGGCTGGATCTGCTCGATTATCTCGCGGTTCTGTCGGTGGCGGGGCGCAAGCCGCGCTCCGCGGCGCGCCTGCTGTCCTGTCTGCGCCAGTTTTATCAGCACCAGGTGCGACAGGGCGAGCTCCAGGCGGACCCGAGCGCCCGGGTGGACGCCCCCAAGCTGGGCCGGCCCTTGCCCAAGAGCCTGACCGAGGCGGAGGTGGAGGCCCTGTTGGGGGCCCCGGACCCCACGGACCCGCGCGGCCATCGTGACCGCACCATGCTGGAGGTCCTCTATGCCGGGGGGCTGCGGGTGACCGAGCTCGTCACCCTGAGTTCCGGCCAGGTGAGCCTGACCCAAGGGGTGGTGCGGGTCGCGGGCAAGGGGGGTAAGGAGCGGCTGGTGCCGCTCGGTGAGGACGCCGTGGACTGGCTCGCGCAGTTCGTGCGCGGGCCCCGCCAGGACCTGCTGGGCGGGCGTACGAGCGACTTCCTGTTTCCCACCAGCCGCAGCGACTGCATGACCCGCCAGGCCTTTTGGCAACTGATCAAGCGGTATGCGATCCAGGCCGGGGTTGTGAAGCCACTCTCGCCCCACACCTTACGCCATGCCTTCGCGACGCACCTGTTGAACCACGGGGCGGACCTGCGCGTGGTGCAGATGTTGCTGGGCCACAGCAGCCTCTCGACCACCCAGATCTACACGCACGTCGCGCGCGAGCGCCTGAAACAACTGCACGCGCGGCATCATCCCCGGGGTTGAGCCGACATGACCCGGAGCCGCCCGTCGCCGGGCCGCGGCGCGGGTGCGATCAGAACTGATGTGCTGACCGAGATCCTGGGTACGCTATCGTTGTCGTTGTCGTTGTCGTTGTCGTAATCGAATAATCCGACTACGATTACGACAACG
>NZ_CAIKKU010000806.1 GCF_903828115.1 uncultured Thiodictyon sp. | reverse complement strand
GGCCATGTCGGCGACCAGGGCGCGGTCAATCTTGAGGGTGCGCGGGTTGAAGCGGCGCAGGTAGCTCAAGGAGGCGGCCTGGCGCAGGACCCAGCCATCCAGGCGGGCGACCGTGCCGCGACGCTCCAGGATGGGGACGAAGTCGCCGGGCAAGAGGGCGCCGAGCCGACGGTGGTGCCAGCGTACCAGGGCCTCCACCGCGTACAAGGCGCCGCTGCCGATGCGCACCTGGGGTTGGTAGACCAGGTGCAGATCACCGTTGGCGATGGCCTGGGAGAGGCTGCCGACGATCTCCAGTTCGCGCTCCAGGGCGCGGGCCATGTCCGGTTGAAACAGGGCATAGCGGTTGCGTCCCTGACCCTTGGCCTCGTAGAGGGCGACGTCCGCCTGGGCCATCAGGGTGTCGGCATCCAGGGGGATGTTCACCATGACGACGCCCAGACTGGCCCCGATCCGGATCTCGCGGCCACGGGATCGGCCGCGCCAGGGCGTCCACCAGTCGGCCGGCCAGACGTTCCACGGCGTCCGCGCCGGCGCTGTAGCTCTGGATGATGGCGAACTCGTCGCCCCCCATGCGCGCGACGCTGTCCTCGGCGCGCAACTGGGCACGCAGACGCTCGGCCACGACCTGCAACAGTTCATCGCCGGCGGGGTGCCCCAGGCTGTCATTGACATCCTTGAAATGGTCCAGGTCCAGCAGATAGAGGGCGAAGGGGGTGTCGTGGCGGCGCAGGCGCGCCAGTTCCCGATCGAGGGACTCGCGCAGGAGGTTGCGGTTGGGAAGCCCGGTGAGGGCATCGTGGAAGGCCAGGAAATGGATGCGTTGCTCCTGTTCCAGGCGCTCGCTGATGTCACGAAAGGTGACCGCGGCCCCGGCCAACTGCCCGTCAATCAGCACCGGATTGCTCCACAACTCGACGGGAACAGCGCTGCCGTCGCGCCGGTACAGGGTCTCCCTGAGTCCATGGCGGGCGCGTCCGTCCAGCGCCGGGGCGACTAGGGGGCAGTGTGCCAGGGGGTGATTCTCGGCCGCCCGAGAGTCGACATGACCGACGGTCGGACGGTGGATGCGATCGTGAATGACGGTGCCGGTCAACTCCTCGGGCAGGTAACCGAGCATCCGCGCCGCCGCCGGATTGACGAAGGTCGCAACCCCCAGGTGGTCGACGCCGAGGACACCCTCGGTGGTGGAGACCAGGAGCAGGCGTTCGCGCTCTTCGGCATGACCCAGGGCGACCTGCGCCTGAAAGTAGTCGAGCACAACGGCGGCCAGGTCCGCCGCGGAGGCGATGATCTCGCGCTCCCGCGGCGCCGGTTGACGCGACTCGCGGTGGTAGATGGCGAAGGTGCCGAGGACCCGCCCGGAACGCCCCCGAATGGGGTGAGACCAGCAGGCACGAAGGTCGGTGGTCAGGAGGATCTCGCGCACGCCGGCCCAGTCGGGGTGGCTGCGGATATCCTCGCAGACCACGAGCGGATCTTGGTCGATGGCGCTCGCGCAGGCACCGAGGCCGGGACCGATCACGCCCCCGTCCAGGGTCCAGGGCGCGGTTGAAGTGCGCCGGGAGTGCGGGGGCCGCCCCTAGCGACAGGCGCGGCCCGTCCTGATCCAGAACATAGACGGCGGGCATGGCCCCCGGTTGGGCCTCCGCGATATA
Organism: uncultured Thiodictyon sp.; assembly: GCF_903828115.1. Lineage (GTDB taxonomy): Bacteria > Pseudomonadota > Gammaproteobacteria > Chromatiales > Chromatiaceae > Thiodictyon. The sequence goes on along the minus strand of NZ_CAIKKU010000806.1, from coordinate 632 downwards.
GGCCGTGATGGCCTCCAGCACCTCAGCCTGCGGACGGCCCCGGGCGAGGCGCTCCAGGACGCGGCTGCGCCTATCGAGCAGGACCCGGGTGCGGTGCAGTTCGGTCACGTCCTGGGCAATCCCCTGCACGGCAACGACCTGCCCCTGCGGGTTGAACAATGGACTCTCGGAGACCCGCAGTCGTTTGATGTCGCCGGATTTGACGCGGATCTCGATGTCGAAGGGTTCCTGCGGGGCGCCCTCCAAGGCCCGTCTGCTGGTTTCCAACGCGGATTGGTTGAGCGGATGATCGGTGAGATGGCCGATCCAGGGACCCTCCAGTTCCGCCGGGGTATAGCCGGTCATGTGTTCGACGGAGGGGCTCAGGTAGGTCATGGGCCCCTCCAACTCGCGGCGGTACAACAGGTACTCCCCGCTCAAGGACGCGATCAGCCCGCGGTACTTCGACTCGCTCTCGCGCAGGGCCCGCACGGCGCGCTTGCGTGCGGTGACAGCCCTGAAGCATAACCGCGCCACCCCAGTCACGGCGCGGGCTGGCGGGGGTTAGAGAAAGTTAATGTTCGCACAAGGGGGTAGACACCGCGCGGCGACTCTGGCAGGATTAACGGCAGGGTAATCGGTCTGCCGTTCCG
>NZ_CAIKKU010000805.1 GCF_903828115.1 uncultured Thiodictyon sp. | reverse complement strand
CCTGGACGTAGGCTTCATCAAGCTGGTTGAGGCTGTGGTCGCTCAGGTGCATCGGTCAGTGGCGCGGTATCATCGGGCAGCGTAGGGGGAACATACTGATCGGGCTGGAGGCAGCGGTCAAGGGGTCTCTGAACGGCTACCATGCGGGTGGAAGTCTGATGCTGCCTCATCATGGACCACTATCGTCTTCAAAAAGGATTGAAGACCGGAACACCAGTGCGCTGCATATCGCCGACGTTGCGCGTCACCAGGGTCAGACCATGGACCAGCGCAGTGGCAGCGAGCAGGCTATCGATCACCGGCAGCGGGTCTGGCACTCCCAGCCGACCCCAGCGATCGGCAATGGCCGGTGTGATAGGCAGGACTCGATCAGCCGTCGTCTCGTTGGTGTCGATCAGGAATCCCATGCTTCACTCCCACGACCTAAGTCCTGGCGACGGGCGAAATCCTCATCGGTACCGACATCCGGCATCGCCATCAACAACTCCTTGATCCCTGGCCGCGGGGGACGTGGCGGCGTCTGATAGATGATCGCCAATCGCACCGGACCTACGGGAACGTCAGAGGGCAGATCCAGAACGAGGCGATGGTCAGGGGGAATGACCGCCTCGGTTTCATAGTAGGACTGAGGCAACGACGCGGAACGCTGCGCAACCGCTTCGATATGAGAATTATCGACAGCATTAGTGGTGCCCATCAAGTCTACTCCGGTGCAATCAGTTGGTGTATATCTTCCCGGCTTCACGGTCAGGTTTCACGGAGCCGCTACCGTGCGCCGCGCCGCTCGCCCTGACGCTCCACCTGTCCGCCGGCCGGCAGGGCCTTGATTGTGGCAGTTCAACGGTCGTCGGGGAAGCCGGTCGCGGCGAGGATGGCTTCTTTGCGGTGCCAGCCGGGGTGGGCCTGCAGGCAGGCGAGGATCGGCGCGGGTCCGCCTGGTGGAGCGGGCGGCGGCTCGAACTGATGACGCGCGCCTGGTTCCACTGACCACCGGGGCGCAGGGTCTCCTTCAGCCAGTTCTGAAGCTCCTCGCCGAGGCCGTCGTCTTCGACCCAGGAGAGCTTGATCAGGAGCGAGCCCGCAAAGCGGCGCCTGCGCCATCCGCAGCAACGCCGCCACCCCCCGCGTCCAATCCCCGCCCGCGGTGCGCGGGGACATCGCCTGCATCATGCTCTATGCGGTATATTCGCCGTACCGACGCAGCAGCCCAACCGGATTGAACCCGACCCATGGCCGACGCGAACACCACCGGCACCACCCGCAACGGCGGCGACCTGGGCTTTGAGGCCGACCTGTTCAAGGCCGCGGACAAACTGCGCGGCAACATGGAGCCGTCCGACTACAAGCACGTCGCTTTGGGGCTCATCTTCCTCAAGCACATCTCGGACAGCTTCGAGGCCAAACACGCCGCGCTGCTGGCCGAGTACCCGGACGGCGCCGAAGACCCCGACGAGTACGCCGCTGAGAACGTCTTCTGGGTGCCGCCGGGCGCGCGCTGGTCGCACCTCAAGGCCCAGGCCAAACAGCCCGGCATCGGCAAGCTGATCGACGACGCCATGGTCGCGATCGAGAAGGTCAACTTAAGCCTCAAGGGCGTCCTGCCCAAGGAGTATGGCCGCCCGGCACTCAACGCCGTGATGCTGGGGGAACTGATCGACCTGATCTCGAAGATCGCGCTTGGTGAGTCCCAGGACCGCGCCCGCGACCTCTTGGGCCGGGTCTACGAATACTTCCTGGGCCAGTTCGCCGGTTCCGAGGGCAAACGCGGCGGTGAGTTCTATACCCCGCGCTCGGTAGTCAGCGTGCTGGTGGAAATGCTGGAACCCTTCCCGGACCCCGCCCGCAAGGTCTTGGGGCGGGTCTATGACCCCTGCTGCGGCTCCGGCGGCATGTTCGTGCAGACCGAGCGCTTCCTGACCGCCCACGGCGGGCGCATCGGCGAGCTGGCCATCTACGGCCAGGAGTCCAACTATGTCACCTGGCGGCTATGCAAGATGAACCTCGCCGTGCGCGGCATCGACGCCGATATCCGCTGGAACAACGAGGGCAGCTTCCACAAGGACGAACTGCCGGATCTCCGCGCCGACTTCATCCTCGCCAATCCGCCCTTCAACATCTCCGATTGGGGCGGAGCCAAACTGCGCGAGGACCCCCGCTGGCGCTACGGCGCGCCGCCCGCGGGCAACGCCAACTTCGCCTGGCTGCAACACATCCTGCACCACCTGGGCCCCAACGGCACCGCCGGTGTCGTGCTTGCCAACGGCAGCATGTCCTCGAGTCAGTCCGGCGAGGGCGAGATCCGCCGGGCCATGGTCGAGGCCGACGTGGTGGACTGCATGATTGCGCTCCCCGGTCAGTTGTTCTATTCCACCCAGATCCCCGCCTGCCTGTGGTTCCTGGCCAAGAACAAGCGCAACGGGGGCTTACGCGAGCGCCGCGGGGAGACCCTGTTCATCGACGCCCGCAAGCTCGGGCACCTGGTCGACCGCACCCGGCGGGAACTTACGGATGAGGACATCGACCGCATCGCCAACGCCTACCATGCCTGGCGCGGAGAGATGGACGCGGGCACCTACGCCGACGTGCCGGGCTTCTGCAAGGCGGCGACCCTGCCTGAGATCGCCGGGCATGGGTTTGTGCTGACGCCTGGGCGCTATGTGGGCGCGGCGGAGGTCGAGGAGGACGAGACGCCCTTTGTGGAGCGGTTCGCGGCCTTGCAGCAAAGGCTAGACTCTCAGTTCGCGGAGGGGCAGCGGCTGGAGCAGGCGATCCGCGAGAACCTCGCCCGCGTCGGGGTGCAAGCGTGACGGCCGACGTAGGTCGGGTTAGGCGCGCGGCACGGCGCCTCAAGCAGGCACCACGGCTGCCCGCGCGCCTAACCCGACAGCCGGCGCCGCAATGTCGGGTTACGCTGCGCTAACCCGACCTACGCCCTGCGCGCGGGCAGAACGCGACACGACGATGAGAAGATAGCGCAGAGATAAACGGGAGACTGTATCGTGACCACTGATAGCCGCATTGCCATTGTGGATCGCATCTACGATTCAGATACAACCGAAGCGCCTTTCGGCAAGCGCTGGAGAGACGAATGCGTGACGCTTGATGCAGCGACACTGGAGGCCTTGCAGCAAGGCAAGATCCTCGCGCTCGATGTGCAGGGTGAATATGTGATCTATGTTCGTGCCGGGGAAATCGCAGGACCGGCGAGCGGCAGCCAACCGGCAGACAGCGACGACGCGCGAGCGGCGGGCAGGGGTTCGGATTGATGAATGAGACGCGCCTTACCGAACTTTTTTGCTCCCGCACTCCGGCGTGGGAGCAAGTCCTGAGGCTCCGGCATCGCGTGGGCGTTCGGGCCGCAGGAGCGGCCAGGGATGCGTTCCCACGCGGAGCGTGGGAACGAGAATGACATCCAACTCGTTGAGTTTCACAAGGCTTCGCGACGATGGCCTGCTCGATTTCGGCGATGGTTACCGCGCCAAGAATGTAGAGCTTGGCGGTCATGGACCGATCTTTCTCCGCGCTGCCTATCTTCAGGATACGGGCTTTACACTCGACAAGCCTGACAGATTCATCGCCGGAGACTTGTCTCTATTTGGCAACAAGGTTGCGAAGCTGGGGGACGTTGTAATAACAACGAAGGGGAACTCTACCGGGCGAATCGGCGTAATCCGCGCCGAACAAGAGGGGGCGATATACTCGCCCCACCTTTCGTACTGGAGAGCCCTGGACGACCGCAAGATCAATCAATCGTTCTTGTATTACTGGTCTCTTAGAGGGTATAGACAAAATCTACCTGGCCGATATTCTTGCGCGAGTTTACAAGAACGAGGCGCGCAACGATGTCGAAAGGTGGTCGGCCAAAGAAGATCAACGAGGGACAGTATGAGGTGTTGCGCCAGATCGTCGCGG
>NZ_CAIKKU010000804.1 GCF_903828115.1 uncultured Thiodictyon sp. | reverse complement strand
GACCGGCCAAGATAGTTGACATCAGACAGGGCCAACCTCATCGGATCGAATTCGAGGTTGCCGAGAGTCGCCAGCATATTGCTGACGGTATCCAGTTTTCGATGCACTTCTTTGAAACATTCGGTAAGCCGGCGCTCAAATGAATCAAGGTTTCCTGAATGAATGACTCTGCTGGTCGCGCTGGCCGCGGGCACCATCATGCCATTCGCGCAAGCAAGCCGGTGCAGAAAATAGCTGAAACGTACGGATGACGTACCGACCATGCTGTTCTTGAACTCAAGGCCCAGCATGGTTACGTCTTGACCGGAACCGCCCCGACCTTTCACCTCGCCATGCCGCGTCAGAGACGTATAACGGATGGTTAGCTCCGTATTAACCCCATATGCCTGATAAAATTCAAAGCGATCATCCTGCGGCAAGCTTCCCAGCATTCTATCGATGTCACCGAGGAACTTTTCATTACTATATCCGACGTAAGATGTGGAAACCATGCCGATGATGCAGTTCCGATCCTTATCCAAGACAAAATCGTCATTTTCCAAGCGAGAACTAATCGCCCGTTGACTGATAATATCATTCAGTACCTGGGACGCCAAGGACGGGGTCTCGAGCATCGCCAACTGATCGAAACGATAACCCACCCTGCTGCAAAACGTCCGGAATCCATGCTCGTTGAAACGAAGCATGGTCTCTCCGTCACCGAGGTACTCGTCATCCAGGAACATTGCTCCGCTTTCCAGCATTCCACGGACTGGGACCCGAATAAGCGAATTCTGCGTATCCGCGATCCAACTACCTACTTCGTCCCTTTTTGTCAATACGGATGCCAAGATTGGGTCGGTGAGGATAGGCATGGGGGACCTCATTCTGCGAATCTCAAAATGAGCGGTAAGACATACGGCCTGCGTACGTGGAGAGTGCGTATGCTCGAATTTTAGCAGACGATTCGCGGGCCTGCCGACAACCGCTAGAGCCAGCAGAGCGGCCCAAGCCTTGGCCCGGGCTTCGGCCCGAGAGTCTGGGCTTACTCTGGCCGCATCAACCGGCGCCAGTCGAGACCTTCCATCTCCTCGGGCCCGGAAATCGCTTCTGGAGTGGGAAACAAGGGACTTCCAGGCGACCACAGTTCAGTGCTGTCGGGGTGCTGCTCGAAGTAGTCAGGGTCCGTCGTGACCCGCACCGGCGCGGCCATTCCAGGCGCCAGCCAGGACCAATCCCGACTCCCGAGGACCTTGCTCTCGATACCCGGCGGAAGTAGCTCAGGCCGTCCCAGCAGCGTCCCCAGGTCGCTGAGATCGTAAAGGGCGTCCGACCGCAGTTCCGGGGACAGTATACTTAATTCGCTCATGTTAGCAAAAAGATGAAGCCGCGGGTAGGCCCCTGCTAACTGCTTGATCCGCCGTGGGGGCTGTGGGGCATTTCATCCTTTTCCCCATATGAGCGACTAAATTTAGCATGAGAGGCCAGTCTCGATTGAGTAAACTGTCCCCGGAATCCCCAGGGGATTGCCCCGGTTGCCGATGCCGGGCGCCAGATGGGCCGTGCGCTTGCCCTGGCAGGCCTTGCCGAGTGGGTGGCTCGCGCGAATCTCGAGCACGCGGTCCATAGGCCGGACTGATCCGCCTTCATTGCCGCGACGGCCGCGCTGGGTGGAGCACAGCGCGCCTGGAGGGATTGGCTAGAAGTCGTGGTCGTCCCGGCTCGGCAGGATGTCCAGGACCAGTTCCTCGGCGCTCTGGTACTCTCCCAACGGCTGCAACGGGTAGTGGTACGCTCCCGGATACAGCGCCTCCAGGTTCGCGCTGAGATCCAGGCAGAACGCCGCCGATCTTGCGGTGCGCACGGATGTAGTTCTTCCCGTCGGTCTGCATCGACCAACCCTCAAAGGTCTTGGGCGTGACAGTCGGGACAGTGGACCCAGGCTGCGGCGAGGTTGCACAATCCCCGTGTAACCGCTCGGCCGTCGCCAAAACTACCGGCGCCACGGTCATGAAGGTGTTGAAGGGCAAGGCCCCGGCCAGATCGGGACAGGCGACGCAGAGGTGCTGCCACGCGCCCTTGGGACCGTTCGCCCGGGCGAGTGCCTCGCGGACCGCTTCAAGATGGTCCAGAATGCTTTCCGCGGGGCGCATAGCGGGCTCAGGCAAGTTGCACAATTGTTGTGTGACCGGGATTATACCCGTCTGCGCCCCGGGAGGTTCACCGGGCGGGCGATCCGCTCGACCTTGAACCCGCGCGGCCAACTCGGCCCCGACTGCGATCAGAGCAAGGTTCTTGCTCAGCTTTGGAGCATGGCGACCCGTGAACCCTCTTGCATTGCATTTTCTTCCGTCAGTGATTCGTGGCGTGTATCGCTTCGATGACGAACTCTCCACTGTCACAGATGACGAGGATTACCAGGAATTCATTCGACGGAAGCTTCGCTTCCTGCCGCGCAACATTGAGCAGGAAATCCGCCGACACACCAGTTTCGAGAGCGACTCTTGGTCAACGCCCATTCCCCTGACCAAGACAACGGCGGCAAGCAGCCGACGCGCAGCAGCGTTCTTTCAGCAACACAGCTACTTCAACAATGCGGTGATTGACGGCAAATTGGCAACGGACTCCCAACTCAAAGAAGCCCAAAATTTCTTAGAGATCCAGTTCGTCAGAAAGATACTGGCCCCTCTACTCACGGAGGCCGGGCTCGGAAATGTTTACCCTCAATGCGAGGTTGGACGCTTCCGGCTGGATTTTGCCCTGGTATCCGGATCACGGAAATTCGCACTCGAAACCGATGGCTTCGGAAAGTTTAAAGAGCGCAAGGACCTCGACGATTTCGTAAGACGGCAGAATTTCATCGCCAAGGGTAGCCGTTCAGAGACCCCTTGACCGCTGCCTCCAGCCCGATCAGTATGTTCCCCCTACGCTGCCCGATGATACCGCGCCACTGACCGATGCACCTGAGCGACCACAGCCTCAACCAGCTTGATGAAGCCTACGTCCAGG
>NZ_CAIKKU010000803.1 GCF_903828115.1 uncultured Thiodictyon sp. | reverse complement strand
CGCTGGGGCGGAGGCCGCAGGCCGCGGGACAGGTTTGGTCCTGGGGGGGAGCGGGGCTGCGTCCTGCTGGGGCGCGGATAGGCGAGGAACCAGGTCAGGAGCGCGAACTGGTGGGGCGCGGACGGGTTGCAAATGGCCTGACCACCAGGCTCTGCGGGCGTAGCGCATCGGGCCCGCCGCAGGAGTCCGCCAGCGGCCGACGATCCCAGAAAATCATCAGGATATCGAGCACCTGGCGCTTGCACGCAACGTCTTTCTCCATCTCCATGGCATACTCGATGCCGGTGAAATAGGTGCACAGCGGCAACAAGGCCGGTGCCGGTTGATCATGGTCGAAGCCTGTCCGCGCGGGACCATGCCCTGAGCGGGAGTATACCGGCTGGCGCCGCGCGGCGTTGCGGGCATTCGGCGCGGGCAGTCGTTCGTGCGAAGGCACCGAACGGTCATCTGCAATCGGGCAGACGGTCTGTGCGCGGGTGAGTGACCGCTTCGGGCTGGATCAGCGTCGATTGGTGCAGCCTGGAGCGGGCCTTGATCGTCATTTCTCCGTGCCAGGTTTCGCGTTTCCCAACCCAGCCGCCTGCGTCAAGCAGGGCCAGTCGAGACCTTCCAACTCCTGCGGTGCGGCAATCGCCTCCGGAAGCGGAAAGAGGGGGCTCCCGGGCGACCACAGCTCAGTGCTGTCAGGGTGCTGCTCGAAGTAGTCGGGATCGGTGGTGACGCGCACCGGCCCCGCCATACCGGGCGCCAACCAGGACCAGTCCCGAGACCCGAGCACCTTGGAGACGACACCTGGCGGCAGCAGCTCAGGGCGTCCCAACAGGGCTCCAAGTTCCGCCAATCCATAAGCGGCCGGCGGGCGCGGCGGCGCGTCCAACTCCTCCGCGGTCACCTCATCGAGGTCGAACCCGGCCTGCTCGGCGGTCGTCAGACCGGATTCGATGTCCGCGACCAGATTGACCCTTGCCAGCTCGCGATCCTCCGGGCGGCCCAGACTGAGCTGCGTAATGGCTCGGGGCAGGCGGGCCAGAATGGGCTGGAGTCGGCCGACGAAGCTCTGGAACAGGTTGATCCGCTGGCGCAGGGCGTAATAAACGTCCGCCTCCACGGTGTCCTCGTAGTGCAGGTTGACGATGCGGATCTCGGGGTGTTCCTGCCCCAGGCGGTCGATGCGCCCGATCCGCTGCTCAACCCGCATCGGATTCCAGGGCATGTCGTAGTTCACCAGGGCGCCGCAGAACTGGAAGTTAAGGCCCTCGGCCGCTGCATCCGTGCAGACCATGATCTCGGCGCGGCCCTCACGAAAGCGTTGCTTGGTCGACTCGCGCGAGATGACTTGCCAGTCGCCCGCGGGGGTCGGAACCTCGCCGCCGCGACCGGAAAAGCAGATCACCCCGGCGTCCAATGCCTCGGCGATGCGCCCGCGCAGAAAATCCATGGTGTCGGTGTACTGGGTAAAGACCATCGCCTGCGCGTAGCCCTGTTCACGCAGTTCGCGCAGGACCTCGATAAGCACGCCGGCCTTGGTGTCATGCGGCAGGCGCTTGGCCGCGGCCAACAGCGCCCCGATGTCGCCCGTCTCCTCCAAGGCGAGTGCGCGCCGCGCAAGGTCGGCGGCTTGGTCCGTATCCATCGCCTCGTCCTCCAGCTCGTCGTCCGGGATGTCCTCGTCGATGGCCAGATTGGCGTCTTGGCCTGGGGGCATGTGACCCCCGACCGATGCGAGACGCCGGTCCAGCGTCTTGATCAGGGCATAGAAGCTGCTGGCCAGCCGTCGGCGATAGATGGTCATCACGAAGCCCACGGCCGTGCGCTCCGTGGCCGCGGCATTGTTGTAGCTCGACTTTGGCCATTTTTGCAGCTGGGCGCCGACCCCGCACATGACGCCACGGCGGTGCCGAAACGTGTGCTGAGCCGGGGGTTGCGGCGGCCGATCGTCG
>NZ_CAIKKU010000802.1 GCF_903828115.1 uncultured Thiodictyon sp. | reverse complement strand
TGGCAGGCGCCAGCGGATGCAGTAGAGGCGCTCCTGAAAGGTGTCGTCCGGGCGCGGGACCAGGTCCGCGTTCTCCCATTGGCGCAGGCCGTAGGCTGCGCCCGCGGCCCCGCGGCGGTCGCCGCGGATAGCGGTCATGGGGGTTGACTGTCCGCAGTGGGGGCAATGCAGGCGCGAGTTGCGCACCGTGCCGATTCGGGCCGAACCCAGGTCGGCGGTACAAATGCCCTGGTAGATCTCGATGTTGAATCCCTCGCCGACCGGTCGCGGCTCCAACCGGGCGATGGTCATGGTCTTCTCGCCGATGACCCAAGAGGGCGCGAGTGGAACCAGCCAGCCACACTCCGGACAGCAGGTCTCGGCACAATACAAATAGGCATCGGCACGCCAGCCCAGGGCGTTGTGCTCAACACGCCAGTCCGTGACCTGTCGGTCCACGGCGGCGAAGACCCCTTCCTGGGCCTCGCGGACCTGCTTGGCCACCGCCGCGCCGCCGCCGACGATGTTGATCGCCCCCCAGGTGAGCAGCGCGGCGACCGGGTTGAGGTCCGAACCATAAGCATCGCAACCCAGGCGCGCGGCTTCGAATGGGACGCTACCGCCGCCGCAGAAGGCGTCCCCGACCCTTGGCGTGTGGCCGAAGCGGCGCACGCCCAACTCCCGGACCAGATCGGCCAGGCTCGCGGCGCTGGTACCCAGATGGGCATTGATGTCGGCCCAGGTCTGCGGCGAAGGACCGTCGATGTGCTCGGGACGGTCACAATAGACAAGCTTGTCATCATAGTGGAGCCGCTCGAAGGCCAGCCGTTGGACCTCCTCCCGTCCCGTGCTGTCGATGCCCTTGCGCAACCGCGGGCGTCCCGGGTCTGTGCCGGGCTGGAACCAGTCGTTGCGCTCCGTCGCGGTCAATAGCGCATAGGCGTCCTTGAGCGCGATGTTCTTGGTCTTGCGGCGCCACAGGCCCGCTTCGTCCATGGTCAACAGCTTGAGAAAGACCGCCCGGTCCGCCTTGGGGTCTTTCGATGCGGGCATCAGGAGCCCGATAATCGCCGCCCGGACCATGATCAGCGGCTTGCGGCCCCACCACTTGCCCAGTCCGGTCAGGGTCTGGCTGTAGTTCGCCTTGCGCTCCTTGTAGCTCTCCTTGGAGAGCTTGGAGACGGGAAACTGGGTCTCGATGAATGTCAGGTCAGGTTCCATGCTCATGCGGCTTTTCCCAAAGAATTACTCTCACAAAGACACAAAGAACACAAAGAGAAACCAATAGCAAGCGATACGCGAGTCGATTGCCGCCACATCCTGGTGCTCTTTGTGTCTTTGTGTCTTTGTGAGAGATACTCTTCCATGACCTGCCTGACGCGAATGGCGATCGGCACAGGTATCTTGCTGCTGCTTAGTCCGGCCTTCTTCATTGCGGCGCCGTGCGAGGGCGTTCGCGCAGAAGGCCCTGAAATGCCTCATCCGGCATGTCCGCCCAGATACCCGCGAAGTCATTGTCTTGCGCGCTGCCACCGGCAGGTCCGCTCTCCAGATCGACGCGGTAACGGTGGACGAGATTGAAGACCTCGGCGATCTTATCGTCCGGGATCGAGGCAATCTCTTCGGAAAGTTGCTGTCTGGAAATGGCCATGACGGGGTCTCTCAAATAACGGCATCGCGGGTGTTGAAGATTCCGCCCCATGCCAGCCTTCCCCCATGCGCGGGCGGTGGGTAGGAAGAAGGGCTCAGCGTTCGGGTTGGACTTCCTTCGTCCTGGCTCGACGCGGCGCGCGGACGGCCTTGCGTTCGGCTGGGGCCGGTGCAGGTTCGAGCAGCGCCTCGGATACCTGCCGTCTCTGCAATTCAAACACAGGCAGGGGCTCGTGTGACAGGCCGGACACCGGATTCTCGGTGAGGGCATAGCGCACCGCCTTACGCCACCCCTTGCCGCGCCCCTGGATGGCATGACCGGTGGCGGCGCTGGTCATGGTGTAGAGCCACCAGCGCTCCTCCGGAACCAGACCGAGCCAGTTTCTGATCGCGGCGGGGATCAGTGCCGGGTCGGCCTCCTCGATCGCCCAGGCGAGCAGCACCAGTTCCTTGCCCAGCAGGCGGGAGATGGGGTTGGTACCGGTCTTCCAACTCCCGGACTTGATGCCGTCCTGTTTCAGGCGCTTGTTGATCTCGACCCGGACCTCGTCGGCGATGCCGTCCCACTTGGTGCGGGGCAGCATGACGCGCAGCTTACCCTCGGCCTCGCCCAGGGCGAAGGTCGGGCGGCTGCCGGTCCCGTCCGCGTCCCAGGTGAAATGCTCCGAGATCAGTACGTCCTCCCGGTTGCCGGCCGGGATGGTGACCAGGAAGTGGTGCGCGGATTCCTCGGGGCAGAAGCCGAACCCAAGACACACCGGCTTTTTTGCTATTGCCATTCAGGAAATGCTCACACTGGGGCATAAGAACTTAAGAATTAAGAATTCTCTCTCAAAGACACAAAAATCAAGAAGAAGAAAGAATTCTCTCACAAAGACACAAAGACACAAAGATCAAAAAGAAAAGGGCTTCGGATCGGATCGCATTTGCCGTTGATGCCTGTGTGTTCTTTGTGTCTTTGTGTCTTTGTGAGAGCCATTCTTCTCTTCTGTGTCTTTGTGAGGGTCATTCTTCTCTTCCGTGTCTTTGTGAGGGTCACTCTTCGCTGCCGTGTCTTTGCGAGAGTCATTGTTCTCTTCTGTGTCTTTGCGTGAGTCATCGCGTGCTTGATACCGGCGCGCACATCATGCTTGCTCGACCTCGCCACGGGGCAGCTCGACGGCGATGTCGTGGACATAGTCCAGGAGCTGTTGGCCGGTGGGGAACCAGAGGGCGGAGGCTTCGATACTGACCTCGCCCTCGCTGACCAGGGAGCGCAGGTGCTCCACGGTGGCATGGAGCTGATCCGTGCCGAGCAGCATCTCGTCGGCGAGCGTCAATTCCGCCCATTGACCGTCGAGTACTGCAATCCGTTGGGCCGCCGCCTTGCCCCCGTGCTTCTTCAGTCGCTCGATGAACCCATACGCGCTGTGGGTCGTGCTGAAATGGAAGATCTTCTCGGGGTGACTCAAGGGGCGCCAGGTGGCGGGCCGGTCTGGGTCGATGGGCTCATCGAGGTGCGGGTCCGGCCCCGCTCCCCAGTCGACGGACACCTTATGGGTCTCGGAGGTGATGCCCTTGTCCTCCGCGACCGCGAGTACGAAGCGGCTGCCTCCCGGTACTGCGAAGGGATCGTCATAGGCGCCGCCGGCGACTTTGGGATCGGACCCGTCAGTGGTATAGCGTGTGGGTGCGGGTGGCGCGGTGCGCAACTCCACCCGCTTGTCCGCACTGCTGCCGTAGACCCGGCTCTTGATGGTGATCTTGTTGTTCCAGGTAGAGGGCTCGCCGGTCTCATGCTTGCCGGTGGAGTCGATGGCCAGGAAGGAGACGATCAGCTCGGCGGTCTCATAGTCGCGCCCCGAGAGCTTCTGCGATACGGTGGTGGCCGGTGCGCCGATCTCTACATAGATGGTGTCGCCGTTGACCGGTGTGGCGCGCAGCTTCACGCGGCCGGTGTCGTCGTCGCGGGACAACTCCTGGATCTTGACTTGGGTGACGGGCTGCGGAAAGGGCCCTTTCTCAACGTAGCCGCCATCCTCGCGCCAAAGCTCCCGGTGCAGGGCGTCGGCCTTGAGCTTGTCCAGGGCATCCGGCCGGTGCCATTGCCATGCGGCACTGGTGGCCGCCCGGCGCTTGATCTCACTCCAGAGCATGACCTTTTGGGTGAAGAGACGGGCCTCGACCTTCTTGACGAAGGTGTCGCCGGTCACGTCCTCCGTATATTTCATCTTGCCCTTGAGGGTGCGGACGATCTGGTCCTCGCCGTCGTACTTGTTGGCGGTGAACTCCATGGGGAAGTCCGCGGACATGAGGCGCTGGGCGCTCGGGTAGTAGAGGGTGGCAAAGGTCTCGCGCAGGGCGCTGCCGAACTGGTTCTGGATGCGGTCGAGCAGGTCGCGGGCCTGGACGAGTTGGGGGTCGTTGTCCGGGGTGCCCTCGGATCTCAACTCGTCGATGATGTGGCGGATCGCCTTCAGCTCTTTGGCGGCGTTGAGCAAGGAATCGAAGCTGCGCTGACCCGTCAGGAAGCAGATGCGGTTCTTGAAATCGATGTTGTCGTAGAGCGTCGCCAGATCGGGGTTGAGCCCGCCGGGGTGGGGATTGGCGATGACCAGGACGGTCCGGTCCTGGGTCACGTCGATCTCGTCTACCGCAGGCAGGGCCTGGACCTTCTGGTAACAATACCCGGTCTCCGGCTTGAACAACTCGGCGAGCCGCTCACGCAGTTCCTTCAGCGATTGGTCGTGCAGATAGCTCTCGGCGGTGGTGCGCAGCCGGGCGACCAGATTCTGGACGTTCTTGACGAAGAGCCGCCCGTCGCGACCGGCGTGCAGGTACCAGGCGGTGGTGACGAGGCGGTTGAGTACCTCGTTCTTTAGCTTGGAGATATCGCGGCCGGGCGCGCAGAGGTTGGCAACCAGCTCCGGCAGGGTGAGTCCCTTGGTCCCGCCCGCGACATTGCTCAAGGATGCGACCAGCAGGAGCTTCATTACGTCCTGGGCATCGCTGCCGCCTAAGTTGGTGTCCAGGACCTCGGCGACCGACTGACCGCCGGAGGCGATGTCGTAGGAGACCGCGTTCTCCAGGCTGCTGTTGATCTGGTTGATCTCGGACAGGGTTTCGCGATCGTTGAGGTCGAGGTCGTGGGCGCTGACCAGGTAGGCGCGGTCGGCCTCGCCGTTCTCCCATAGACGGGAGGCGACGATGCGCATGAGCCGGATCAGTCCGCGGGTCTGCTGGAAGCCGGGATTTTCCTTGAAGCGGGCGTAGAGATCGCGGATCGCCGGGTGGAAGGGGTAGGACTCGGTCACCCGCGCGGCAAACTGCTCGGGCGAGGCGTTGGTGACATCCATCTGGCGGGCGTCACGAACGGACTTGGCATAGCCAAGGGCTACGTCGGCGATGGCCTCCCTGGACGGCAACTCCGCGAAGAGGCGCCGGCGCAGGATCTGGTAGAACTCGTCCGTGTTCATCCGGACCGGCTCCAGGCTCATCGCCGAACGGCCGGTCTCTTTGTCCAGATCGCCCAGGGCCTGGATGATCTGTTGGCTGCCGCCCGCGTAGGTCGCCGTCAGGTCAGTGATGACGAGACAGACGTTGGCCAGTTCGTCCTTGCCGATGGCGACCAGCAGGTTGGACAGGGCGGTCGCGGTGACCACCGAGAGGTCCGAGTTGCCGATGGTCTTGGACCTGGCGTACTCGAAATAGGGGGGCAACTCGTCGAGCAGGATCAGGAGCGGGTCGCCCTTTAGCAGGTTGATCCAGGCCGTCTGGCCGGGGGCGGACAGCGGTGAGTAGTAGTCCGCAAACTGCCCCTTCTTGCCGAGTTGGGTGGCGATGGCGCCCCAGATGCCCAGCGGGGTATCGCTCTCGCGGCCGGAGAAGGCGACGACGCGCACCGGCCCCAGCGCCCCCGGGGTGTAGAAGCCATCCATGACCGGGACGCGGTGCTCGGGGTGTTTGGCGAGCAGACCAAAGGCCACCAGACTATGGGTCTTGCCGCCGCCCATGGCCTGGGTGAGCTTGAAGACACCCTGCGTCGTCTTGCCTTCCAGGCGCCGGAAGCCCTCGGTCAGCAGGATCCGCATGCCCTCCGTGGTGTGGTTCTCGCTGAAAAAGGCCGCGGCGTCGATTCGGTCCTGTGCCAGGTCGGACAGGTCGAGGACGGTATCCCGCCGCGCCTTGTCGAAGATGCTGTCGCGGGGTTTGCAGGCGTTGGCGAGTGTCTTCATGGGTCCCTTTCGTCTTGGTCAGTTGTCGCGCGCTGGGGAGCCGTCGCGCGGCCGCGGCGGCCGCCGGTGAGTTTACCCCGTCGCGCCGCGCGACGGCTCGCGCCAGCCTGCCAGGTCGACAGCGACCCAGCGACGCGCGCCAATCATGGCGATAACCTCGCTCAGGCGTCGAACAGCCCGGCCAGGGTGTCGGCCTGGGCCGCGGCGAGCAGCCAGGCACGCAGGCGCTCGGGGTCGCGGGTGCTGCGCAGGCGCTCGCGGGTGGCGTCGTCGACCGCCAGGCCGCGGGCGGCGAGCAGGGTCAGGATCGCGTCAATCAGGCCTTCCTCGCGGATGGCATCCAGGTCCGCGTAACCGCGGCGCTGCAAGAGGTTGCGCAGGATGAGATCCTGGGCGGCGACGCGGTCAAACAGGGCGGCGACCGGGACCGGATTGCGCAGGATGCCTGGCGCGAGGAGCTGCTCCCCCACCCCGCGGGTCTGCATCGGCTGCCCCGGGGCATGGACCTCGACCCGGCGCGGGCCGATCAGGCGCACTACCCATACCAGGCGCGTGCCGTGGGCGAGCAGGTCGGCGATCTTGGTCCGCAGGTCCGCCTCGTCCTGTCCGCGGGCGGCGTATTCCAGGGCGAGCGGCGGGGCCTCGGGGATCCAGCCGCCCTCCCCGCCCGGCACCCCCGTGCGGCCGGCCACCGAGACATCGGGTGCGCGCAGGGTCCCGGGGTCCGGCGAATAGCCGGCATCGACCCCGGTCCACTGCACGTCCGGGTCGCTGTCGAGCAGCGCGGCACCGGTCGCGTTCGGGCCCGCGTGGTCGCGCCCGGACG
>NZ_CAIKKU010000801.1 GCF_903828115.1 uncultured Thiodictyon sp. | reverse complement strand
CTCCCAGCCGCCAACCCTGGCCATCCGGCCCATCGCGTTCAATAAGTCCCGGTTCTTTTGCAGTGCCTCCTCGGCTGCCCGCCGCTCGGTGATCTCGGCGGCCGCCCCGACCAGGCGCTGCAACCGGCCCTGCGCGTCAAAGTAGCCCTGTGCGGTCTCTTCCAGGACGACGATCTCACCGTCACCGCGGGTGACGCGGTACTCGGTGCGATAGCGGTCCTGATCCGGCCGCAATGACTCCAGCAGGGCGATGAAGTGCGCCCGGTCGGCGGGCACCACTCGCTGAAACCAGCCCTGTCCGGTGTCGTGCTCCACGGCCTCGCCGCAGAGGCCCAGGATGGCCGCGCAGGTCGCGCTGCGCCACACCCGGTCGCCTTCCTGCGGCTCCCACGCGAAGGCGAAGGAGCGGCTGGTCTGCATCGCCAGGTGCAGCCAGTCCTGGCTCTCCTGCAGGGCACGCTCGACTCGCGCGCGTTCGTCCACCTCGACCGCCAGTCGATCGCGCGAGACCGTGGTCGCGTGGATCTGTTCCAGCAGGTGGTCGAAGGCGTCGGCCAGTTGGCCCAGTTCGTCCCGGCGGTGCGTCTTGAGGCGCAACGCCGTGGTGCCGCTGCCGATCTGTATCACGGCTTGGCGCAGCCGGCCGATCGGCAACAACAGGCCCCGCTCCAGCAGGAGGAGCAGTCCCAGCCCAATCACCGCCAGCCCCGCCAGCAGCAGGCCCAAGGCGCGCTTCTCCCGCGAGCTCGCCTGAAAAATACCATCGAGGGCGTGATCGCGAATCTGGTTGACGAACAGGCTCAGTGCATGGCTGTCCATCAGGATCCGCTCGGTGGTCTGCCGGTCGCGCGCACTGCGGGGCGGGTCAGTCTCGGCGGCGTTCAGGTCGGTGAGGAGTGCCAGCAGCTCGCTCACCATGCGCCCGGCGCCGTCCCAGGCATAGCGGGTATCCGCATCCGGTGCGTCAGACGCGGCGCTGAACTGGGCCCCCGGCTCCAGCAGGTCGGCGAGGAGCTTGAATTGCGCCTCGACCTGGGATTGGGGTTGCGTTTGCGGGGACAGCAGATGCCCGAAGACCACCGTGCGCAATACGGAGGTCGCAACGGTCAGGGGCTCGCTCAGCGCCAACTCCTGCTCGGCGCGGGTCCTCTCCCGGTAGGCGGCGAAAAAGACACCGAGCAACCACAGCGCGATCATTGTTGACACCAGAACGAGCAGGCGGACACGGGTGCGCAGGTTCATGGTTGCCGGGTGATGGTGACGGACCCCGGGTGCAGCCGCGCCAGGATGGAGGGGTCGATCATGGCGGTGAAATCGGGCACCGTCCGACCGGGAGCGAGCCCACTGGCGATGGCCCACTGGGCCTGCGACTGCAGAAGCATGACGAACCCCTGGTCGACGGCCAGATTGAATCCAAGTCGCTTCCAGGTCTCTTCGACGACCGCGTCTTCGATGTTCAGTTCGGTCGTCGCGACCCGCATGGCCTCGCGCGGGTGCAGGCGCATCCAGCCGATGGCCCGATCGAGTGACCGCAGCAGGCGCCGGATCGCCTCCGGCCGGCGCTGCGGCAGGTCCGGCGCCACCGCCAGGCTCGTATAGCCCCGGTAGCGCAGTCCCATGGGGAAGGTGCGGGCGGTCTCGCCCAAGGTACGCCGACACTGGGTCGTAAAGGGGGCGAAGGTAGCGACCGCATCGACGCGGCCGGCCGCCAGGGCCGCCGCCTGCTCAGTGGCCGGCAGATCGACCAGGGTGATGTCCGTCTCGGCGAGCCCCTGGTCGTTCCGCATGACATGCAGGAAGTAGTGGGCCGAGGTGCCGACGGTGACCCCGACGCGCCGGCCGCGCAGGTCCGCCACCCGGCTGATGCCCCGGTCGGCCCGGGCCACGATGGCGTGCTCACCGCTGCCGGCATAGGTGGCGATGACACGCAACGGCTTCCCGGCGAGGGCGGCGAACACGAGCGGGGTCTCGGCGACCGTGGCGACCTCGGCCTCGCCGCGCAGCAT
>NZ_CAIKKU010000800.1 GCF_903828115.1 uncultured Thiodictyon sp. | reverse complement strand
TGTCGTGGTCGTGGTCGGATTATTCGATTACGACAACGACAACGACAACGACAACGACAGCGTACCCGGGATCTCGGTCGCCACATCAGCTCTGATCGCACCCCGGGCGGGGCTCCGACAGCCAGGTGCGAGTGAACGACAGGCCCCGCCGCAGCGTGCGCGCTTTCCGGCTCGCGACACCGCGCTCCCGCGGTGTCGCGACAGAGTCATCCGGAGGAATTCCGGCAGTTGGCTGATTGGCCGATGATGTTGACCCGGTAGCGAGTGTCAGTGCCTAGGCTGCGGGCGGACCGCTCAGACCTTGGCCCCAAGCGTCTGCTGGATATTTTGCACAACCGTCGCATCGAGGCCGGTCTTCCTGGCCAGGTCGGCCAGGTAGGCCACTTCCTGGGGGGTGTCGACCTCGATCGCCAGGAGCGAGGCGGCATAGACCTGGGCGGCCACCTCCTGGTTGGGGATGGCGGCGGCGAAGGCGTCGAGATCCAGGGGCTGGCGCAGTTCCTTCATGATCCAGGCCTCCGTGTCCCCGGTCATGCCGGCCTCCTTGAGCTTACCGACGATGCGGGTGATCTCATCCGCACTCACCTCCCCGTCCGCCTTGGCGGCGTTGATCATGCCCTTGATGACCAATTCCGCGGTGTTCGCCAGGACCTGATGGTCCGCCGGGGTCTGCGCCGCCGTCATACCGACCGGTACCGCACCGCCGCTGAACACCGGCGCCGACCCACCCTCGGCCCCCTGGCCGGCATTGGTCAGGGCCTTGTAGGCAATGCCGGCGAGCATCGCCAGGGCCCCGCCTTTGATGGCGCCGGAGACTGAACTGCCGCCGCCGCCCAGCAGGGACCCGAGCACGGCGCCGAGACCGGCCGCCTGCGCGGGGTTCTGGGAGGCATTGCCCAGGGTGGTCTTGGCCTGTGCCAGCACCTTGTCCAGGATGCCGCCGGCCCCTCCCTGGCGGTTGACCATGTTGCCGACATTGGCCTGCAGGTCTTTGAGGACATTGCCGACCCGCTCCCCGCCGGAGGGAGACATCGTGTTCTGGATGAAGGTACCGACGAGTTCACTCAAGTTCGCCATCGATCGCTCCGCGCTGGTGGTTGATGTTGTCGCGCAGGGGAGATTGCGTCGTCGCAACCCCTTTTCCAGTGCTACCCGGAATGAAATTGCACCGGATCGCCGGGCGCGAGTCCCAGCACCCGGTCGGCGCGCCCCTGGTTGACGGCGATCTCGACCAGGCCCAGGGCGTTCTCGTACCAGAACGGCTGCCCGGGGGGCACCTCGCAGAAGGTGCGGGCATACGCCAGGGTGCGCCCGGCCGCGCGCAGTTGCGCCCCGGGCGGATCGGCGGGCGGGCGCAGCCCGCACATCAGGTTGCCATAGGTATCGACATAGACCACGACGGGCAGGTCGTCGGCCCAGTCGGCACCGACGAGGGCACCGGCGTCCAGGTCGGTGAGCAGCATGGCCTCGCCGCGGCACAGGGCGGCGGCCACCGGGGCGAACCAGTCGCGCCCGTGAAAGCTGTTCGAGGTCCATGGGGGTTGCCAGTCGATGCGCCGCGGTCGCGCACCCTTGCAGCGTCGCGCGACCTGACTCAAGAGCCCGTTGTCCGGACCGATGAACAGATCGTCGCCGGCCGCCAGGACCAGTCCCGCACGCTCGCCCCCGACACCGGGGTCCACCACGCACAGGTAGAGGGTGCCGCGCGGCAGGTCGCGCACCAGCGCGGGCAGGAGGTAGGCGGCCAGGTCCGGGCGAAAGGGCGGCAGGTCATGCACCAGGTCGATGACCGGGACACCGGACGGCAGGCCGCTGAGCCGCGCCATCACCTGGCCGACATAGATGCCGGCACCGAAGTCGGTCACCAGTGCGATGCGTTCGATGGGGGTTGCATTCATGGCGTTACTAAACCGCGACTACATTGGGAAACGTAGTTGTCCCGAGACCGGTGCATCCGAAACGACGCATCTCGTTCTGGACGCGGTTTAGTACCCCGTTTCGGCTGTTCTTGCGCCTGCTCAAGCCCCGAAGGGGCGTGATATACCAGCCCAGGGCAACGCCCTGGGATAGCGTTGTTTATTCGGCCTAGCCCTGAAAGGGCGAGACATAAGGAAACGCTGATTGAACCCAGGGTGGGCGCTCTAAGATAATGCTTTTCTTAGCATCAGATCGACTCCGGGCGATTTCATCAGCGTTTCGACAAGGAGCCACGCCGTTATGTCACGCCCTTTCAGGGCTAAATTCTGCGATAACCCGTACCCAGGGCGTTGCCCTGGGCTGGTATGTTCGACCCGTTGGGGTCGACGCACGATAAGCTGAAACCGGGCACTAAAGAATCAACAAAAAGCCGGGCAGAGCCCGGCTTATTGCATCCAGCGTGAGCCGCCGACTCAGTCCTCGTCGGCGGCCGAGGTGCGCTCGGGCCGGTCGACCAGTTCCACATAGGCCATCGGGGCCGCATCCCCGGCCCGGAAGCCGCACTTCAAGATGCGCAGGTAACCGCCGGGGCGGGCCTGATAACGGGGTCCGAGTTCGACGAACAACTTACCCACGACCTCCTTGTCGCGCAACCGGGCGAACGCCAGGCGACGCGTGTGGACCGAGTCGATCTTGGACAGCGTGATCAATGGCTCCGCTACCCGACGCAATTCCTTGGCCTTGGGCAGCGTGGTCTGGATCAGTTCGTGCCGAAACAGGGACGCGGCCATGTTGCGAAACATCGCCTCGCGGTGCGAACTCGTTCTATTTAGGTGCCTTCCGGCTTTGCGGTGACGCATGGTCCGTGATCCCGGTATCTGTTAGCGAATGCTCAGTTCGTCGATGTTCTCGGGGGGCCAGTTCTCCAGGCGCATCCCCAGCGACAAACCACGAGTGGCAAGGACATCCTTGATCTCCGTCAGGGACTTCTTGCCGAGATTCGGCGTCTTCAGCAGCTCCACCTCGGTGCGCTGGATCAGATCGCCGATCAGATAAATGTTCTCCGCCTTGAGACAATTGGCGGAGCGGACCGTCAGTTCCAGATCGTCCACCGGGCGCAACAGGATCGGGTCGATCGCCGGTCCCTGCGGAACCTCTTGCGCTGCGCCGTCGCTCGGGGCCGCGCCCTCAAGGGCCACGAAACTGGCCAGTTGATTCTGGAGAATCTGGGCCGCCCGCTGGATCGCCGACTTGGGGTCGATGGTCCCGTTGGTCTCCAGATCGATCACCAGACGATCCAGATCGGTGCGTTGCTCCACCCGCGCCGACTGGACCTCGATGGACACCCGCCGCATGGGGCTGAACGAGGCGTCCAGCGGCAGGCGGCCGATCGGCCGGTCCTCGGTCCCATCGATGTCGCGCTGGGTCGCCGGCTCATAGCCGATACCCCGGCGAACCGTCAAGGTCATACTGAGTTCCGCATCCGTGGTGATGTTGGCGATGATCAGGCCCGGGTTGGCGATGACGCCCGAATGCCCCAGGTCGATATCCGCCGCGGTCACGGTGCCCGGACCCTTCTTATTCAGCGCAAAGGTCGCCTCGTCCTTGCCGTTCAGCGAAATGGCAAGGTTCTTGAGGTTGAGCAGGATCTCCAGTACATCTTCCTGCACGCCCGCCAGGGTGGTGTACTCGTGCAGAACACTGTTGATCTCCACCTCGGTGACGGCGCAGCCGGACATGGACGACAGGAGAATGCGCCGCAGGGCGTTCCCCAGGGTATGCCCAAAGCCCCGTTCCAGGGGCTCCAGAGACACCCGCGCATGATTCAGACTGCCGTCGACCGGTTCGACCTGAACAATCCGCGGACGTAGAAACTCGCCGATAGCTTCAGTCATTCGGTACCCCCTTGTGGAGTTACTCCTTACTTGGAGTACAGCTCGACGATCAGCGATTCATTGATGTCAGCAGGCAGGTCGGAGCGATCCGGAACACGCTTGAAAACACCCTTCAGGCCCTTGGTATCGACCTCTACCCAATCGGGAAAGCCGTACTGCTCGGCCAAGGCCAGGGCGTTTTGCACGCGCACCTGCTTCTTCGCTGCCTCGCGGACCTCTACCGCATCCTCCGGACCCACCGGGAAGGACGCGACATTCACGACCCGCCCGTTGACGAGGATGCACTTATGGGAGACGAGCTGCCGCGCCTCGGCCCGGGTCGAACCGAAACCCATCCGGAACACGACGTTGTCGAGACGACGCTCGAGCATCTGCAACAGGTTCTCACCGGTCGCACCCTTCGACTGCGCGGCCTTCATGTAATAGTTGCGGAACTGGCGCTCCAACAACCCGTAAATCCGACGCACCTTCTGCTTCTCGCGCAACTGGACGCCGTAATCGGAGAGGCGGCGGCGCCGGTCGCCGGTCTGGCCGGGCTGCTTCTCGAGGTTGCACTTGGTATCGAGCGCGCGCGCCCGGCTCTTGAGGGAAAGGTCGGTGCCCTCGCGTCGCGCCAGTTTGCAGGTTGGGCCTGTATAACGTGCCATTTTCTATAGCTCCCTCAGACGCGCCGCTTCTTGGGCGGGCGACAGCCGTTGTGCGGGATCGGTGTCACGTCAGTGATACTGGTGATCTTGAAACCGGCATTGTTGAGTGCGCGCACCGCGGACTCGCGCCCGGGGCCGGGGCCCTTCACATTCACATCCAGATTGCGCACACCATATTCCTTGACCGCTTGACCGGCCTTGTCGGCCGCGACCTGGGCCGCGAACGGGGTGCTCTTGCGCGACCCGCGGAACCCTGATCCACCCGAGGTCGCCCACGCGAGCGCGTTGCCCTGGCGGTCAGTGATCGTGATGATGGTGTTGTTGAAGGAGGCATGGACGTGGGCAATCCCATCCGCCACCTGCTTCCGGACCTTTTTCTTTACGGTACGAGTCGGTTTAGCCATTCGCCTTTACCAGCCGGAGCGCATCATCTGCGCGGCCTTAACGCTTGATGGGACGCCGCGGTCCCTTGCGGGTCCGGGCGTTGGTACGGGTCCGCTGGCCACGCAACGGCAGCCCGCGACGATGACGGATGCCGCGGTTGCAGCCGAGGTCCATCAAGCGCTTGATGTTCATTGAGATCTCGCGCCGGAGATCGCCTTCGACGGTGTATTTCGCCACCTCGACGCGAAGCTTGTCCACGTCCTCCTCGGAGAGGCTCTGGACCTTGGTGGCGCGCGACACGCCTGCGGCGTCGCAGATTTCGCCGGCCCGCACCCGGCCAATACCGAAAATCGCGGTCAACGCGATCACTGTGTGCTTCTTTTCTGGAATGTTAACGCCGGCTATACGGGCCATGGCTCGAAACCCTCAAGTCCTGGATGCGGAGCGGTAAACCGCGTATCGTAACAGAAGTCTGGCCGGAGTCAACCAGACGATCGTCAACCCTGGCGCTGCTTGTGGCGCGGGTCCTTGCAGATGACCCGCACAATCCCGTTGCGCCGCACGATCTTGCAGTTGCGACACAGCTTCTTGACCGATGCTCGTACTTTCATTCTCTTCTCCTAAGGATTCATTCGCCCCGCGGGGCAGAGGCCCCGGCCGCCGCTGCGGCTGGCCGTCACGCACTGCTCGCGCGGGGGCGCCGCCGGCAGATCATCCGGCGCCGACGGCGCACCGACCGGGCCCGCCGGGCGGGCCTGGTCGGCAGGTGATTAGCGCAACATGCCCGCGCCCGGCGCCTTGAGGTTCGCCTTTTTCATCAGGCCCTCATACTGATGCGACATGAGATGGGCCTGGACCTGGGCCATGAAGTCCATGATCACGACCACCACGATCAACAGCGAGGTGCCGCCGAAGTAGAAGGGGACGTGATAACCGACGATCAGGAACTCCGGCAGCAGACAGACGGCGGTGATATAGATGGCGCCGACCGCGGTCAGCCGGGTCATCACGGTGTCGATATACTTGGCGGTCTGCTCACCGGGCCGGATACCCGGGATGAAGGCCCCGGAGCGCTTCAGGTTATCTGCGGTCTCGCGCGCATTGAACACGAGCGCCGTGTAGAAGAAACAGAAGAAGATGATCGCCGAGGCGTAGAGGATCACGTAGATCGGCTCCCCCGGTGAGAGCTTCGAGGTAATATCCGAGATCCAGCGCAGTTTCTCGTCGTTCGCGAACCACTGCCCCAGGGTGCCGGGAAAGAGCAGGATGCTGGAGGCGAAGATCGGCGGAATCACGCCGGCCATGTTGATCTTCAACGGCAGGTGTGTGCTCTGCGCCTGCATGAGCTTGCGCCCCTGCTGTCGCCGCGCGTAGTTGACGGTGATGCGCCGTTGTGCGCGCTCCACGAACACCACAAAGGCGGTCACCCCGACCACCATGGCGAGCATGACCAGCACGGCCATGGGGTTCATCTCCCCATTCTCCACCAGCACCAGGGTACCGCCGAGCGCCGCCGGCAGGCCCGCGACGATGCCGGAGAAGATGATCATCGAGATCCCGTTGCCCACGCCGCGCTCGGTGATCTGCTCACCCAGCCACATCAGGAACATGGTCCCGGTAACCAAAGACACCGTGGCGGTAAACACGAAGCCGACACCGGCCTGAGTGACCAGCGAGGTACCGCCGGCGGTCTGACCCTGCAGGGCCATCGAGATTCCCAGCGCCTGGAAGGACGCGAGCACGACAGTCCCGTAGCGGGTGTATTGGGTGATCTTGCGCCGTCCCTGTTCGCCCTCCTTCTTCAACTGTTCGAGCTGCGGGAGCACCGACGTCATCAATTGCACGATGATCGACGCGGAGATGTAGGGCATGACCCCCAGCGCAAACAGGCTGGCACGCTCCAGCGCACCCCCGGAGAACATGTTGAACATGTCCAGGATCGAGCCCTTATTTTGCTCGAACAGCAGGGCCAGCGCATGGGGGTTGACCCCAGGGACCGGAATGAAGGTGCCGATGCGATACACCAGCAGCGCCCCGACCAGGAAGAGCAGGCGCTGCTTCAGTTCGGTCAGGCGCCCCATGCCGGCGAGCGCCTGTCCCATCGATGAGGGGTTTTTAGCCATCGGCAGGGATCCTGGTTAGTCCTCGACCTTGCCGCCGGCCGCCTCGATCGCGGCGCGGGCACCCTTGGTGACACCGATACCGCGAACCGTCAGCGCCCGTGTGACGGCACCGGAAACGATGATCTTGGCCCCCGTGGTCGAGCGCTTGATCAGGCCCGCCCGCAGGAGCGCCGCCAGGTCCACGACCTCACCCTCGATCCGACCGAGTTCGCCCAAGCGAATCTCCTCGAAGGCCGAGGCGGTCCGGGAGCGAAAGCCGACCTTGGGCAGGCGCCGCTGCAAGGGCATCTGGCCACCCTCGAAACCCACCTTGTGGTAGCCGCCCGCACGGGACTTCTGCCCCTTGTGGCCGCGCCCGCCGGTCTTGCCCAAGCCACTGCCGATCCCACGGCCGCGGCGCTTGGCGGGGGCCTTGCTTCCGGCATCGGGCTTCAATTCATTAAGACGCATCTGCGGCCTCCTCGACCACCTTGACCATATAGGAGACGGCGTTGACCATGCCGCGGGTGCAGGCACTGTCCTCGACCGCCACCACCTGGTGCATCCGCCGCAACCCCAGGCCGCGCACGCAGGCCTTATGGGTGGCCAAGCGCCCGTGCATGCTGCGCACGAGCGTGACCTTCATCATCTTCTTGTCGGGCGTGTTCGTTGGCATTGCCTACCCCAGGATCTGCTCGACCGTCTTGCCGCGCTTGGCGGCAATGGTCTCGGGATCAGTCATCCCCTTGAGACCCGCGACGGTGGCGCGCACCACATTGATCGGATTGTTGGTACCGATGCACTTGGCGAGTACGTTCGCCACGCCCAGCACCTCGAAGACCGCGCGCATCGCACCGCCGGCGATGATCCCGGTACCATCGGAGGCGGGCATCATGAACACCTTCGCCGCCCCGTGCCGACCTTGCAGCGGATACTGCAGGGTGGTGCCCCGGAGTTTGACGTCGATCATGTTCTTGCGGGCGCTCTCCATGGCCTTCTGGATCGCCACCGGCACCTCACGGGCCTTGCCGCGGCCATAGCCGACCCGGCCCTTGCCGTCACCGACCACCGTCAGCGCGGCAAACCCGAACTGACGGCCGCCCTTGACTACCTTGGCGACACGGTTGACCGCCACCAGCTTTTCCAGAAGGCCATCGCCTTCCGGCTTGGGATTGAAGTTCGACATGGTACAGCCCCTAGAATTTCAGTCCGCCCTCGCGGGCAGCGTCGGCGAGCGCCTTCATGCGCCCGTGATAGCGGAACCCGGAGCGGTCGAACGCCACCTTTTCAATTCCCTTCGTCAGGGCTCGCTCTGCGATCGCCTTGCCGATGGTTGCCGCGGCGCCCGCGTTACCCTTATGCCCCTCGATCGATTGGCGGAAATCCTTCTCGACCGTGGATGCGCTGACGACCACCTTATCCCCTTCCGGGGCGATGATCTGCGCATAGATGTGTTGCGGCGTGCGGTGAACGCACAGCCGATACTCACCCAGTTCGCGAATCTTGGCGCGGGTACGAGCCGCCCGACGCAACCGAGCCTGTTTCTTGTCCATTGGCTATACCCCTTATTTCTTCTTGGCTTCCTTACGCAGGACATCCTCGTCCGCGTAACGAACACCCTTGCCTTTGTAGGGCTCCGGCGGGCGGTAGGCGCGGATCTCCGCGGCCACCTGTCCCACCCGCTGGCGGTCGGCCCCACTGACGATGATCTCAGTCTGGGTGGGGGTCACGACGGTGATGCCGGCCGGGACCGGATAGTCTACCGGATGCGAGAACCCAAGGCTCAGCGTCAACACCTCGCCCTTGGCCGCGGCCCGATAGCCGACGCCGACCAGGGTCAACTTGCGTGAAAACCCGGTACTGCAGCCCACCACCATGTTGTTGAGCACGGCCCGGGTAGTCCCGGCCATGGCCCAGGCACCCGCCTGACCGGCGGCCGGCGCGACGGAGATGACCCCATCGTCAAGCACGACCGTGACCGTGGGGTGAACCGTCCACTCCAGGGACCCCTTGGTGCCCTCGACCTTCACAGACTGACCAGCCAATTGCACCGTGATCCCCTTGGGGACGGTGATCGGGGCCTTTGCGACGCGTGACATAGCTTTATCCCCCTACGCCACGAAGGCGATGATTTCGCCGCCGTGACCCGCCTGGCGGGCCGCACGGTCGGTCATCAGCCCCTGCGAGGTGGAGACGATCGCCACGCCCAGGCCAGCCCAAACGCATGGCAATTCCCCGTGGCTGCGGTAGATACGCAACCCGGGCCGGGAGACGCGCTTCAGAAATTCAATCACGGGCTTGCCGCGATAGTATTTGAGCTTGACGACCAGTTGCGCCTTGCAACCATTGGTCTCGACCTGCACGTCGGCGATATAGCCTTCCTCCTTCAGCAAGTTCGCAATGGCGAGCTTCTTCTTGGAGGACGGCATCAAGATCGTGATCTTGCCGCGCTGCTGGCCGTTGCGGATGCGTGTCAGCATGTCCGCAATCGGATCCGACATACTCATGTGCTGCTCCTAAAGAACACGGTTGTGGGTCAGACCACCATAATGGTGCGATACCCGAAATTCCAATGCTCATCCAGCCTTCGCCGGATACGCCGCTCGGCGTCCCTACCAACTCGCCTTGACGACACCCGGCACGTCGCCGCGCATCACGGCCTCACGCAGCTTATTGCGCGAGAGCCCGAATTTCCGATAGACCGCGTGCGGCCGCCCGGTGATCCGGCAGCGTAACATCTGGCGCGTC
Organism: uncultured Thiodictyon sp.; assembly: GCF_903828115.1. Classification (GTDB taxonomy): domain Bacteria; phylum Pseudomonadota; class Gammaproteobacteria; order Chromatiales; family Chromatiaceae; genus Thiodictyon. The sequence goes on along the minus strand of NZ_CAIKKU010000800.1, from coordinate 6,748 downwards.
GGACTGGCATCGCGCGGCAGCTTTTGCAGCTTCGCGAGCGCCTCGTCGATCTGCTCAGGGGTCGCCTTGCGGTCGTTGATCACGGCCTTGAGAGCGGCGCGCTTGGGCGCGAACTTGGCAGCGATCTCGCTGCGCCGCTGGTCACGGACGATCATGCTGGTCTTCGCCATGGTGTTTCCTTGAGTACCGGCCGCTTCAGTTGCGGAAAGGGAAATTGAACGCCACAAGGAGGGCACGGGCCTCCTCGTCAGTGCGCGCCGAGGTGGTGATCGTAATGTCGAGACCGCGCAGAGTGTCGATCTTGTCGTAGTCGATCTCCGGAAACATGATCTGTTCCTTCACGCCCATGGAGTAGTTTCCGCGCCCGTCGAAGGACTTGCCGCTCAGGCCGCGAAAGTCGCGGATACGGGGGATGGCGATGTTGATCAGCCGATCCAGGAACTCGTACATCCGCTCGCGGCGCAGGGTCACCTTGCAACCGATCGGCCAGCCATCACGGATCTTGAAGGCGGCGACCGACAGCCGGGCCTTGGTCACGATCGGCTGCTGCCCGGCAATGGCGCGCATGTCACCGACCGCGAAATCCATGACCTTCTTGTCGGCGATGGCCTCGCCCACACCCATGTTCAGGGTGATCTTTTCGATCCGCGGCACCTGCATGACACTGCGGAAGCCGAATTTCTCCTTCAGCTCACCGACAATGCGCTCGCGGTATACAGTCTGCAATCTGGACATTTCGCTACCTACTCATTCCAAGGCCGGGCGGTGACGTGGGACTCAGACGTCAACCACTTCGCCATTCGATTTGAACACCCGGACCTTGCGGCCGTCGTCGAGGACCTTGAATCCCACCCGATCGCCGGCGCCCTTCTGCGGGTTGTAGAGGGCGACGTTGGAGACGGCAAGCGGCATCGCCTTGTCGATGATGCCCCCGGCCTGTCCCTTTTGGGGATTGGCCTTTTGGTGCTTCTTGACCATGTTCACGTTCTCGACCAGGACCAGGTCGTCGGCGAGCAGCTTGAGGATGGTACCCCGCTTGCCCTTGTCCCGTCCGGTGATGACGATCACGTCATCGCCTTTCTTGATCTTTTGCATGGCAGCCGCTCCTTACAGCACTTCGGGTGCGAGTGAAATGATCTTCATGAACCGCTCGCCGCGCAGTTCGCGCGTCACGGGTCCGAAGATGCGCGTGCCGATGGGCTGGAGCTGGTTGTTCAGGAGCACCGCTGCATTACCATCGAAGCGGATGGCCGACCCGTCCGGGCGCCGTACACCCTTGCGGGTACGCACGACCACCGCGTTGTAGACATCGCCCTTCTTGACCTTGCCCCGCGGGATCGCATCCTTGACGGTGACCTTGATCACATCGCCGATGCCGGCGTAGCGTCGATGCGAGCCGCCGAGCACCTTGATGCACATGACGTTCCGGGCGCCGCTGTTGTCGGCGACGCTCAGATGGGTTTGCATCTGAATCATTGTTCTCTACCTAGTGTTGCTGATGGCGACGGCCGCATACGACAAAGACCGGGGACCGCACGGCAGGCCCAGGGGGTTCCTAGCGGGCCTTCTCGACGATCTCGAGCAGGCGCCAGCTCTTGGTCTTCGACAAAGGCCGGCACTGCTCCACCCGCACCAGGTCACCCTCGCCGCAGGCGTTGGCCTCGTCATGGGCATGGATCTTGGTCGAGCGGGTCAGAAACTTGCCGTACAGGGGGTGCTTCACCCGGCGCTCGATCAACACGGTGACCGTCTTGTCCATCGCGCTGCTGACCACGCGGCCGCTCAGGGTCCGGTTGATCTGGTTTTCGTCGCTCATGATTTCGCGCCCGCCTGCAATTCTGTCATCACCGTCTTGATCCGTGCGATCTCACGGCGTACCGCCCGCATCAGGGAGGGGCGGGTGAGTTGCCCCACACCCCGCTGCATACGCAGATTGAACTGCTCGCGCAGGAGACCCTCAAGTTGCTCCTGAAGCGTCTCGGGGCTCTTGGTCCGAAGCTCTTTCGCCTTCATCACAGAATCGTCCGTCGCTCAAAGGTGGTCTGTATCGGCAGCTTGGCCGCCGCCAACGTAAAGGCTTCACGGGCCAGGTCTTCGCTGATCCCCTCGATCTCGTAGAGGACCCGGCCGGGCTGAATCAGCGCGACCCAGTACTCGACGTTACCCTTGCCCTTACCCATACGGACTTCCAGGGGCTTCTTCGACACCGGCTTATCCGGGAAGACGCGGATCCACAGCTTGCCGCCACGTTTGACCTTGCGGCTGATCGCGCGGCGCGCGGCCTCGATCTGGCGGGCGGTCAGGCGTCCGCGACCGATCGCCTTGAGTCCGAACTCGCCGAACGAGACCCGGTTGCCGCTCTGGGCCAGACCGCGATTGCGCCCGGTCTGTTGCTTTCGGTACTTGGTGCGTTTCGGTTGCAGCATGACTTAACCCCTTTCCCGCTCGCGTTCACGTTCCCGACGCGCGGGCTGCTTGACGACCGGCTCTTCGGGGAGTTGATCGCCGAACACCTCGCCCTTGAAGATCCAGACCTTGACCCCGAGCACACCGTAGGTGGTGCGGGCCTCGGCGAAGCCGTAATCGATGTCGGCACGCAGGGTATGCAACGGCACCCGCCCCTCACGCGCCCACTCGTTACGTGCAATTTCAGCACCGTTCAAACGCCCCGCCACGGCAACCTTGATGCCTTCGGCACCCAGGCGCATCGTATTCTGCAGGGCGCGCTTGACGGCCCGCCGGAACATGATACGGCGTTCCAACTGCTGGGCAATCCCCTCGGCCACCAACTGGGCGTCGAGTTCCGGCTTGCGGATCTCCTCGATGCTGATATGCACCGGCACCCCGAGGATCGCCGACACCTTGCCGCGCAGCTTGTCGATGTCCTCGCCCTTCTTGCCGATCACCACACCCGGACGCGCCGTGTGGATGGTGATGTGGGCGTTCTTGGCGGGGCGGTTGATCTGGATGCGGCTCACGGAGGCGCTCGCCAATTCCTTCTTCAGGAAGGCGCGCACCGCGAGATCCTTGTTGAGCATGTCCGCGTAATCACGCGTGTTGGCATACCACTTGGACGTCCAATCTTTGACGATGCCCAAGCGGAAGCCGATCGGATGAACTTTCTGTCCCATACTGGTCCCCTGGCCCCTTAGGCTTCCGCCACCGTCAAGGTGATATGACTGGTCCGCTTCATGATGCGATTGGCGCGCCCCTTGGCCCGCGGCATGATTCGCTTCATCGTCGGCCCCTCGTTGACCTGGATCGACTCGACCCGCAAGGCATCGATATCCGCGCCGGCGTTGTGCTCGGCGTTCGCGATCGCAGACTCAAGCACCTTCTTGATCAACTCGGCACCCTTCTTGGTGCTGAAGGCGAGGGTGTTGAGGGCTTGTTCGACGGGTTGACCGCGAATCTGGTCGGCGACCAGCCGCGCTTTTTGCGCGGATATTCGGGCATATTTTAATTTTGCTTCGGCTCGCATCTCAGGCACTCCGGCTACTTCTTCTTCGCCTTCTTGTCGGCGGCGTGACCCCGGTAAGTCCGGGTGAGCGCGAATTCGCCGAGCTTGTGGCCGATCATGTTTTCGTTGACGAGCACCGGAATGTGCTGACGTCCGTTATGGACCGCGATGGTCAGACCTACCATCTCTGGTAGGACCATGGAGCGGCGCGACCAGGTCTTAATCGGGCGCTTGCTGTTTTGCGCGACCGCTTCTTCCACCTTCTTCGCCAGGTGGTGGTCGATAAAGGGTCCCTTTCTAACTGAACGTGGCACTTCAGAACCTCGTCTTGCTTACTTGCGGGTTTACTTACGGCCGCGACGGCGCACAATCATGCCGTCCGTCCGCTTGTTCTTACGCGTCTTGTAGCCCTTCGTCGGCACACCCCAGGGGGTTACCGGATGACGGCCACCGGAGGTACGACCTTCGCCGCCGCCGTGGGGATGGTCGACCGGGTTCATGACGACACCACGAACCGTCGGACGGACGCCACGCCAGCGGGTCGCACCCGCCTTGCCGAGCTTGCGGAGATTGTTCTCCGTGTTGCCTACCTCACCGATCGCCGCCCTGCAATCGGTATGAACCTTTCTCATCTCACCGCTGCGCAGACGCAGCGTCGCATACTCGCCTTCGCGGGCGACCAGTTGCGCCGAGGCCCCGGCCGAGCGCGCCAATTGCGCACCCTTGCCCGGGCGCATCTCGATACAGTGCACCTGGGCACCCACCGGGACATAGCGCAGGGGCATACAATTGCCGACACTGATCGGCGCACCCTCGCCGGACTGCACCCGCCCGCCGGTCTTGAGTCCCTTGGCGGCGATGATGTAACGACGCTCGCCGTCGGCGTACTTGAGCAGGGCCAAATGGGCACTGCGGTTCGGGTCATACTCCAACCGCTCAACCACCGCGGGGATCCCGTCCTTTTGGCGCTTGAAATCGACGATCCGGTAGTGCTGCTTATGGCCGCCGCCCTGATGGCGCACCGTGATGCGCCCCTGGTTGTTACGACCACCATGGCGCGTCTGATTCTCCACCAGGGGGTGGTAGGGGGCGCCCTTGTGCAGGTCCGGTGACACCACCCTGACGACAAACCGGCGTCCGGGGGAGGTCGGTTTGGACTTTACGATTGGCATGTTCGTCTATCCGCTTGATCCGGCTTTGGTCCGGGTTAGTGGGGCCGGGCTCAGGCGCCGACGCCGAAATCGATGTTGTGCCCGGGCTTCAACCGGACATAGGCCTTGCGCCAATCCTGACGCCGGCCCAAGCGCTTACCGACGCGCTTTTCCTTGCCCTTGACGTTGACCACCTGGACGCCCGCCACCTCGACCTCGAACATCAGTTCGACCGCGCGGCCGATCTCGCGCTTGTCGGCGTCGGTGGCGACGCGAAAGCCGTACTGATCGGAATCGGCAATCCGGGCGGTCTTCTCCGACACCAGGGGCCCCAACAGGACCTTCATCAGCCGTTCTTTGTTCTGGCCCGGGTTCATGACAGACGCTCCTCCAGCTTGCGGACGGCCGCCTGCGTGGCGACCACGGTCTCAAAGGCCATCAGGCTGACCGGGTCCACTTCCTGGGCGGACATGACGTCCACGCCCGGGAGGTTGCGCGCTGCCAGATAGAGGTTCTCATCGAGTTCATCGGTGATGATCAGGCAATCCGTCACCGCGAGCCCCTTCAGTAGCCCGAGCAATTCCTTGGTCTTGGGCGCGGCGACCGCAAAGTCCCCGACGACGACCAGGCGCTCAGAGCGGGCCAACTCGGACAGGATCGAGCAGACGGCCCCGCGGTACATCTTGCGGTTGACCTTTTGCGTGTAATCCCGCGGCCGGGACGCGAAGGTCACGCCGCCGTGACGCCACAGGGGACCACGCGAGGTGCCGGCCCGGGCACGCCCGGTGCCCTTCTGGCGCCAGGGCTTTTGCCCACCGCCGGAGACCTCGGCACGCGTCTTTTGGGCACTGGTGCCGGAGCGCGCCCCGGCGAGATAAGCGGTGACGACCTGATGGATCAGCCCGGTCTTGAGTTCGACGCCGAACACGGCATCGGAGACCTCGACCCTGGCACCACCGGCGTCATTTCGAATCACGAGATCCATGACTATTTGCCCTTGTTCTTGTACTTCACGGACGGCACCACGACCAGGCGCCCACCGGTGGGGCCGGGCACACCGCCCCGGATCAGCAGCAGGTTGCGCTCGGCATCCACCCGCACCACCTCGAGGCTCTGCTGACAACGGGTCACGGCACCCAGGTGGCCGGCCATCTTCTTGCCCTTCCAGACGCGGCCCGGGGATTGGTTCTGACCGATGGAGCCCGGCGCCCGGTGCGAGACCGAGTTACCGTGGGTGGCGTCCTGGGTGCGGAAGTGGTGACGCCGCACGCCGCCGGAGAAGCCGCGACCCTTGGTCACGCCGCGCACGTCCACCATCTGCCCCGGGGCGAAGATCCCGACCGAGATCTCCTGCCCGACCGCCAGTTCCGCACCCTCATCGCCTTCCAGGCGAAACTCGCCCAGACACTCGCCGGCCTCGACACCGGCCTTGGCGTAGTGTCCAGCCATCGGCTTGGTCACGCGCGACGCCCGGCGGGTCCCGAAGGCCACCTGCACGGCCCGATAGCCGTCGGTATCCTCGGTCTTCACCTGGCTCACCCGATTCGGGGGGACCTCGACCACCGTCACCGGGATGTTTTCCCCGGCCTCGGTGAAGATGCGGGTCATGCCGGCTTTACGCCCGATCACTCCAATCGTCATGATTGCGCCCTCAGCTCAGCTTGATCTGGACGTCGACGCCCGCCGCCAGGTCCAGTTTCATCAGCGCATCGACGGTCTTGTCGGTAGGATCGACAATATCCATCAGGCGCTTATGGGTACGCAGTTCGTATTGGTCCCGCGCGTCCTTGTTGACGTGGGGGGACACCAATACGGTCCAGCGCTCCTTCTTGGATGGCAGTGGTACGGGGCCGCGAACCTGGGCGCCGGTGCGCTTGGCGGTATCGACGATTTCGCGTGCCGACTGATCGATCAGGCGGTGGTCGAAGGCCTTCAGGCGTATGCGGATTCTTTGGTTGTTCATTGACCTACTCGAGGATCTTGGCGACGACGCCGGCGCCGACGGTGCGGCCACCCTCACGGATGGCAAAACGCAGCCCGTCTTCCATGGCAATCGGGTTGATCAGCTTGATCACCATCTTCACGTTGTCCCCCGGCATCACCATCTCGATGCCCTCCGGCAGGGTGCAGGCACCCG
>NZ_CAIKKU010000799.1 GCF_903828115.1 uncultured Thiodictyon sp. | reverse complement strand
GTCGTAATCGTGGTCGGATTATTCGATTACGACAACGACAACGACAACGACAACGACAACGACAACGACAACGACAGCGTACCCGGGATCTCGGCCACCACATCACTTCTGATCGCACCCGAGAGGCGCACCCGGCGCGCGCGGTTCGGGGTATGCTCATCTTCCTGCGTGCGGGCGATGATCCCGGGATGCCGCCGGGCGCCGGGTCGCCCCTGTGCTCGGTCGCGTACCTGGACGAGGGCCTGCCCCGGTGGCTGGAGCGAGAGCCTGACAACCCCTATGTCGCGGCGCTGGTCCCGCTGTTCATCCCGCGCGCCGTGGATCTCCGCGTCCGCGCACCCCAAGCCTGGCAGGTGATCCGGGCGGCACCCGTGGCGCCGCCGATCCGCGCGACGCTGGAGCGGATGTTGGAATTTTGGCTGATGGAACGGTTTCCACTACTCACCGACGAGGAGTTGCGCACCATGTTTCCGGTACTGGTTCCCCTGGAGCAAACACGCGCCTATCAGGATATTTTTGCCAAGGGCAAGGCCGATGGCGAGGCCAAGGGCAAGGCCGATGGACTCAAGCGACAGCTGAAGCGCCGCTTCGGTGCCCTGCCGCGGTGGGCCGTCCTGCGTCTGGACAGTGCCGCCATGGATCAGTTGGACGGCTGGCTGGAGGGGATCTTCGAGGCTCAAAGCCTGGAGGACCTGCTCGGTCCCAGGCCCCGGCGCGGCGTGCCCAAGGCGCGCTAGCGCACGCTTGGTTAACGAGCGTAATCCCGGTGGGAGTTGCATCCCGCCGCGCCGCGGTCCATCCGGCGCTGCCGCGGCCGATCGGCGGGCACGCACGCTTGCGGCCGTGACGCCCAAGGCTGAAGCCTTGGACTCCAGGGTGGTGCATCGCGCGGTTGCCTGACGGAAAATAGGGCCACTTTGTCCCGGTCTCCCCGAGGCCGTCGTCGTCCAGCCCGAACCCCGACCGCCGCCCAGGAGCGCCGCTATGCACCCCATCGTGGACCCATCACACTTGGACCCCTTCATGATTTCGCTCGGCTTCGCGGGCGAGGTCACGGCCCCGGGGGAGGCGCGGATGCGGGTGCAACTGCGCCCCGAGCACCTGAACAACTGGGGCTCGGCCCACGGCGGCCTGCTGTTTACCCTGGCAGACGCGGCCTTTGCGCTGGCCTCGAACTCCCACGGGCCGCTGGCCGTGTCCCTGAGCGCACACATGGAATATTTCAAACCGACCCGGGTGGGCGACCTGGTGGAGGCGGTGGCGCGCGAGGTCAGTCTGACCCGGCGCACCGGGGTCTATCAGGTCGAGGTGCTCTGCGCCGGGGTTCTGGTCGGGCTCTTTACCGGGACCGTGTATCGCAAGGGGTGAGCCGCTCGGCCCCGACGCAACGGCCCCTTGGTCCCCACGGGGGTGCGATCAGGACTGATGTAGTGACCGAGATCCCGGGTACGTTGTCGTTGTCGTTGTCGTAATCGAACAATCCGACCACGAGCACGACAACGACAACGACGCCCGGTCCGTGGGAACGTCCGGTAGCCGTAGGGTACGCGATGCGTACCCTACGAGGTGTGCGTTAACACATCAGATCTGATCGCACCCTCCCCTCGGCGTCCGTGCACACAAAATGATGGTAGTGTTCCGCTCGCATTACCTTAAAAACTCGTTGGATTTTGCCCGCCGCGTCACAAATCCGAAAAAAAATGCGCTTTAACTGCGCCAGGTCTAAAAAACTACAGGTAAACCTGAGTTATCCTGCCGCCCGGCGGCCCCGCGAGGGCCAAACGACATCTTGGTGCAGAAATACAACAGGGGGCTTGCGTGGCTGGACATTCCGCGGTGGGTTGGGTCGATATCGTCGTCATCGTCGGCTACTTGCTGACCACCGGCTATCTGGGCTGGCTGGGTTATCGGGGGACGCGCACGGCGGCCGACTTTCTGGTCGGGGGGCGCAGCGCCCACCCGCTCATCATGGCGGTCTCCTACGGGGCGACCTTCATCTCCACCGCGGCCATCGTGGGCTTCGGCGGGGTCGCCGGCATGTTCGGCATGAGCCTGCTGTGGCTCACCTTTCTCAACATCGGCGTGGGTATCCTCCTGGCCTTCACCGTGCTCGGGGAGCCGACCCGGCGCCTGGGGCACCACTTGGGCGCCCACACCTTCCCGGAACTGTTGGGGGCGCGCTATCAGAGCAAGGCCATCCAGGTCCTGGCCGGGCTCCTGATCTTCATCTTCATGCCGCTCTACGCGGCGGCGGTGATGACCGGCGGCGCGGTCTTTGCCGCCACCGAGTTCGGGGTGGACTTCGAGGTGGCGCTCCTGGTGTTCGCCTTGATCACCGCCGCCTACGTGATCCCGGGCGGGCTCAAGGCAGTGATGTATACCGACACCTTCCAGGGTATCGTGATGATCGTGGCCATGATCTACCTGCTCTGGTTTACCTACGCCTCCCTGGGCGGGGTGAGCGAGGCGCATCAGTACCTGACCGGCATGGCCGACCTGGTCCCGGGGCCCCTGCAGGCCATGGGCCATCAGGGTTGGACCGCCATGCCCAAGTTCGGCTGGGGCGCGCCGAGCTACGACCTGTGGTGGACCGTGATCACGGCCATCATCCTGGGGGTCGGCATCGGCGTCCTGGCCCAGCCCCAGTTGGTGGTGCGCTTCATGACGGTGCGCAGCCGCCGGGAACTGGATCGGGCAGTGCCGATCGGTGCCGTCTTCATCCTCCTGATGACCGGCACGCCGTTTGCCGTCGGCAGCCTCTCCAACGCCTGGTTCGCCCAGCACGGGCCCATCCTCAAGGGCCAGGTGGTGAAAGAGATCGACCCCGCCAAGTCCCACGCCCTGGTCGGCCTGATGAAGGAGTCCAGCCCGGGTCACTGGGAGCCGGTCATCAACCCCAAGACCAAGCAGCCAGCCATGGCGCCCATGGTGGTGTCCGGGCATGAGACCGTCCAGGACGCCCAGGGCGCGCCCCTGGACCTGGTGAGCGGGCGCGCGCCCTCGGTGGTCTATGCCAAGGGTGAGGTCGACCAGATCATCCCGGCCTTCATCACCACCGCCCTGCCGCGCTGGTTCGGGCTGGTCTTCTTCCTGTGCCTGCTGGCGGCGGCCATGAGTACCCTGTCGAGCCAGTTCCACACCATCGGCACCGCCGCCGGGCGTGACCTTTATGAGCGCATCACCGGCCGGCACGGCAGCGAGCCGAGCGTGCTGGTGATGCGTATCGCCATCATGCTGGGGCTCCTGATGTCCGTCACCATCAGCTACAACGTGCGCGAGGAGTACGTGATCGCGCGCTTCACCGCGATCTTCTTCGGGCTCTGTGCCGCGACCTTTCTGCCGGCCTTCGTCGCCGGACTCTACTCGCGGCGGGTGACCCGGGTCGGGGCCCTGGCCTCGATGGTCGTCGGGCTGGGGGTCTCGCTCTTCTGGCTGTTGCTGGTCAAGTCCAAGGAGGCCGCGGCCATCGGGCTGGTGCAGCAGGTCACCGGGGGCAAGACCAGCATCCTCATCGACTATCCCAATTGGCCGATGGTCGACCCGGTGGTCGTGGCCCTGCCGCTGGCGCTCCTGACGCTGATCCTGGTCAGCGCCTTCACCAAACCGGCCGACGCCGGACACCTGGACCGGTGCTTTTCCCGCACGCCGGACCTTTGACCCTGAATCGGTATAGATCTGTCAATGAACGCGAATCTGACCTGGATCGATAGCATCGTCATTCTCGGCTACCTGCTGACCACCGGCTATCTGGGTTGGCTGGGGTACCGGGGGACGCGCACGGCGGCCGATTTTCTGGTCGGCGGGCGCAGTGCCCACCCGGTGGTGATGGCCGTCTCCTACGGGGCGACCTTCATCTCGACCGCGGCCATCGTGGGCTTCGGCGGGGTTGCCGGGATGTTCGGTATGAGCCTGCTGTGGCTCACCTTCGTCAACATCCTGGTCGGGATCCTGCTGGCCTTCGCCGTGCTGGGTGAGCCGACGCGGCGCCTGGGCCACCACCTGGGCGCCCATACCTTCCCCGAGCTGCTCGGCGCCCGTTACCAGAGCAAGGGCGTCCAGGTCTTCGCCGGGGCCCTGATCTTCCTCTTCATGCCGCTGTATTCGGCGGCGGTCATGACCGGGGGGACGGTCTTCGTCGTCGCCCAGTTCGGGGTGGACTTCGAGGTGGCGCTGCTGCTCTTCGCCCTGATCACCGCCGCCTATGTGATCCCCGGGGGGCTCAAGGCGGTGATGTATACCGACACCTTCCAGGGGTTGATCATGATCCTGGCCATGGTCTACCTGCTGTGGTTCACCTATTCCAGCCTGGGCGGGGTCACGCCCGCCCACCAGTATCTCACCGACATGGCCGACCTGGTGCCGCCGACGCTCAAGGCGATGGGGCATCAGGGCTGGACCGCCATGCCCGTGTTCGGCTGGGGCGCGCCGGGCTATGACCTGTGGTGGACGGTGATCACGGCCATCATCCTGGGCGTGGGCATCGGCGTCCTGGCGCAACCCCAATTGGTGGTCCGCTTCATGACCGTGCGCAGCCGGCGGGAACTGGACCGCGCCGTCCCCATCGGGGCCGTCTTCATCCTGCTGATGGTCGGGACACCCTATCTGGTAGGCAGCCTGTCCAATGCCTGGTTCGCCCAGCACGGGGCACTGCTCAAGGGCCAGGTGGTCAAGGAGATCGACACCGCGAAGGGCCACGCCCTGGTGGGGCTCATGAAGGAGTCGAGCCCCGGCCGCTGGGAGCCGATCATCAATCCCAAGACCAGCAAGCCGACCGTGGCGCCGATGGTCGTCGCCGGGCGGGAGGCGGCACAGGACGCGGCGGGCCTGCCCCTGGAACTGGTCAGCGGCCGTTCGCCCGCCGTGGTCTATGCCAAGGGCGAGCCGGACCAGATCATCCCGGTCTTCATCACCACCGCCCTGCCGCGCTGGTTCGGGCTGGTCTTCTTCCTGTGCCTGTTGGCGGCGGCCATGAGCACCCTGTCGAGCCAGTTCCACACCATCGGCACCGCCGTCGGGCGCGACCTCTATGAGCGGCTGACCGGTAAGCCGGGGCGGGAGCCGAGCGTGCTGGTGATGCGCATCGCCATCGTGATCGGGCTCCTGATGTCCGTCACCATCAGCTACAACGTGCGCGAGGAATACGTGATTGCCCGCTTCACGGCCATCTTTTTCGGCCTGTGCGCCGCCACCTTCCTGCCCGCCTATATCGGCGGGCTCTTCTGGCGGCGGGCGACCCGCGCCGGGGCCCTGGCCTCCATGACGGTCGGCCTCAGCGTCTCGCTCTCATGGCTGCTGCTGATCAAGGCCAAGGAGGCGAGTGCCATCGGCCTGGTGCAGTGGGTCACGGGCGGCAAGACCAGCCTGCTGGCCGACTATCCCAATTGGCCGGTGGTCGACCCGATCGTCATCGCGCTGCCGCTCGCGCTCCTGACCCTGGTCCTGGTCAGCGTCCTGACCAGACCGGCGGATACGCGGCACCTGAATCTGTGCTTTCCCAAGACCTGAAGCGTGCAGAGTCCGCACCGCAGTGGGGTGCGGTGCTCCCAGTCAATTCACTCGAACGCAATCGGAGACAACAATGCTCGGTATCCCAGACCCCATGGTCCTGGCCGCCTTTCTGGGCTGTATCGCGGTGGCCGCGATCAGCGTCATCTATGGCTTGGTGCGGCGTAATGCCGCGGTCGATGAGGTGACCCGCGAGGATCGCGCCTGGGCCATCGAAGAGAAGAAGGTGGAAGATGAACTGTAACCACTCCCGGAGCGCCGCGGCGGTCCTGTCCCTGGCCTTGGGCACACTCGGTTTGCTGGGAATTCAGAGCGCCGCGGCCGATCAGACCTACGGCAAATTCAGCTTCGGCGCGGACACCCGCCTGCGCGAGGAATACATCGGCAACATCGGGCTCAACGAGATGACCCTGACGCCCAGGGGCGCCTCCACCGGGCTCGCGAACCCCACTGCGAACCGCGTCTTTCAGCGCTATCGGTTCCGCGGGTGGGGCCAATGGGCACCCAGCGAGCACTTCGCGCTGGCCGCCCGCCTGATGTGGGAGGGCCGTCACTACACCCTGCCCCCGAAGAGCGCCTTCACACCGACGTCCTTTCCGCCGGGGATGGGATTCGAGCCCTGGTACAGTGGCGGCATCCTGTTCGATGTCCTGACGCTCGATTTCAAGAAGATCGCCAACACCGGCCTGTCACTTAAGGCCGGCCGCCAGGATGTGATCCTGGGCAACGGCTGGCTGGTCCTCGACGGCACCCCGATCGACGGCTCGCGTACCATCTATATGGACGCCGCCCGCGCCACCTGGGCGGTGGACTCGATCAAGACCACCTTCGACCTGATCTACATCAACAACTCCGCCAATACGGATAATTTCCCCAAGGCATTGAATGGCGATATCGAGGACCAGATCGAGCAATACGAGCAGGGCGCCATCCTCTATGCCCGCAACAAGTCGCTGATCAAGGACACGGATCTCGACCTGTACGCCATCTATAAGAGCAATCGGCCGAATTACACCCCCCGCAACATGCGCGTGAACAACGGCTACCCCTTCTCCTCCCCGCCGGACGACGGACAGGTCTATGCCGTGGGTCTGCGCATCGACTCCAAGCTCTCGCCGCACTGGAACCTGAGGGCCGAGGCCGCGGGTGAGTGGGGTGCCAACCGGGTCAATTTCGACGCCGTCAATCGCGACATCTCCGCCTTGGGTTTCAACGGCCGCCTGACCTACGCCTTCAACGACAAACTGGCCAACCGCGTGCACGCCGACCTGGAGTACCTCTCCGGCGACGACCCGAACACCAAGAACAACGAGGCCTTCGACCCACTCTGGGGGCGCTGGCCCCAGTGGAGCGAGTTGATGATCTACCAGTGGCCCCTGGACAGCCGGGTCGGCCAGGCCACCAACCTGATCCGCGCCAACCTGGGCTGGATCGCCAAGGTCCACCCGACCACCGAGGTCCTGCTCGATTACCACGCCCTGTGGGCCGACCAGCAGAGCGTGCGCACCCTGAGCCAGTTCTACAACATCAGCCACGACGGCACCTTCCGCGGCCATCTCTTCACCGGCTGGGTCAAGACCAAGTTCAACAAGAACCTCTCCGGCCACCTGGTCGCCGAGTACCTGGCCCCGGGCGACTTCTACGCCGTCAACCGTCAGGACGGCTCCTACTTCCTGCGGGCGGAGATCGTCTTGGCGTTCTGAGTACCGCCGGCGGTGACCGCTGCGGCCGCTGCCCCACCCGATCGGCACCATTGGTGTGGTTGAGAAAATCAGCCACGCCAATCCCTACAGTGCGGACGAGATCGTCCGGCTCCCAGGGGTATTTCATCTGGTACGGACGTGCTGCTTGAGCGGGGATCGGACGTCATGGCGAACCGGCCGCTCGCCTATCTCGGGATGGTCTGCGCCGAAGTGGCCGGGATGCGATGGGCAGAGGTTGGAGTGGACCTGCAACCCTCAATGGGTCTCGGTCAATTCCAGCCGTCGCTCGACGCGGTCCATGCGCCGCTTCAGTTCGTCAACGTCGGACTTGCTCGCGTAGACCGCGGCGGTCAGTCCTGCCAGTTGTTGACCCACGGCGGATAGCTGAACGCTGTTGCCGGTGACTTCCCGCTTGAGGTCCGCAAGGTCCGAGCGGATCGCGCGCAGATGCTCAAGAACCAGGCTTTCAATTTCCGCGGTCATGGCGTGTTCCCCTCGCGCAGTTGATGGAGTCTCGGGCCTACCGCTGAGCGATCCGACGAACGGGCCAAAATACCTCGCACACAGGCTGTTCCTACCCAATTCCTACCCAGCGGCAAAAGGACACGAAACGCTAACTCTAAAAATACGCTTAACATCTTGAATTATTGGAGCCGGCACACGGATTCGAACCGTGGACCTGCTGATTACAAATCAGCTGCTCTACCAACTGAGCTACGCCGGCGGGGATGATGGGGACCCGCTCCAAGAGCGGGTCCCGGAGGAGACGGGTCTCGCTGACAGTGTACCGCGATCGGCCAGCCAGGCGAAGGGCCATGTTTTTGGCCTTCCGGGGCTGGGATTTCTGCCTGGCGCCTGGGGGTTCACCGACACGCACCGGCGCTTTGCCGATTGCGTGAGTCAGGTCGTCATGATGGGCCGCGGGATCCGGATGGCCGTCGCCTTCAACGACCAGTCGCCCTCGTGGTCCCGCGCCAGGGCATCACGGCGTTTCTTAAACAGCGCTCATTGGGGGTAAAATGCCGACGCGCCAGTGCTTGAGCTTGGCGCACCCGTGGCAGCCCCCTGGGATACCCGCCCGTGCGTCCCCCAGCGGTTTGCTCGATATCCACCCTAAACCAAACGGAGACTCCCATGGATTTCATCAGCCTGAGCTATCTCGCGGCCGGCGCCGCGCTCGGATGGCTTGCCGCGCTCATGGTGCGGCGCGGTGCGTTCGGCCAACTCGTCGACCTCGCCACCGGCGCCCTGGGCGCCTGGTGCGGCGGCTACGTTTTCGCCCAGTTCAGCCTCGCCACCCAGTACCCTGGTTGGCAGGGCGCGCTGGGCGCCGCCCTCATCGGTGCCCTGGTGCTCTTGTTCGTGCTCTATCTGATCCGGCGGTCCTGATCCGGTTCCGCGGGGTGGGCCGGCCGGCGACTCGCGCGCCAGGCCCCTCCGCCCCGCGGTTGGCCTGCTCCCGCGCCCGCGCATGAAACCTGGGACAGACCAAGGGTTCCTTCCGGCAACCGGCGAAAGACGCCGTTTGATCGGCACGAAACCAGGAAACCCTGGTCTGTCCCGGGCCTGCGAAGGGTCCTGCATCCAGTCGCGGTAGGGTGTGAAAGCCCTCCAAGAGCATGGCCGGGGTCGGAACGACCCGGCGCAGCAGCGCCGACCTGAAGCACCGCGCCGGTGTGTCGGGCGTGGCTGGTCGCCAGGTGCCGCTCGCTACTCGCCACTCACCGTTGTCCTACCGCGAAAGACGCGTTCGCGGTGCCACGCCAGAAACACGCGATGCGGATCGATGAGCCGCTGGACCCACAGGGGCCTGTCGAGCCCCAGGACCTGCCGCGAGCCGGGGTCGAGCAGATTCGAGACGATGACCCGGCCGGCGTCGTCGATGGTCATGAAGCCGCGGTCGAAGGCCGCGTCGAGCTGGGGGGCAAGCAGCAGGCCGTTGAACACGTCCAGGCGTTCGGCGTCGCTCTCGCAGTCCGCCCAGGGCTTGATGTGGCTCGCGCGCAGAAGCTCGGGCACGGCGAGTCCGGACACCGGGCAAGTGCCCTCCCAGTAGTCGAGCAGGCCGTTGCGGAACAGGTCCTGACCCACCCGTTGTACGACCAGCCGCTGCGCTTCGGTCGTCCTCGGGAGCGACGCCGTGCGCTCAAGGAAGACCTGCAAAGGCGCGTCCGGAAGCGCCCGCGAGAGTTGAAAGGCGCGCCGGATCAGGCGATGGAGCGCCGCCGCGTCGGCCAGGCCCCGCGCCGCACAAGCGCCTGGCGGTAGCGGATTTGCCCAGGGCGCTCCAAGCTCGGGCAGGGCCGCGCAGACCTCGCGGCGAGAGAGGGCAACGATGTAGAGCGATCCATCCAGGACGCGGAGCCAAATGCGCAGGCTGGTCTGACTGCTCGCGAAGGGGAGCCAGGCCCCGTCGCGCGCCCCTGCCAGGTCGAAGCCGTTGTCGGTTGCCGCCTTCTCCAGCAGGGTGAGCGAGATCGGCCCTGCGATCATGCGCGCCTTCTAACGGGGAGATATCCGCCAAGATCAACCGTGTCGCAGATCGAGTGCCCGATAACAACAGTTTGAAAAACAAAGGACACTCGCGCCAACGCAGACCGTCTATCGGCCACCGTCGCCTACCTGGCCGATAGACGGCGTCACGCTGCAACGCCTCCAAAGCGTCACCGCCCCGTCCCCAACGTCTTGCGCAGCCACCGGACGCGAATGCTCACGAACTCAGGCAGCGGATAGTTCCCGAGTCGCTCGGCGGCAATCGCTTCGCGTTCGGACCGGGATACCGTCTTCTTGAATCGCCGCTCCAGTCGGGTGCGCTCTTCGTCGATGACGGCGGCCCGCGCGGCGACCAAGGCCGGATGGTTCAGGTTGAGGATGCCGTTGTCCTCCGGCACCTTATCGTGCGGGACACCGATGGCAAGTTCGAGCGCCTCGCGCTGGGTCGCGTCCAGCGGTGCGTCCGACCGGACGTACATCTCCCCGAGACTGGTGAAACCAACGCAATGCGCGTAGTGGTGATCCACCGGCCACGGCAGATCGGGGTCCTCGTCGGACGCCCGCAGTGGGGTCTCGTGCTTGCGGCAGTCGCAGGTCGCCGGATGCGCGCAGCACAGATAGAGGTTCCGCCAGGCAAGCGCGAGCTCAGGGTTCTGGCCGAGGGGCCGCCAGTGGTCGATACGCGGTGTCGGCTGGCCCTCGGCAACCCGGCGCTCGCAGTAGACACACAACGCGCCCTGCTCGACATAGAGGACATCACGCAGCTTGGTCTTCTCCAGGCTGTTGAAGGTCGAGCGCGCGAAACCCGCCGGGTCCGGCGCGGCGGGCAACGCATCAAGGAAGTCGCGCTCGGCCTTCAGCAAGGGCCGCGGTTGTTGCCCATCTGGTGAGACGTCCTTGGGCGGTTGCGGCTTTCTGATGCCCCGCATCAGTCCTCCCAGTCCATCATGCCCCGCGCGCGGATCAGCGCGGGGTCCAGGTCTCCCCACTTGGCCAGGAGTTCGGCGAACAGGGCCTCGGCCTGCTCCCGCAACCCCTGGTCGATGGCGTCATGGAGCGCGCGGAGCCTCGCTTGGCCCTCGGCGTCGCGGTCGTTGGTACCCATCAGATCGCGGAGGATCGCATTGCTGTCCCGCCCCTCAACGAACACGCCGTGCTCTTGGACCTTCCCGTCGACCAAATGGCGGACCTGGCGGTTTTCCGCGCTGCTCAACACCTGCGGCGAATGGGTGGTCACGATGAATTGCAGTCTAGGAAAAATCTCGCGCAGCCCGTCCAGCACCACCCGCTGCCAGCGCGGGTGCAGGTGCAGGTCGATCTCGTCGATCAGGACGACGCCTTCCGCCAGCGCCGGGGCCGCGGCGCCGTCCTGCTCGTTCAGGATGACCGCGCGGCGGGCAATGTCGGCCACCAGCGCAAGGTATACATGGAAACCGTCGGAAAGCTCCCGCCAGGGGACGACCTGCCCGGTCGCCAAGCGCAGGACTGGGCTGCGCTCGCGCGGGTCATACCAGGCCCGCTCTGCGCCCGGTGTGACCTTGGCGACGGCGTCCATGACGGCGTTCGCGAGGAAACGCTCGGGCTCCCCCTCCTGTCGACGGACCGTGTCGGCAAGCACCTCCTCGAGCAGCCAGGTGAGCAAGGCCGAGTCGTCCTGAGCGGCGTTCAGGGTATCGGCGTACCCCTCCCACCGATCAGGGGGATTGGACGCGGGTCTGGTCGATGCCTTGCCCCGTCTCATGCGGTCCACGCCATAGAACGCGAAGAGCGGCCAGCGCGCGCCAGACACCCGTACCTTCTCCATCGCGTCGAGTACCTCCCCATACTGGACATCCTTGCGGTTCGAGGCTGGATTCACGGTACTCGACCAGCGGACGCCCGGGACAGCGCCCACGTTGGCAATCCAAATAAGGGTGCAGGGTCCTATCGGCTCGCGTCGGCCGCGCTCGTCGCGCGTGACCTTGAGCGGGTCGTGCTCCAGATCGTGTTTCAAGCCTCGTGGTGTGCCCGACTGAAACGCGGTCAGACCCAAGGCGAGGGCATTGAGCACCGCGGTCTTGCCGCCGCCGTTCTCGGCGAAGATCACGGTGAGATCGGGCTCGAGGTCCAGGTCCAATATTGCGAAGCACCGGTACTGCAGCAGATGGAGGCGGGTAAAGCGGAACATGGTCACTCCGCCCGCCGCGGCGGGCTCAGGGGCGAGACGTAGGGCCAGCCGGCGTGCAGCCGCTCGTGAATCCACCTGGACACCAGGGCCGTTTCGGGGATGTGCTCCTGGCGCGCCCTGGCGCGAAGTGCGGCCAGGTCCGCGGCGGGGAGTGTGACCGACAAGGGTTGCGCGCGTTGAAACACCGGCTCGGTCACCTCCACGAGTACGTCCTCGAACTCGCTGAGGTCATGCGACTGCCAGACCTCCGCCAGTGCCGTGATGGAGTCCGTCTCGGGTAGCTTGCTCATCGTCTTTGCCATTGTTGATAGCGTTGCCGTTCGCGCTCGGTCATCGGTCTGGCCGTCACCGGGTACCCCTTGCCATCCGGGAACCGGATCAGGATGCACAACTTGTCCAACGGCGTCCGGCCTAACCGGTCGTCCCCAGCCGTGAAAGCACCGCACGGAAGCTATTCAACCCGGCTTCCAGGTTCTCGATGATCTCCGCAGCCAGGTCATCGGGTTCCGGTAGGTTATCGAGGTCGGTCAGGCTCTTGTCTTTCAGCCAAAAGACGTCGAGGCTGGTCTTGTCGCGCGCGACTAACTCCTCATAACTGAACCGGCGCCAGCGACCATCGGGGTTGGTATCCGGTGCCCAGGTTGGCCGGCGCTCGTGCCGAGCCTGGGGGTTGTAGCATTGGATGAAGTCCGCCAGGTCCGGAAACCGCAGCGGCTTTTTCTTTAACGTGTGATGCACGTTGGTACGATAGTCGTAATACCAGACCTCGCGCGTCCAAGGGCTGGGGCTCGCCACGCGATTATCGAAAAAGATCACGTTGGCCTTCACTCCCTGCGCATAGAAGATGCCGGTCGGCAGCCGCAGGATGGTGTGCAGGTCGGTCGTCTCCAGCAATTTGCGACGGATCGTCTCGCCGGCCCCACCCTCGAAGAGCACATTGTCCGGGACCACCACGGCGGCGTGCCCGGTGGTCGTCAGCATCGTGCGGATGTGCTGCACGAAGTTGAGCTGCTTGTTGGACGTCGCGGCCCAGAAGTCCTGGCGGTTATAGGTGAGTTCGTCGGTGTCCTCCTCGCCTTCCTCGTTCGTAAAGCTCATCGCGCTCTTCTTGCCGAAGGGCGGGTTGGCCAGCACATAGTCATAGGTCCGATCGCTGGGCGCCACCAGTGCGTCCTGGGATGAGATCATCCCATCCCCGTCGATCTCACCGATGCTGTGCAGTAGCATATTCATCAGGCAGAGGCGCCGGGTATTGGCGACGATTTCATTGCCATGGAAGGTCTTGAGCTTGAGGAAGTCCTTCTGCGCCTTGTCCAGTTGGTAGTTCCCGGCATGGGTGATGAAGTCATAGGCACCGAGAAAGAAACCGCCGGTCCCACAGGCCGGGTCGGCGATGGTCCGGCCCGGCGCCGGCCGCACACATTCCACCATGGCGCGGATCAGTGCCCGGGGTGTGAAATACTGGCCAGCCCCTGACTTGGTATCCTCGGCGTTCTTTTCCAACAGGCCCTCGTAGATGTCGCCCTTGACATCCGCGCCCATCATGACCCAGTTCTCGTCGTCCACCATGGTGATCAGACGGTAGAGTTTGGCGGGGTCCTGGATCTTGTTCTGTGCCTTGGTGAAGATCTTTCCGAGCGTCCCCGGGCGGGTGCCCAGTTTGCGCAGCAACTCAATGTAGTGTGCCTCCAGTTCCGCACCGCGCCGCGCCGTCAGGCTCTGCCAGCCGTAGCCGGCGGGGATGCCTATGTCGTGTTTGTAGGGCGGCTGGGCATACTCGGCCGCCATCTTCAGGAAGATAAGGTAGGTGAGCTGCTCCAGGTAATCGCCATAGCCGACACCGTCATCACGCAGCGTGGTACAGAAGCCCCAGACCTTGGAAATGATCGATGCCGCGTTCATGGTTGACTCTCAAATAACATAATACCTCGATCCATTCCCGGGACCGCCGACTTGCAGTCGGCCGATCTCAATCAGCGCCAAGTCGCGCACTACCCCAGGGCCAGTCCGCCGCCGAAGACACCAGCCCCGCCGTCACGGGATTCTCTTCGATATAGTGCTTGGCCGTCACAAAATGCCGATCATTGCGAATAAAGCGATCCCAATAATCCGGATGCCAGAGCCCCGGGATCGCCGACTTGCAGTCGGCGTCTTGCGGCACATCCGGGGCGTCGATACCAAACCCCAGACGATGAATCTGCCGCGACGTATGTCGCTTCCAGGACTGTACCACCTTCGCCAGCGGCCAGCCGTGCATCTGCTCGATCAACACATGGACATGATTGGGCATGACCACCCAGGCCAGCAAGCGATAGCGCTCGCCGTCACCGAAGAGCAACGAGTCCTGAACGATCGTCGCGCAAGCGGGTTCGCGCAAGACACAACGGCCCAGTCCGCTATCGAGCAATTCCTGAATCCGCCGCCGACGCGCCAGGGTTCGCTCGGATTCCGGCATCGCCGCGATCTCCATCTGCATCCGTTCGATGGCCGACTTGGGTAGTGAGTCGGCCAGATGAAAGGTAATGTGCTGGATCAACTCCGGTACATCAAAATGCGGCAGACGGCGCCGGGATTGCCAGCCTGAGGTCATCTCTTTGCACTCCCGCCGCCCCAGGGACGGCGCCCCCTGGGATTGCCGACTTGCAGTCGGCTCTTCCAGCGGTCAGGTTCGCCCCGACGGACCGCCGCCGCACCCCCGGCGCTGCTGCCGAGTGCAACTCGGCAATCCCAGGGACGGCACCCCCTGGGATTGCCGACTTGCAGTCGGCTCTTCCAGCGGTCGGTCGCGCCCCGACGGACCGCCGCCGCACCCCCAGCGCCGCTGCCGAGTGCAACTCGGCAATCCCAGGGACGGCGCCCCCTGGGATTGCCGACTTGCAGTCGGCTCTTCCAGCGGTTGGTCTCGTCCCGACGTACCGCCGCCGTACCCTCGGCGCCGCTGCCGAGTGCAACTCGGCAATCCCAGGAAAGTGGAGTGCTGGTCGTCACGCGGTCTGCCTCCCGCCGCCCCTCTTCCCGGTCGTGACCGCCGCGGCCTTTTCCGCCTTGATGCGTTCGAGCAGGATCGCGGCGGGTTCGTCGTTGGGGTCTTGGGGGACGAGTCGACCGGAGAATGCCCGCTTCAGAATCGATTGGCGAAGCGCCTCAACCCGCTTCAGTTCGGTGTCGATGATCGAGTTCATGGTCTCTTGAACGGAAAGCAACCGGTCGATCTGCTCGACGATCGCCTTCTGTTCGGCCAGCGGCGGAAGCTCGAGCCGCACCGAACGAATGTTGTCGAGGTTAAGGCCCGGCTTGCCCGCACCGTATGCGAACGCGTTCAACTGCCTTCTGCCGGCGCACTCCGCAATCAAATACCAGTAAAGAAACTTGCTATCCAGGTCCGCGGTCGGGCGGCAAAGCGCGACGTGTTGGCTGACATAGGCATTGCCGAGATCGGCGGGGACATAGCCGGTCTTGGTGACATTCGCGCCGGTGATCGTGACCAGCAAATCGCCTGCTTGAACCTGCGTCCGGATCCCTTCTGATCCTTCCGGGAGCGTCACGTAGGCGACGTCATCGAGGTCGAGGCGATCGTATTTCAGATTTTGGGCGCGAATGAATATGTCACCTTCGTCCGAGTAATACCTGGCCCAGCCTCGCGATCCGGACGTCAGAAACGAAAGCCTTGATCCCAGGGTTGTCGTCTCCCAGGCCCCGGCCTGAGCGGTCTTTCGCCAGTCGGCGGTGAGCTTGCCCTCAAAGGCATGTTTGAATGCCGCCTGGCGATAGACCTGGAGTTGCGCCCTTGCCGTCTTGAGGCTTTCTATACCTTTTTCTAGCTCGGAGAACATTGCCGCAATCTTTGCCGTGATTCGCTGTTGTTCGTCGAGGGGCGGAATAGGGATAGTAATAGTCAGATACGCATTGAATTTGAGATTTCTCAGGTTGTTGCTTCCGCCTTGATAGGGAATTATGCGGCCGGTGCTGTAAAAGTAACCGAGATATTGACTGAGATACTGCGAGCAAATTTCGGTCGTTGGTCTAATCATCCGAAAGAAATTGGTGCAAATTTTCGCGGTCCCTGGATTTTGAAGCAATACGTGCTCATCGATCAGGACCGTTCTTCCGACGGGCTGGTCGGGCCCGCCTCCAGAAATCTCAACGAGTATATCTCCCAGGACTAATGCTCTACAGGTTAGACTAGATTTCTTCACGCGCCGTAGCGCAGCTGTGCTGCCTCTATTCGCTCCCCAATTACGGAGCTCAGATCCGCGGATACAGCGTACATCAACGTAAGCAGGGTCATCGAAAGACGGATCTTTCCCCCAATCTCCGCCTAGTGCAAAGATCGTAAGATCCGATAATTGCGATCGCGTCCAGGTATTCGGCAAATAATCTTCACTCACGCCGCCAACACCTCATTCAACTCCCCAATCACCCGATCCATCCCCTCCCCAAACAACTGATACATCCGCCCCATGCCCCCCCGCCCATCGAATGGCGCCCGCTCCAGGTCGTCGCGCTCGAAGCGCAGGGAGGCGGCGACGTGGTCGCGGATCATGCGCAGCCACTCCATCTGTTCCTCATCGAACTTCTCGCCGGCGCCGCTGTGGTGCTTCATGATCCAGTCCTGGAAGTTGCGGCGGACGCTGTCGCCATAGGGGGCGAGGCGTGGGTCGAGACCGCAGACGCGGCGAATGAGGGCGACCAGCGCGGTCAGTTCGCTGATCGGGTTGGCGACGCCGGCCAGGTCGTCCAGGTGGGCATAGGCCTGCCAGACGCGCAGCGGTGCGAGCCGGGGCCGGTCCTGTCGCAGCCGCGCCAGCAGGGTCTGGATCATGCCATAGGTGACTTCGGCACGGCGCGCGGGCTGGCTGAAGAAAATGCTCAGGGCCTCGATCTCGTCGCGGTGCTCATCAAGGTACTGCGCGAAGTCTTGCGCCATGGCCTGGGCGTTCTGCGCCGCGTCGCCCGCCCATTCGGCGCGCAGCAGGGTATCGAGGTTGTCGTGGTCGATGGTCTGTTCCTGGTCCCGCCGGATGCCCTCGATCAGTGCGATCAGTGGGCCGGTAAAGACCTGTGCTGCCTCGCCAACCAGTTGGTCCCGCGCCTGGTCGCGCTCGCTGTATCCCGGTTCGGCGCCGCCCGTGATGGCGCGAGCCCGCGCTTCGATGCGGTCGGGGTCGATCGCATCGATCAGTGACTTGACGATCGCGGTGAGCGATACGCCCCCCGCAATCTCCACGATGCGGGCTTGATCCTTGTCATCGAGTTGCTTGTTGAGTCGCGCGAGGCGACCGGCGAGCGAACTCACCGTATCCAGGTCGCGCACACCCATCATGACACCCGTGGCCAGGTCTTTCAGCGACACTGAGGGCTTGGTGATCAGTGGTTGGGTGGCGGTCTTCAGTGACTTGGTGACACCAACGGCATCGACGATCACATAATGGGTCTTGGCGCTCGTCGCCGAGGGCGTGACCTTTTTCAGGTCGTCGGCACCCAGGGTGCGGGTGCCGCGCCCCTTCATCTGCTCGAAATAGTTGCGGCTGCGCACGTCACGCATGAAGAACAGGCATTCGAGCGGCTTCACGTCGGTGCCCGTGGCGATCATGTCCACGGTGACGGCGATGCGTGGGTGATAGTCGTTGCGGAACTGTGCCAGGACCGATTTCGGGTCTTCCCCTGCCGCGATCACCTTCCCATCGGCATCCGTGCGGTCCTGGGCGGCACGATAGGTCACTTTCTTGCAGAACTGGTTGCCTTCGTCGAACACCTCGCGGACGATCTGAATGAGGTCGTCGGCATGGCTGTCGGTCTTGGCAAAGATCAGCGTCTTGGGTACCTCCGCGCGGCCGGGAAAGATCGTGGGCAGGTGATCGCGGAAGGCACGCATCACGGTGCGGATCTGATCGGGGTTCACCACGTCGCGGTCGAGTTGTTGCGCGCCGTAGGTCTCATCCTCGTCCTGCAATTCCCACCGCCGCAGGCGCGTGAGCCGTTCCCGCCGCTCGACCTGCTGATTGACCTTCAGGGTGGCGCCCTGCGTGGTCCTTTCGGTTTCGATCTCATAGACCTCGTTGCCGACATTCACGCCATCGGCGACGGCCTGCTCATGGGAATATTCGCTGACGACATTCTTGTGGAAGAAACCATAGGTGCGGTTGTCGGGTGTCGCGGTCAGACCGATCAGGAAGGCGTCGAAATACTCGATGACCTGTCGCCACAGGTTGTAGATGGAGCGGTGGCACTCGTCGATGATGATGAAGTCGAAGAATTCCGGCGGGATCTTGGGGTTGTAGACGACCGGCGGCGGTACCTTGGGCAGGACCCGCTGCTCCGCCGGGCTGGTCTCCTCGGCCGCCTCATCCATTGGCTGATCCTTGAGCAGCGCGTACATTCGCTGGATGGTGCAGATGCAGACCTGGCTGTCCTTGGCGATGAAGGAGGACTTGAGGCGCTGGACGTTGTACAGCTCGGTGAATTTGCGGTGGTCGTCATTTGGGACGAAGGCCATGAACTCCTGCTCGGCCTGCTCTCCCAAGTTCTTGGTATCCACCAGGAAGAGGATGCGCTTGGCGTCGGCGTGCTTGAGCAGTCGATAGACGGCCGTGATGGCGGCGAAGGTCTTGCCGGAGCCGGTCGCCATTTGCGCAAGGGCCCGGAGTCTGGCTGCAGCGAAGGATGTTTCAAGGTTGGTGATGGCCCTGTCCTGGCAATCGCGCAGCCCATCCGGCACCAGGGGCGGCAGGGTCTGGAGTCGGGCCCGCAGGGATGCCGACTGGGACCGCCACTCGGCCAGGGTCTCGGGACGGTGGAAGGTGAAGACCTCGCGGGACCTGGGCTTGGGGTCGCGGGTGTCGGTGAAGCGCGTCAGGGCGCCGGTGCTTTCGTAGACGAACGGCAGCGGTGTCTTGTTGTCGACCCATTTGAGTTTGGCGCTCGCATAGCCCCCGGACTGGTCCTCGACGGTCGTGATCTTGTGGCCCCAGTCTTCCGGCTTGGCTTCGATATCACCGAGCGCCTGCCGGTCGACAAAGAGGACATAGTCCGCCGGGCCCGCGTCGGTCGGGTACTCGCGCACCGCGATCCCGCGGCCGGCACTGAAGTCGATGTCCTTGAGTTTCTGAACGATCCAGCCCGCCGCGACGAGTTGGCGGTCGATTTCGTCGCGCGCCTCTTGCTCGGGGTTTTGGTTCTTCGGGGCCTTGCTCATTTCGGTTCCCTGACCCCGGTGGGTCACTCGGTGGTCGCCTTCGCTGTCTGTGAATCAGGTGCCAGGGGCAGGTAACCCTCGGAAATAGCGATATTATCACAGGCCCTTTGATCTGATTTTGGCTTCCGGCAGTCGGCGTCTTTCCCGACCATCGACGGTCGATGGCCCGACCACCAGGGCCGCCCTGTGCTAGGCTTCAACCCAAGCAATCCCCAAGCAAGGCCCATTGTATGTGCCCCACCGCCGCGACCCTCGACGCACCGGCGCACCAGGCCCCGCCCCGCGCGGTCGCCCGCCCGCCCGGGTTGGCGCCCGAGGTCGCCGGCGAGCCCTGCTGCGCGGACGGCCTGCGGGTCTCGGAAGAAACCTATTGGAGGGAGTATTACCTGGAGTCGGACATCCATTACGAGTGGAACAACGGTCGTCTGGAGGAGAAGCCGGTGTCCGACTACGGGACCTTTCTGGTTTACGCCTGGTTCGTGAGGCTTTTGCAGCACTTTCTCGACACCCGACCGATCGCCCGGATGGTGGCCCTGGAGATGGGTTTCCGGCTTGCGCTGCCGACCGGGACCGTGATCCGCAAGCCCGACTTCGGGGTCGTGTGCAACTCCAACCCCCAGCCGCTGCTGCCCTTGGATGCCTCCTACCACGGTGTCTTCGACCTGTGCATCGAGGCCCTGTCGGACCTGGAGCGCCGCGGCAGTGAGCGCGATACGGTCACCAAGAAGGCCGAATATGCCGCCGGGAGGGTGCCCGAGTACTACATTCTGCATCGGGAGCCCGAGCGTCAGGCGTTTTTCACCCGCACGGCCGCGGGTCTCTATGTCCCCATCGTGCCCGACGACGGCGTGATCCGCTCGCGGGTCCTGCCCGGCCTGCAATTCCGGCTGACCGACCTGCTCGCACAGCCCGGGCCCAAGGCGATGGTCCGCGACCCGGTCTATGCCGACTTCGTGCTGCCCGAGTGGCGGGAGGCCGAGCAGCGGGCCGAGGAGCAGGCACAGGCCAGGCGGGAGGCCGAGCGGCGTGAACAGGCACAGGCGCAGGCGCTCCAAGAGGCCGAGCAGGAATTGGCGCAGTTGCGGGCGCAGCTCGCGGCGCGAGGTTTGAAACCCTGAGATAAGACAGAAAGAGCAGTTCTCACGCCAAGGGGCCAAGCTCGCCAGGGTTCTTGAGCGACGCCGAAGAGTGTTCCCTGAGCCGATCCTTCAGCGCCTGCTTAAGGCGCGAACTTCCCATTGATCCGCGTCAAGGTCGTGGTGGTGACTTCGCGAAAGCCCCCATCCTCGCGGACGATGAAGTAGGCGGCGAGTCCCTGGGCCTCGGCCAGGGCCAGCCCCCGCTCCTCCCCCATGACGATCAGGGCCGTCGCCAGGCCGTCGGCGCGCCGGGCGCTGTCCGCGCCGCCTGGGACTACGACGCTCACCGAGGCGAGGCGCTGCTCGACGGGGTTTCCGGTTCGGGGGTCGATGTGGTGTGAGTAGCGCTTGCCCGCCGCCTTGAAGAAGTTACGGTAGTCGCCGGAGGTGGAGACGGCGCTGTCGGTGAGCGGCAGGATGCGCTGCACCGCGCGGTCACTCGGGTTCGGTACCTCGATGGCGATCCCCCAGGCGAGACGCTTGGCGTTGTTGCCGCGGACCCGCATGGTGCCCGCCACCGCGGCCATATAGTCGGTCGCCCCGAGTGACTCCAGATAGGCGGCCATCCGATCCGCCCCCTCGCCCTCCCCCAGGGCCGAGACGTCGATATAGATGTCCCCGCGTTGTCTGCGGATGGCGGGCGGGTCGGCGCGCAGCTCGAGCTTGTCGTAACCCACCCGCTCCCGGGCCGCCGTGATCGCTTGCACGCTGGGCACCGCGTCGGCCTTGGGCTGGGGTCCGAACCCCCAGAGGTTGATCAGCGGACCGACGGTGATGTCGAAGGCCCCGTCGGACAGTCGGCTGAGACGCTGGCCCTCGGCGAGGACTGCATAGAGTTCACTCGAGATAGGCACCCAGTCGGCACTGGGGTTACGGTTCAGGCGGGACAGCTCGGACTGCGGGTCATAGGTCGAGAGCGCGTCGATCACACCCTTCAACACCCGCTCCACCCCGGCCCGCAGGGTCTGTGCGTCGAGACCGGCCGGCGGCCGGGCCACCTTGACCGCATAGTAGGTCCCCATGGTGGGGCCCGTGACCTCGACCTGGGGGTCGGTCGGCGCGCCGCAGGCGGCAAGCAGGGCGCCGGCGGCCAGGGCCAGCAAACCGACGAGGGCGCGTCGCAGCAGTGTCATCGTGCCGAAGGAACGCTCAGGGGTACCCGCGAACTAGGGCCGCGCATCCACGCCCGGGCCTTCCTTGGGCGTCGGCAGCAGGTCCGCGCGGCTGATCCCGAGCAATACGACCGAGCTGCTCGCCACATAGATGGACGAGTAGGTGCCGGTGACGATGCCGACGAGGAAGGCCAGCGCAAACCCATGAATGACCTGGCCGCCCAGGAAGTACAGGGCAAGCACCGCCAACATGGTGACGCCGTGGGTGATGATGGTCCGCGACAGGGTCTCGTTGATGGACAGGTCGACCACATCGATGACCGTGCCCTTGCGCACCCTGCGGAAGTTCTCCCGAATCCGGTCGTAGATCACGACCGTGTCGTTCAGCGAATAGCCGATGATCGCCAGCACCGCGGCCAAGGCCGTCAGGTCGAACTCGATGTGGAAGATGGAGAAGACGGCCAGTACCACGATGACGTCATGGACGGTGGCGATGACCGCACCCACCGCGAAGCGCCACTCGAAGCGGATGGCGACATAGATCAGGATGCCGATCAGGGTGTAGAGGATGGCGAGCCCCCCTTGCTCGACCAACTCCCCGCCGACCTGCGAGCCGACGAACTCGACCCGGCGCAGTTTCACCTCGCCCACCTCAGGGTCGGTGCTGAGCGCGGCGATGACCCGGTCGCCCAGGGTGGAACCGGTGCCCTCGGCGACCGGGGGCAGCCGGATCAGGACCTCGCGGGTGCTGCCGAAGTGCTGTACGCCGGCCTCCTTGAAACCGCCCTCGGCGAGTGCCGAGCGCACCTGGACCAGGTTCGCGGGCTGCGCGTAGCCGACTTCGACCACGGTACCGCCGGTGAAGTCGAGCCCGAAGTTGAACCCGAGAAAGATGAACGAGGCGATACCGATCAGGTTTATCAGCGAGGACAGCCAGATGGCCGGCCAGCGGATATACATGAAATCGATATTGGTGCGCTTGAAGAGTTCCATGGCTCGGCTCCCGGTTAGTCAGGCAGGGTCAGATGGGCAGGCTGGTGAGGCGTCGGTGGCCATACATCAGATTGACGATGGCGCGGCTGCCGATCACGGCGGTGAACATGGAGGTCAGGATGCCGAAGAAGAGGGTGATGGCGAATCCCTTGACCGGGCCGGTACCGAAGCTGAACAGCACCACGGCGGCGATCATGGTCGTGACGTTGGAGTCGATGATGGTCGCCATGGCCTTGTCATAGCCGGTATAGATCGCCGCCTGGACCGAGTTGCCGTTGCGCAACTCCTCGCGGATACGCTCATAGATCAGTACGTTGGCGTCCACCGCCATGCCCACGGTGAGCAGGATGCCGGCGATGCCGGGGAGCGTCAGGGTCGCCTGAATGGCCGACAGGATGGCGACCAGCAGGACCACATTGGCCAGCAGCACCAGGTTCGCGATCATCCCGAACACCCGGTAATAGACGCCCATGAAGGCGCACACCAGGAGGAAGCCGACCACTACCGAGCGCACCCCCTTGTCGATATTGTCCTGACCCAGGCTCGGGCCCACGGTGCGCTCCTCGACGATCTGGATGGGGGCGGCGAGTGCCCCGGAGCGCAGCAGCAGGGCGAGATTGTGGGCCTCGTCGGCACTGTCCAGCCCAGTGGTCTGGAAGCGCCGCCCGAAGGGCTCGCGAATGGTGGCGACGCTGATCACCTCCTCCACCTTCTCGGTGCGCTTCACCGGCTTGCCGTCCACCTGTTTGGTGGTGGTGCGGTTCTCGATGAAGACCACGGCCATGGGCTTGCCCACGTTCTCGGTGGTCATCTCGCGCATCCGCCGGCCGCCCGGTGCATCCAGACTCACGCTGACCATCGGGGTGCCGCTCTGTGAGTCGAAGCCCGAGGAGGCATCCGTGATCTGGTCGCCGGTGGCGATCACCCGGCGCTTGAGCAGCACCGGCTTGCCGTCGCGGGTCTTGTAGAGCCGACTGCCCACCGCCGCCCGCCCGGCCTCCGCGTCGGCGGCGCTGTGCTCGGTGTCCACCAGCCGGTATTCCAGGGTGGCCGTGGCCCCCAGGATCTCCTTGAGGCGCCCCGGGTCCTGGGCGCCGGGCAGTTGCACCACGATCCGCCGGTCCCCCTGGCGGGCGATGATGGGCTCTGCCACCCCGAGCGCGTTGACGCGGTTGCGCAGGGTGGTGATGTTCTGCTGGAGCGCGAAGTCCTGGATCTGCTTCTGCTGGGCCGGGGTCTGGGCCACCGTCACCAGGAATTCACCGTCTTGCTCCAGGGTCTGCATCTTGAGATCCCGGAACTCCTTGGCGATGACCTTCTCCCCGGCGTCCCGCGACGCGACCTCCGCGAACTTGACGACGACGCGCCCCTTCTCGCGGCCGACCGTGACATAGCGCACCTTGGCGTCACGCAATTGGGTGCGGATGTCCTCGACGTGGCGTTCCAGCGCCTGGTCCAGGGCGGCGTCCATGTCCACGTCGATCAGGACATAGATGCCGCCGCGCAGGTCCAGTCCCAGATTCATGGGCCGCAGGCCCAGTGCGCGCACCCAGCGGGGCAGGTCGGCGGACAGGGTCAGCGCGCTGCGGTAGCGGTCGGAGAGGGTGTTCTCGATCACCTCCTCGGCGTGCAACTGGTCCCCGGAACTGGCGAACCGCAGCAGGAGCTTGCCGCCGGCCAGGGTGTCGATGCGCTTGACCGGGACCTGGGCGGCCTCCAGGGCGGCGCGGATCTCCCCGGCCGTGGCCTCGGTCACATGGCCCCCGCGGACGGCCGCGACCTCAATGGCGGGGTCCTGAGAGAAGATGTTCGGCAAGGCCAGCACCAGGCCGGTCAGGACGATGCCCAGGATCAGCAGGTTTTTCCACAGGGGATATTGGTTCATCGCACTTCCAATCGCACAGGCGGCAGGCAGGGTCGCGGGGTGCCGGGGGGTGACCGCCGACGGCGCCGAGACTCAAGACCCGACGCCCGACCGGCGGCCCCGACCAAAAATCGGGGTATCGACCCGCTCAGAGGTCCTTCAGAGAACCCTTGGGCAGCACGGCATCGACGGCCGCACGGCGCACCT
Source organism: uncultured Thiodictyon sp. (assembly GCF_903828115.1). GTDB lineage: Bacteria > Pseudomonadota > Gammaproteobacteria > Chromatiales > Chromatiaceae > Thiodictyon. The sequence continues at coordinate 514 of NZ_CAIKKU010000799.1, read as the reverse complement.
TGACCTGGGTGCCCTCGGCGATCTCCACCAGCACGAAGTTGTCACCCAAGTCGGTGACACGCCCGGCGATACCGCCCAGGGTGATCACCTCGTCACCCTTGGTCAGACCGTCGACCATCCGCTTGTGCTCCTTCTGGCGCTTGGACTGGGGGCGGATCAGCAGGAAATAGAAGACCACCGCGAACAGCACCAAGGGCAGCAGGGTGAACAAGGGGTCCGACATGGACCCGGCGCCGGCGGCCGCGGCCTGGGCGTTTGCATCGGAAATCAAGAAGCTCATGGGGGTTTCCTGGTGGTTACCGGATGTTTGTAAGAGGCCGGGCCGGCACGCGTCCGGCCGCAACCCGGGCAAAATCAGCCCCGCATTATGTCACAGCATCGCTCAAGTTACAGGGACGGATGCTCTGCGGGGTGCGATCAGAACGGATGTGGTGGCTGAGATCCCGGGTACGCTGTGTCGTTGTCGTTGTCGTTGTCGTTGTCGTAATCGAACAATCCGACCACGACCACGACC
>NZ_CAIKKU010000798.1 GCF_903828115.1 uncultured Thiodictyon sp. | reverse complement strand
CGACGATCTGGCGCAACACCTCATACTGTCCCTCGTTGATCTTCTTTGGCCGACCACCTTTCGACATCGTTGCGCGCCTCGTTCTTGTAAACTCGCGCAAGAATATCGGCCAGGTAGATTTTGTCTATACCCTCTCAGCAATTCATGGGGAAGGTCGTTGCGCGCCAATGCGGAGCGTACTCCCGGTTGCGGATTCACGACGATGGCGCGCCGGGCATGGCGCCAGACCGCGAGATCCTTCCTGGCATCGCCCACATAGTCGAATCCCCTCTCGCCGTACAGCCCGACCAGTCGCTCGGCCTTTTGCCGAGCGGAAAGGTTGGTGGTGGCGTCGCTGGCGTGCACCGCGTCGAAGATCCCCAAGTGCAGGGCGATCTGCTCGGCATACTTGCGGTTCGACGCGGTGGCAAGCACCACGGGCCGCCCCGCCGCCTTGGCCGTCTGCGCCAGGGCCAGTACCGCCGGGTCGTAGGGAAGCAGGTCGATGCGCAGTTCGGCCAGCTCGGCCAAGCGTTGCTTGAGGTGTGCCCGGCCCTGCACGAGCCCAAACAGGGCCGCGATTGCCCCGACGGGCCGGTCCTTGACCGCCTTGAGGCCCGACTCCAGCAGCAGGTCGGTGCGCACCAGGGTCTGGTCGAGGTCGATACAGAGCGCTACGGTAGTCTCGTCCATACCCTCGCTGTGACCTCGGAGCGTGATGCGAACGGCAAGCGGTCCGAGCGCCGCGTCTCGCGGGACTGATAGGCTGCCGGTCGCCGACGGTGGTGGATTGCTGCGCCTTGCTCGCCGGTTGAAAGGCGCACGGCGGCAAGCGGGGAATCATACCCCCTCGAGCGCAGTTAAGGTGCAGCATCTGGGGTGCGATTAGAACCGATGTGTTAACACACATGTCGTAAGGAATCCATCGCGTACCCGCAAGCTGCCTCGACCGCCGGAGCCGGGTACGCGATGCGTACCCTACAGCTACGGCTACCGGACGTTCTCACGGACCGGGCGTCGTTGTCGTTGTCGTAATCGGGGTCGTATTATGCGATTACGCCAACGACAACGACAACGACAGCGTACCCGGGATCTCGGTCACCACATCAGTTCTGATCGCACCCCAGCATCTTCCCCCACTGGACAAGCCGCGCGGGGCGTGTTTTTCTCTTGAGTCCCGATCCTCCCGCCCCGAGTCTCGCCATGCTCAGACGCCTCTTGATCACCGCCGCCGCGCTCCTGCTGATCCTGCCCCTGGTGGGCGGCGGCGTGCTGTACTGGGTGCTCAAACGCGCCGAGCCGCCCTACTCCGGCGAGGTCCGGGTCCCGGGCCTGGACGCACCGGTCGCGGTCCGCTTCGGGCCCCACGCGGTGCCCAGCATCCAGGCGGACTCCACCCACGACCTGCTGTTCGCCCAGGGTTACCTGGTGGCCGGCGAGCGGATGTGGCAGATGGACCTGATGCGCCGCCTGGCCGACGGGCGACTGGCGGAGGTCTTCGGGCCGGACGCGCTGGACGCCGACCGGCTGTTCCGGACCCTGGGACTCAACACCGCGGCGCGGCGCGCCCTGGCTGAGTTGGAGGCGCCCGAGCGCGCCCTGCTCAGCGCTTATGCCGACGGGGTGAACGCCTATCGCGCCCAGGCGGCGCACCGGCTGCCCATCGAGTATCTGCTCGCCGGTTTCGCGCCCGCACCCTGGCGGCCCGAGGACAGCCTGCTGATCGGCGCCTACATGGCCTTCACCCAGACCTTCAATCTCAAGGAGGAACTGACCTATCTGCGCATGGCACAGCGCTTGGGCCGCGAGCGGGCGCGCGAGCTCTTTCCCACCGACGAGGGCGTACCGGCCCCGGCGGTGCCGCCCGAACTGCCGGACCGGCCGCTCGGTACACCGGGCGGGAGCGCCGGGGCCGCGAACCCGGCCGCCCTGGCTGCGCTGCTGGACGCGCCCGCGCGCTTCGGCCTGCCGGTGCCCGGAGCGGCCAGCAACGCCTGGGCGGTCACGGGCGTGCGCACCGCCGACGGCCGGGCCCTGCTCGCCAATGATCCCCACCTGCCCCCGGCGATGCCCGGCACCTGGTACGAATTGGAGCTGATCGGGCCCGACCTGCATGTGGCCGGGCTCGCCCTGCCCGGGGTGCCGCTGGTGCTGATCGGCCACAACGCCGACCTCGCCTGGGGCCTCACCAGCGCCATTGCCGACACCCAGGACCTGTTCCTGGAGCGCCCCACCGCGGACGGGGAGCATGTGGAGCGGGCCGGCGGGCCGCCGGAGGCGATCAGCACCCGGGTGCAGCGCATCGAGGTCAAGGGCGCGCCGGTGGTGGAACTGGCGCTGCGCCGCACCAGCCGCGGGACCATCCTCAATGACCTGCTCGCCCGCCCGCCGGGGATGGAACCGGGGTCGCTCCCGGCCGTCGCCAGCCGCGACCTGCTCGCCCTGAGCCAGGTGACGGACCCACCGGACCGCAGCCTGGCCGCGCTGGCCGGGCTCGCCCGGGCGCGCACCCTGTCGGCGGCGCACGGCGCCGGCTGGGATTTTCGCGCCGTGGCCCAGAACCTGATGCTCGCCCATCGCGACGGGGGTATCGCCTGGCAGGTCACCGGGCTGCTGCCGCACCGCGCCAAGGGCGCCGGGACCTTTCCCGCCCCTGGCTGGGTGGCGGGCTACGGCTGGGACGGCCTGGTCCCCCAACGGCGGAACCCGACCCTGACCGATCCCCCGGGGGCCGCGCTCATCACCGCCAACAATCGCACCATCCCGCTGGACTACGCGGTGAACCTCAGTCACTCCTGGCTCGCGCCCTACCGCGCCCAGCGGATCGCAGAGCGGCTGGCGGCGGCCACGGCGCTCGATCCCGCCGCCATGGCCGCCATCCAGACCGACCGCCTGAGCATCCAGGCACGCCTGACCCAGCAAGCCCTGCGCCGCATCGAGCCCGAGCTGCGCGCCGCCGACCCCGCCGCCTGGGACATCGCCGCGCGCGACCTGTTGCCCTGGGACTGCGTCATGGATGGAGCGAGTCGCGCCGCCGCACTCTATGCCCTCCTGGAGCCGGCCCTGTGGCGGGCCATCTATGGGGACGAGTTAGGGGAGGACCTGGAACCCCTGACGTCGCTCGCCTACCTCAGCTACAACTCCCTGCAGGAAACCCTGCGCACCGGTGAGTCCGGCTTCTGGGACGATGTAGGCACCCCCGCGGTCGAGTCACCCGCGCAGATCTGGGGCCGCGCCTTGCGCGCCGCCGCGGCGGACCTGGCGGCCGCCCGGCCCGATCCCCGTGACCAGCGGCTCGACCGGTTGCGCACCCTCACCTTCCCCCACGCCTTCCACGGCCTGCCGCTCCTGGGGCGCCTCTTCGATGTCGGCCCCATCGGGGTCGGCGGCGCGGCCGATACGCTCAATGTGATGAAGTCGTCGCCGCAGGACCCCGGTCGCGGACTGGTGATACCGTCCATGCGGGCGGTCCAGGTGCCCGCGGACTGGGGCCAGACCCGGGGCACCCTGCCGCTCGGCCAATCCGGTCACCGCCTCTCACCCTATCGCACCGACCAACTCGACGACTGGTTGGCCGGCCGCGGCCACCCCTGGCCCTGGAACGGACCGCCCGCGCAGGAGACTAAGGGCGTGCTGGTGTTACGGCCGGCGGGGTAGTGAGACCCCGGGAGCGCCGGGTACCAACTCGGCATCGCCTTCGATACGGCCAACGCGGTCACCAGCGCCATGATCGTCAGCGGGGGCTACGTTACCCCCGGGGAATCGCCCTGCACAGCGGGACCTCGCCGTCCTGGACCATCCCCGACTCACTCGGCACCCGCTTCCTGGTCCCGACCTTTCAGTCCACTTACAGCGCCGACTCGGCCACCACCGGCCGGCCCGGCAGCGCGGTCACCCTGGGGCATGACGCGAACTTTCCCCCGACCTCAGGCAATCCGCGCGGCACCATCCAACTGGCCTGTTTTGAACGGCGGTGCGCCACCGGCGCCGGCCGTTGCGCAACAGATGGTTGAAGCTTTACCGCAAAAAACAGGCGCGCAGCGACACTGTGGGAGCGGCTTCAGCCGCGACGAGGCCACGCAAAGTGCCGCAGCGTCGCAGGTTACCGCGGCGTCGCATCGCGGCTGAAGCCGCTCCCACCGGGTTCCGTCCTGACTTTCACGGTTAGCCTCGACCCGCGGTGGGGATTTTGTCACGCATCAATGCGGAGGCTCTTTTGATGCCTTTGCGTCGGCATTGATCACGATGCCCTATTCGGGACCCGCCGGCCACACCCGCGCCAGCAGCGCGATCAGGTCGGCATCCTGGCGGGCGGCGAGCGCCGCGCTCAGGCGTTGGCGCAGGCGCTCGTTGCCGCGATAGGCGGTCAGGTCGCGCAGGACACGCTCGGCGATGCGGTGCTCCCCGTCGGCAACCAGGGACAGCAGCCAGTCGAAGGCGGCCTCACTGCGATGCAGGGCCGCGCCCTTGAGCAGGACCTGTACGGACGCGCCCTTGTAGGGCTCGGCGTCCCAGCGGGTCCGCAACTCGGTGAGCGCCTCCGGGAGCCGGGACTCGCCCAGGGCCAGGGCCGCCAGTTCGCGCAGCGTGGGGTCGCCGCGGTCCAGGAAGGTCCCGACGAAGGCGGCGCAGGGGGCCGCGTCCAGCCGCAGCAGGGCGAGCAGGCAGGCGCCCGTGACCTCGGGCTCGGGGTCGCCGGACTGGGCCTTGGTGCGCAGGACGGACTCCGCGGCGAGCGGCTCGCAGCAGGCGATGGCGTCCATCACCCCGGCCCGCACCCGGGGCTCCGGGTCCGCCAGGAGGCGGGTGAGCTCGGGCAGGGCGCGGGCATAGGCGGTCGCGGCCAGACCCATGGCGCAGGTCACGCGGCAGTCGAGCGCGGTATCCTGGCTGCCGCCCCAGGCGGGTTCGAGTTGGCGCAGGCGGATGCCGGCCAGGAAGAACTCGACATTGGCGCAGTCCAAGGCGACCAGGGCGCGGGCGATGGCGCCCTTGGCGGTGCACTGGGGGTCCTGGGTGTGGGGTCCGTTCGCCAGTCGGCGGAAGGCGGCGATCAGGTCCGGCTCCAGTGGGTAGAGGAGCCCGTCGCCCGCATACCCCGCCGCGGCGGCGACCAGGCGGTAGTTGGGATCGGCCAGGGCCGGACGCAGGGTCTCGAGGGTCGCCCCGCCATCCGCCACGGCCGCCCGCAGCCCGGCCAGGCGCTCGGTCAGGCGGTTGTCGGCGTCGATCCGGCATTTTGCCATGACTGCACCAGTGGTTAGGGGTTAGGGGCCGGTGGTCAGTATGATGCAAGGCTGCGCCGAGGTCTCCTGCCTCTGCGCCGCCCATCGCCACCAGCTACCCGTAGCTCGCAGCCAGCCACTGACCACTGACCACTGACCACTGACAAAATGCTCGTCTATCTCCACGGACTCAACAGTTCCGGCCGCTCGGCCAAGGCCGCGGCCCTGCGTGAACGCCTCTCGCCCTACCCGGTGCTGGCACCGGACTACCCGGCCCATCGCCCGCAGGCCGCGGTGGCGCGCCTCACGGCCTTTTTTACGGACCTGGGGCCGGCGTGCCCGGCCGTCGTCGGCAGTTCCATGGGCGGATTCTACGGTCAATGGCTGGCGCGCCGCTTCGCCTTCTCGCATCTGTTCCTGATCAACCCGGCCCTGACCCCCTGGGACCTGCTCCCTCCCCACCTGGGCGAGACCATGACCACGGCGGACGGGGAGACCTACCAAATCACCCGCGAGTTGGTCGAGGCCACCCGCGCCTACGGCCTCGCCGACCCCTGCGACCGGGTGCCGACCACGCTCTTCCTGGATCGCGGCGACGAGGTGATCGACTATCGGATCGCCCAGTCACACTACCGTCGCTGCGGTCGGCTGCTGATCTGGGACGGGGGGGACCACGCCTTCCAGCACCTGGACGAGGCGATCGACTGCATCCGCGCGCACCTGAGCACGCGGCGCCGGGAGTCGCAGCAGGGGGGCTGAGCAACGAGTCAGGAACAAGTGAAACGCAATCGTTGTCGTTGTCGTTGTCGCTATCGTTGTCGTTGTCGTGATCGCAGAAGCGATGCAATTTGCGGTGCGGGAAAATCCGCGGCGCTACGATAACCTCGATTACGATTACGATTACGACAACGACAACGACAACGACAACGACAACGGCGCGAAGAGCCCGTAGGGTCCGCTGTGCGGACCGAGCCACCGGGGCCAGGCTCAGGCAAGCAGCCGTTTGGCGATGTGGACCCCGCCCACATAGGTCCCGAGCGCCGCCCCCAGGCTGCTCAGCAGGAAGACGACGAAGACCCGCGCCACCCGGTTGCGCCACCAGCCGCCGAGGGTCGCGGCATCGGTGCGCAGGCGGCTGAAGTCCCCCACGCTCGGCGCCCGCAGCCACAGCTCCACCGCCCCGGTGACCATCCCGGCGCCGATGGCCGGGTGCAGCGTGGTGAGTGGTGCCGCGAGAAAGCCGGCCGCGATGGTCAGCGGGTGAGCACCGGCGATCAGGGTGCCCAGGGCGCAGAGCCCGCCGGTGATCAGGACCCAGGAGAGCACCAGGTCCCAGCCCAGTTGCGGACTCTGCACGAAGCCCCAGGCGAGCCCGCCCAGCACCAGCACCAACACCAGCCAGGGCAGGACGGACGGCCCGCGGCGCGGCGGCGGCACCTGTTCCAGGTCCCGCAGGCAGGCCTGCAGGTCCCCCGGGGCCGCGTCCAGGTCGCGGGCGATGCCGGCCAGGTGGCCGGCCCCCACCACGGCCAGCACGCGCCGCGCCCCGACGCGCTCCGCCTCCAGGCGCAGCTTGGCGGCCATGTAGCGGTCACGCTCGGCGATCAGCGGGACGAAGAGGTCCGCTCGGTCCTGGGCGAATTCGGCGAAGGCGGTCTCGAGCACATCCCCCTCCTTGAGCCGCTCCACCTCGTCCGCGGTGACCTTCTCGCCGGAGAGCAGGGCCGTCAGGAGCCCGGCGAAGAGGGTGGTGCGCCGCCACCAGCCCAGGCGCGCGGCGATGCGTCTGAAGGTCACGCCGATCTCGCGGTCGATCAGGAGCAGGGGCAGCCCCCGCTCCTGGGCCATGCGCACGGCGATGCGCTGCTCGGCACCGGGCTCGATGTCGAACTGGTCGGCCAGGCGCTGCTGATAGGCGGCCAGCGCCAGGTTGGCCACGACCATGTAGACCCGCCCCTGGCGGATGACCGAAAAGAGATCCATGCGGGCCAGTGCCGCAGGGTCGGTCAGGGCGGCGAAGCGGCTGCGGCACAGTTCCACCGCCACCGCGTCGTAATCGCCGCCCTCGATCAGCCGACTGACCTGCGCGACGCTGACCCGCGACACATGGGCGGTGCCCAGCAGCGTGACGCGGGCCGCACCGATGGTGCGCTCGCACTGGGGCTGCGCCGCCGGGGCGATGGGCGTGGCACTGGGCGGTTGCGGCATGGATGGGTCCTGGTCGGGCGGGCGCGAGGCGTGGCCGCGCCATCATACGCCGGCGCCACGTTGGTGGGCTTGGGGCGATGCCGTAGAATCGCCGTCAGCCCCAGGGTGGCCATGTCGATCGCGCCGCCGCGCCGGGGTGCTCCCCTTACCATGCCGAGGAACCAGGATGAACCCCCAACCCGTCGGCCGACTGATGCTCGTGCTAGCGCTCTGCGCCCTGGTGGGCGGCGGTTGCGTCATCATGAACGACAAGCGCGCCCTGGCCCTGCAGGCCGCGACCTCCCGCTACGAGTCCGCCATTCGCTGGGGCTATTTCGAGACCGCTTACGGCTTCGTGGACCCCGCCTTGCGCAAGGACAAGGACCTGCCGGCCCTGTACAAGGACCTGCGCCTCACGGGCTACGAGGTCGTACAGCAGCCCCTGGAGGCGGACAAGGGCAAGGCGACCCAGATCGTCACCATCGACTACCTCCATGAAGACCGGCAGAGCATGATGACCCTTACCGACCGCCAAGTCTGGCGGTATGACAAAGACCTCAAGAACTGGTGGCTGGTCTCCGGACTCCCTGCGTTCAAATAGGGCGTCCAACTAGGGCGTTCAACCAGCGATCGGCAGGCGCGCGGCGCCCCGGCCCTTCCCGTTTCCGCTCGTCGGGGGTACCCTCCCGCTTTAGCGCCCCGCGCCGGCACCCGCGGCCGGCGCCCAACTCCGGAGGCTTCAGGTTGGATATCGACGCACTCAATGCCGACTTCGGGCTCCCCGGGACCCTGCGCATCGCCGCGGGACGCGGCGGCCTGACCATGATCGAGGTCTACAACGGCCTGGCCAACGCCCTGATCTCGACCCACGGCGGGCAGGTCCTGTCCTACTGCCCGGCGGGGGCACCGGATGACCTGCTGTTCGTCAGCGAGCGGGCCTGGTTCACCCCCGGCAAGGAGATCAAGGGCGGGGTCCCCATCTGCTGGCCCTGGTTCGGGGCGGACCCGGATACCGCGGACCTGGACGTACCGGACCGGGGTATCCATGGGTTCGCGCGCCGGCGGCCCTGGTCCATCCTCGCCACCGCCGCCCTGCCGAGCGGGGCCACCCGCGTCACCCTGGGCCTCGCGGACGATGCCGACACGCGCGTCCTGTGGCGCCATCACTTCAACCTGCTGGTGGAGATCACGGTGGGGTCGACCCTGACCGTGGAGTTGATCACCCGCAATGCCGGTGACCGATCCTTCCAGATCACCCAGGGCCTGCACAGCTATTTCCGGGTCGGTGACGCGACCCAGGCGCGGGTCCTGGGACTTGAGGGTTGCGACTATATCGACAAGGCGGCCGGGGCCAATGACGCCATCCTCACCCAGGACGGGCCGCTCATGGTGGCCGCCGAGGTCAACCGCATCTATGAGTCAGTGCCCCCGGTCCTGACCATCGAGGACCCGGTGCTCGCGCGGCGCATCCGTATCAGTAGCCGCCACAGCGCCACCACCGTGGTCTGGAACCCCTGGGTCGCGACCGCCCGCGCCATGGCGGACCTGGACGACCTGGACTACCGGATCATGCTGTGCGTGGAGACCGTCAACGCCGCCTCCGAGGTGATCGGGATACCGGGCGGCGGCGAGGCGCGGCTGGCGGCCGAGTACGCCATCGAGCCGCTGTGATGAGTGGACTGGCGGTACTGAGCGAGGCCCCCGACCGGCTCTGGCAGGAGTGGCTCGCATGGGCCCGGGCGCAGGGCCGGACCGACCCGCTCGCCGCCGACCTTACGGCCGTCAGGACGCGGGTCTGGGAGGCGAGCGAGTATTGCGCTCAGGGCGCCGCCCGCTACCCGGCGGACTTCGCGGCACTCCTGGACTGCGGCGACCTGGGGCGTGCCTATGCCCCCGGCGACCTCGCCGCCCGGGTCGCGGCGACCGTGGCCGCCGCGCTGCCCGGCCATCCGGACGAACCCGCCCTGCACCGCGCCCTGCGGGTGGTCCGGCGCCGCGAGCAGACCCGCATCATCTGGCGCGACATCGGCGGGCTCGCCGGGCTCGACGAGACCCTGGAGGACCTCTCGGAACTGGCCGACTGCTGCATCCGCACGGCCCTGGACCGGCTCCAGGACTGGACCCGGGCCGAACTCGGCATGCCCAGCGACGCGCAGGGTCGGCCGCAGTGCCTGCTGGTCATCGGCATGGGCAAGCTCGGGGCGCGCGAGCTCAACCTGTCATCGGACATCGACCTCATCTTCGCCTACCCCACCCAAGGCCAGGTGACGGACGGGCCGCGCCCGCTCGACCACCAGCAGTTCTTCGTGCGCCTGGCGCAGCGCCTGGTCCAGGCCCTGAACGCCCAGACTGCCGACGGCTTCGTCTTTCGCGTGGACACCAGGCTGCGCCCCTTCGGCGACTCCGGCCCCCTGGTCATGAGCCTGGACGCACTGGAGGACTACTACCAGTCCCAGGCGCGCGAGTGGGAGCGCTACGCCATGATCAAGGCGCGGGTGCTGACCGGCGACCCGGCCGCGGTCGCCGCCCTGGAGGACCTGCTGCGGCCCTTCGTCTATCGGCGCTATCTGGACTTCGGCTCCATCGAGTCGCTGCGCGAGATGAAGCAGATGATCGCCAAGGAACTGCACCGCAAGGGCATGGACGCCAACATCAAGCTCGGCCCCGGCGGCATCCGCGAGATCGAGTTCATCGGCCAGGCGCTCCAGTTGGTGCGCGGCGGCCGTGACCCGGCGCTCCAGGCCCGCCCCATCCGCCAGGTCCTGGCGCTGCTCGGCGAGCGCGACCTGCTGCCGGCCTCCGCCGTCCCCCACCTGGACGCCGCCTATTGCTTCCTGCGCCTGGTGGAGAACCGGCTCCAGGCCTACAAGGACAAGCAGACCCACCTGCTGCCGGCGGACGACCCGGGCCGCCTGCGTCTGGCGCGCGCCATGGGCTTCCCCGACTGGGGCGCCTTCGCGGCGGTGCTCGAGGGGCACCGGCGGCGCGTCCAGGGGCAGTTCGACCTGGTCTTCAGCGCCCCCCAGGGCGAGAGCGCGGGGCAGGACCCGGACCTGGTGGCGCTCTGGGACGGCTGCCTGGAGGAGTGCCGCGCCATGGAGATCCTGGCCGCCAACCACTTCAGCGCCCCCCAGGCGGCCCTGGTGCGCCTGACGGCCTTTCGCGAGGCCTGCGTCCGCAAGGGCCTGAGTTCCAGGGGTGCGCAGCGGCTTCATCAGTTGCTGCCCCTGACGCTGCAGGTCATCGCGGCCAGCGAGGCCCCGGATTTGGCCCTGGAGCGGGTGCTTAAGGTCCTGGAGGCGGTGGTGCGGCGGACCGCCTATCTGGCGATGCTGATCGAGCGGCCGATGGCGCTCGCCCAGCTCGCCCGGCTCACCGGCATGAGCCCCTGGATCGCGGAGCAGATCGTCCGCCAGCCGCTGCTGCTCGATGAGCTGATCGACCCGCGCCGGCTCTATGCCCTGCACCGCCGCGCCGATCTGGAGGTGGAGATCGAGGCCCTGCTCGCCCCCATCGACCCGGACGACCTGGAGCAACAGTTGGAGCGGCTGCGCCAGTTCGCACACGGCAACATCCTGCGGGTGGCCGCCGCGGACCTGACCGGCGGCGTGCCCCTGATGAAGGTCAGCGACTACCTGACCGAGATCGCCGAGGTCGCCGTCGGGCGGGTCCTGTCCCTGGCCTTCGCCCACCTGGCCGAGCGCCACGGCCGCCCCCCGGGGCTCGGCGCCGGGGACACCGGGGTCCTGGTCCTGGGCTACGGCAAGTTGGGGGGGCTGGAACTGGGCTACGGATCGGACCTGGATCTGGTCCTGCTCCACGGCGGCGACCAACCCGGCGCCGACACCGATGGCCCCAAGCCGACCAGCGCCGAGCAGTTCTACAACCGGCTCGGCCAGCGCCTGATCCACATGATCACCGCCCGCACCCCCGCCGGCATCCTCTACGAGGTCGACATGCGCCTGCGCCCGGACGGCAACAAGGGGATGCTGGTGCGCTCGCTCACCGCCTACGCCGACTACCAGGCGACGGCCGCCTGGACCTGGGAGCACCAGGCCCTGATCCGCGCCCGGCCGGTGGCCGGGGACCCCGGGCTCGCCGCGCGCTTCGCCGCCGTGCGCCGCGCCACCATCTGCCGCCCGCGCGACCCCGCGCAACTGCGCGAGGACGTCCGCGCCATGCGCCAACGGATGCGCGAGAGCCTGGACAAGGGCGGGCGCGGGCGCTTCGACCTCAAGCAGGGACGCGGCGGTATTGCCGATATCGAGTTTATGGTTCAATACTCGGTCCTGCGCTGGGCCGCCGCGCACCCGGCCCTGGCCGACTGGACGGACAACATCCGCCAGCTCGAGACCCTGGCGCGGCTGGACCTCCTGCCCGGCGCGACGGCCGCGGACCTCACGGCCGCCTACAAGGCCCTGCGCGGTGCCTATCACCGCAGCGCCCTGCAGGATCAGCCTAAGACGGTGCCGGACGACCAACTGCTTGCGGAGCGCGAGCATGTCAGCGGGCTGTGGCGCGAATTGATGGGGGACTGAGTTCCCGGCGAACCTTCTTTAGATTAACAGGGTGGGGCCATCGGCCCCACCCTTCGGAGTAGCATAATGGCAACGATGGCGGACCGTGACGGTCTGATCTGGCTGGACGGCGAGATGGTGCCCTGGCGTGAGGCCAAGGTCCATGTCCTCACCCACTCCCTGCACTACGGCATGGGCGTCTTCGAGGGGGTCCGTGCCTATGAGACCGATCGCGGCGCGGCCATCTTCCGCCTGGAGGACCACACCGAGCGGCTGTTCAACTCCGCCCACATCTTCGCCATGCCCATGCCCTGGGACCGCGCCACCCTGATCGCCGCCCAGCGCGCGGTGGTGCGCGAGAACAGGCTCGCCTCGGCCTACATCCGCCCCCTGTGCTTCTATGGCGCCGAGGGCATGGGCCTGCGTGCGGACAACCTCGAGGTCCATTGTGTCGTCGCCGCCTGGGAGTGGGGTTCCTATCTCGGCGAGGACAACATGAAGAACGGCATCCGCATCCGGGTCTCGTCCTTCAACCGGCACCATGTGAATGTCACCATGTGCCGCGCCAAGGCCACCGGCAGCTACGCCAACTCCATGCTGGCCCTGCAGGAGGCGGTGCGCGACGGCTATGACGAGGCCCTGCTGCTCGACACCTCCGGCCATGTCATGGAAGGCAGCGGCGAGAACGTCTTCATCGTGCGCGCCGGCGTCCTCTATACCCCGGACCTGACCTCCGCCCTGGACGGCATCACGCGGCGCACCGTCATCACACTGTGCGACGAACTGGGGCTCCAGGTGGTCGAGAAGCGGATCACCCGCGACGAGGTCTACATCGCCGACGAGGCCTTCTTCACCGGCACCGCCGCCGAGGTCACGCCGATCCGCGAGGTCGATGGCCGCCCCATCGGCAAGGGCGGGCGCGGCCCCATCACGGAGCGCCTCCAGGCACTCTATTTCGATCAGGTCCACGGTCGCCGGGACACCCACCCGGAATGGCTGGACCTGGTCTGAACCCGCGCCCCGCACCCGCACGACGGAGGACCCGCATGTCACCGGCCATCACCCCAACCCCGCTTGGGACCGCGCTACCCGCGGCCCCCGCCGCGGTGCAACCGCTCATCCCGGTCACCCGCGCCGAGCTGCCGCTCGCCTGCCCGCGCCCGGGGGACAGCCTCTGGGACATGCACCCCCGGGTCTACCTGCCGATCGCGGACGAGCCCGACCACGAGGCGATCTGCCCCTATTGCGGGGCGCGGTATCGGCTGATCGACTAGCCCCGGGGTGCGCCGGGCACCGCTCGGCGCGGCGCGTCCAGTCCATCCGGTTCGTCCATCCGGCGCACGGCTTCCCCTACACCTTCACTAACAGACTGGTAAAGGCCGGACGCGACTTTCCGCCCAATAAGCTCTTCACGCTGCGGGGAGGCGTCGCGTACCTCGGTGTTTTCATATCTTACCGGATTACTTGAGAGGTTCTGCCAGCGTGGCGAAATCAGCCCCATTGCCGATCAGCGGCTTTATTGAATTTCTTCCGGAACAGCAGTTGATTCTCCAGGAGTTCATCCGCCGTATCCGCGCGGCATACGAACTGCACGGCTTTTCTCCGATCGAGACCCCCGCGGTAGAGCGCGTCGAGGTGCTGACCTCCAAAGGCGGCGAGGCGGCGGAACGCGAGATTTACGCGATTTCGCGTTTGCTCGGGCAGCAGGACGGTGCCGAGGCCACGGATGCCAACCTCGCCCTGCATTTCGATCTGACCGTGCCTTTGGCGCGCTATGTCGCTTCCTACGCTTCACAACTCTCATTCCCTTTTCGACGGTATCAGATTCAGAAGGTCTGGCGAGGAGAACGGGCCCAGGCCGGGCGTTTCCGCGAATTCTACCAGTGCGATATCGATATCATCGGGCGCGAGCAACTCAGTCTGCTCGCCGACGCCGAAATGCCGGCCGTCATCTATGACGTCTTTCGCTCGCTTGCCATCGGTGAGTTCATTATTCGTATCAGCAACCGGAAGATTCTGCAAGGCCTCTTGAGACATTACGGAGTAGATCGGGATGCGAGCGCCGCCGGCCTGCGGGTTATCGATAAACTCGATCGCCATCCGCCGGCGGATTGGAACAAGGTACTTGTTGCACAAACGACGCTGTCCCCGGAAGTGGTAGAGCACGTTACGGGATTCTTTTTTGGTACCGGCGCCACCACGGGCGAGACCCTTCAGTGGTTGAATGATCATGACGCCAACGCGGATAAGGATTTCGCCTTGGGCGTAGAGGAATTGGGCGTCGTTGTCAAAGCGGTCGGCGAGCTTGGGGTGCCGGAGACCCATTTCAAGATCGACCTGCGTTTGGCGCGAGGTCTCGACTACTATACCGGCACGGTGTTTGAGACCTTGCTGGTGGGGCATGAGGCCATCGGGAGCATCTGCTCCGGCGGCCGCTATGATGATCTCACCGGTTTCTTTGCCGATGAAAGATTGCCCGGCGTGGGAATTTCAATCGGTCTGACGCGCCTGATGGCGCAGTTGCTTGACAAGAACATTGTCAAACCACGGGCCTCTACTCCGGCAAAGGTACTCGTCACGAGCCTCGACAAAAAGCACTTGCCGGACTATTTGAAGATCGCAAACGCCTTGCGCAGTGCGAACATCGCGACGGAGGTCTTCACCGAGGAAGCACGACTCGGCAAACAGTTGAAGTATGCACTGCGCAAAGGAATTCCGTTGGTAATCATCGCGGGAGACCAGGAGTTGTCGCAAGGGCAGGTCCAACTCAAGTATCTGACCGAGGACTTCGCGCAGAAAGATGTAGAGGAAATCCCGCTGCCGGAAATCGCAGCGCGGGTGACTGAGAAACTCCGGGTATTAGGCCTCTGCGGGATTGCGTGGTAGCGGCAACATGCTGGCTGCCTCGCCGGCGCTTGCGTCCGCTCGGACGAGCAGCGCTGGGACTTAACGGCATTGGGCAAAGGCCCCCGTGCGCCCGCGGGGATCGCGCCACCCGTCGACATCCTCCAGCGTCAGCGCCGACCAGTCGCAAGCCTCGACCTCCCGGGCGATCAGGCCCGAACCGGAGGTCGAGGCTTCAGCCGGATGGAAACGCCGACGGCGCACGGGGAATTCTTGCACAGTCTCGGCGCCTGGGAGCGCTACGCCGGCAGTTGGCGCCACTCTCGTTCCCACGGGCCGCGTCACTGCCATTAGGTTAAGCCTAACGTCGAGTCCGGCCCGGCCTGGGAGCGCCGCTCCCCAGTGCGGCGCGATCTCGCAAATAACCCCGTCGGTGTGGGTCGAGCAAAGGCCGCGCCGCACTGGGGTGCGGTGCTCCCAGTTGCCGTTGCGGCTTAACGTAATGGCGGTGTTTGGCCTCCTTCGTCGGCCCAACCTACGCACCTACAGCAAGGCATCGAGCCCTTTGTGATCCAGAATGCTCAATAGCTTCAGCGATGGACCGCTGGGGCGCCTGACACCGATCTCCCACTGCCGCACTGTCGATGCGCTCGTATTCAATACGCAGGCGAGCACGGTCTGGCTCAACTGGTAGCGCGCCCGCAAGGCGCGGATACCCTCGCCGGTATAGGCGGGGATGGGGTCCAGACACAGGGCATCGAAATGGCGCATGCGCCGCTTGTCGATGAAGCCGGCGACATGCAGGTCTTGGGCGGTTTCGTGGACCGCCGCGAGGAGGCGGCTGCCGTCTTTCATTTTGCTGGTCATCGCAGCCCTCGTCCAACGCACGCATCGCCTCGGGTGCGATCAGAACTGATGTGGTGGTCGAGATCCCGGGTACGCTGTCGTTGTCGTTGTCGTTGTCGTTGTCGTAATCGAATAAT
>NZ_CAIKKU010000797.1 GCF_903828115.1 uncultured Thiodictyon sp. | reverse complement strand
GCTGGACTCCGTTATACCTCATACCCAGGGCGTTGCCCTGGGCTGGTATGTCGCGCCCCTTTGGGGCTTGGGGGATCGCATCCTCCGGGTGCCTCGATCATCGTTGTGGCCAAGGCGATTTGCAGGTTCCCCTCGTGACACCGCTCCAGCGGTGTCACGCATGTGTTGGGCGCTTCGCGCCCTGAGGTCTGCGCTGATACGACGATCAAGGCCGGTCGAGGCGACTGGTCTGATAAGCCGGGCCGCACTGGGGTGCGGTGCTTCCAATGGTCCGCTACCGTAGCGCAGGGTCAGGCACTTCAGACCGCAATCGCCAGTGACCGGGGTGATCAGCGAGGCCAATGGACCTGATGAATTCGGCGCTGCCTGGTCAATCCAGCTTCAGGCCGAAGCGTTCGGCTAGGCGCTCGTAGCGTTGGCGGATCTCTACCGGCGCTAGCTGCAAATTTTTGGCGGCCTCGGCGATCCGCTCGGCGGTGATAGGCGATTGTGGGTCCCATTCCACTGGCTCTACTCCTTCAAATCTTCCAAGAAACGTATTGAGCAGTTTGCGATCGATCAGGTCTGGGCAGGTTTGAGCGAGCCCAGCCAGGGCAACGCGACGCACCGACTCATCGGCGTCCCGTAGCAAGTCGGGCAAGACTGCCAAGCCCCGCGGATCGCCGACGGCGCCTAATGCCTCAACGATAGCCTGGCGGGTGCAGGCCGGACTGGCGGGCAGGTGGTGCAGTAGAGGTTCAAGGGCCTGGGGACTGCGCAGGTCTCGGAAAATAAGGCTAAGCCACAACAGCGTCTCGCAATCGCAGTCCGGCCTCGCCGCAGCCTCGACAAGTCGGTCCAGTTGCTCGGGCGCGGGCGCCCACGCGCATGACCCATGATTGTTGTTCGTCATCGAAGCCAGGGCCCAGGCCGCTGCATGGCTCATGGCCACACCGCCGGAGAGGCGGAGTGTCAGGCGATCCGGCGCAGCAGGTTCTTGGCAATCCCAGCCCGACCAGCCCAATTGCATCAGAGTGAGGGCAATCTCGGTGGCCTCACGCTCATCGCATCCGGCAAGCCGGTCAGCCCTTTCGGCGAGCCAAGCCGAGAAGCTCTCATCGCCGCATGGGACACCCAATATCTGGATCATGGAAAAGAGGCTGCCAGAGTAGAGCCGTTGCTCTGGCTCGCTGCGGAAGAACTCGTCCAGCAGATAGTCGCCGAGGGCGAGTGACCAGCGCGACGTGGCCAGTTCCATTACGGCGGCAGTCAGACTGGAACCGACTACCCCCCCGCCATCGCCGCGGCGCACCTGGGCCGCCAAGACCTGCAGGACCTCTTGGGCCACCGACGTGCTCACATTGGGCTCATCGGCCAGGCAGAGGGCGGCCATCACCGCCCGTGGTCGGACGGTGCCGGTCTCATCCGGCAAGGGGTGCAGGATCGCCAGCAGGGCCGAGTCTACGGTATCGTCGTTGCAGGCTGTGAGGCACAAGCGCAGAGCCTCGCGCCAATTCTCCACCACGTCGATGTCGAGTACGCCAATCATGCTCACGGGGGACTCCCCAACGTGCCCAGCCAGCGGCGCAATGGCCTCGGACAGTCCCTGCGCCTTATCCCGCCCCCGATAATGCCCCTGCACCAGCGCAATGCCCGCCAGATACTCCTGAAAAGTCAGATGCCGAAACTCATAGATCGGCACACTGTGCCCGTTATGCCGGGTGTGTCCGCTCTGGATCAGTATCCCAGTACGCCGCTCCAGCAGTGCGAGAAATTCCTCCGGGTTGTGCTGCTGCAGCGGGTGGATCTGCGGATAGTCCATCCGGACCTGGCGGAGCAGGTCCAGTGCCTGATCCTCGCGAACCTGCTGTATGCCCTCGGAGCACATGGCATGGGCCAGGTATTCCAGTTGGGGTAGGGCCTCGCGGGGGTCGAGCGCCGAATCTACGACGCTGCGCCAATTAAGCAGCACCTCGACTGCTTTTTCATACAGATCCACACGGCGCTGCGGCAGGCGCCCAATCTTGCGTTTGATGAGCGCCATGGTGGTCAGCAGCATCGGGTTGCCGGTGAGGCGCTCGATGCGGTCGCTGGAGTGGATGTCGTGGATCAGGTCCGCCGCGGCCTCGTCGCGGCGCTCGGCGCGTTCGGTCAGGGCGCACCAGCGACGGGCGAAGTCGTCCTTGTCCTCCTTGGACAAGTCGGCGACGGTGAGGTGCTCGAAGCCGGCACGGATGCGGTAGCCCATTTCCCGGTAGCCGACGATGCGGGAGGTGACGACCATCGGGGCCTTTTCAATGCTGTGGTGGATCGCCACGAGTTGGTCGGCGAAGCGCGCGCGTGCCCCCGGGTCTGTGATCTCGTCGAGTCCGTCCACAAGCAGCAGAGCCTCGCCCGCTTCGAGCTTGGCGCGCAGGAGTTGGCGCAGCGGCTCGCACTGTGACTCCGGGAGTTCGGTCCTGCGCAGGCTGTGGCGCAGCATCGCGTCCAGGGTATCGGCCTCCGCCGGCAGGTCGCGGCAGCGGATCAGGACGGGCAGCCAGTCGGTGTCCGGGAGGCTTGCGATGTCCGGCAGGTCGCGCCACTCGGGGACCGCTTGCAGGCGCAGCAGATAGGCGGTGGCGAGCCACCGCAGCAGGGTGCTCTTGCCGGCGCCGGGGTCGCCCAGCACCACCAGTCGCCTTGTCGCACCCAGGCGCTCGCCCAGGGAGACGCGGTTGTCCTTCTCAGCGCCGTCTCGGGCGGACCCGCCCCAGCCGGGGGCGCGGCGTCGTTCCAATGCCGCCAGCGTCGTGTCGTCTACCTGATCCCCCGCCTGAACCTCCAGGCGCATCCGCAGTGCCACATAGAGTCGCCGTACCTGCAGTTCCTGGTGGGCAAGGTGCCGGTCGTCCTCGGGCAGGTTGACAAGGTCGATGATGTCGCACGCCTTCAATGCCAGTGCGCGGTAGCGCGATTCCAGATCGTACTGCTGTTGAATCAGTCGCGTATCGGCATCCGGTGGACACCGGATCTGGAGTGCCTCGATCAGCTCGGCGATTGCCTGGGCGGGGTTGCGGGCATATTCGGCGATCTTGGTGTCCTGGGCCAGAACCTCCAGGTAGGCATCCGCGTCTATCCGCACCGCGAAGACGTGAACCTTGCCCTGCTGGCCGCGGGCGGCATTGACCAGCCGGTAAGGCAGCCCGGTTCCCGCCGCCTTGATGGTGCCGCACAGAACCAGGGGGCCGTTGGCCGCCAGGAGATTGGATGCCTCTTCCGTAAAGGAGTCCCCGACCAGGACGGTCCCGAAGTGGACGGGCTCGTAGCCTGCGGTGCGGATGGGCCCGGCGAGCGTTTCGGCGGTTGCCTCTTCGCCCTCGGCATGAACGATCAGGACCTTGACACTCATCGGATGGCCCTCAGCAAGCCTTGAACCCCCGCGGCCCAATCCGTCACCAGGTCCGCGTACTTGATGTCGGCCAGGATGGCGGGCGGCCCGCCGCCGCTGATGCGCGCCGGCAGTATCCTGACGGCCTGGCCGCTGAGTTGGCGGTGCAGGCTGGACTGCCACTCCCGGTCGGTCCAGTCGGAGGGGCCGGCGGCGGAGTAACAGAGGATGAGGTAGGCGGTGCCGGTCAGACCCTCGTCGACCCGGGCGACGATGGAGTCGCCGACACCGATCTCCCATTCGTCGAACCAGACCTGGTGTCCGGCGTTGCGCAACTCGACGGCGAGGCGCTCGACCAAGGCGGCGTCGGGCTTGCGGTGGCAGAGGAAGCAATTGGCCATGGCACACTCCTTGGGCTGGGACTGCATTCTAAACGACGGACGGGGATTCTGGCCGCCCCTGGTTGCCCGGACGGGCGCCGCAAGCCCCGGCGCGCCCGCAAGCGCGGGGTTTGAGCCTTGCCATATGCAGAATCATCGTGCATCCTGCAATGTATGTATATCAAAAGGCACGCAGAGCAGCCGCTGAGGGCCATCCTCGCCGGCGATAAGGTCGGCATCATCCTGGGTGCGCGGCAGGTCGGCAAGACGACCTTGGTCGAGCACGTGCTGGCCGATCAGGGGCCGGGCGCGGTCTTCCTTAACCTCGATATCGAGGCGGACAAGGCGCGGTTCCGCGCCGCCGCGGCCTTGGCGCCCGCCGACGGCCTGCGCTCGCTGGGCAATCCCGCGGTCCTGGCGATCGACGAGGCGCAACGCCTGCCGGAGGCGGCGCGGATCATCAAGGGTTGGCACGATGCGCGGCTGCCCGCGAAACTCCTCCTGCTCGGCTCCTCCTCGCTCAACCTGCTCGATCAGGCGGCGGAGAGTCTGACCGGGCGCAACCGCAAGCTGGTGCTGCCGCCGCTGTGTTGGTTCATCGCCGAGGTCGCCAAGCGCAATGCCCTGCTCGGCTCACCGGGAGAACTGTTCTTCTGGCGCACCCGGGCGCAGTCGGAGGTCGACCTGGTCGTGAAACAGGGCAGCGGTCTGCGGGCCTTCGAGGTCAAGTGGTCGCCGCGGCGGGTCTCAGGTCGGGCCTTCCGCGATGCCTATGGCGTGGTGGTTGAGCCGGTCGGCCCGCAGAACCCATTCGTGCTGGACCTCATCGAGGAGTAGCCGGCGGGATGCGCGTCCCCGGTGGGGCGCGATCACCGGACGGCGTTCGTCAGGGGCGGGAGGTCCCTGTAAGGCGTGCGTTGGAGCGGCTTGCGCCGCGACAAGGCCACGGCAGCCGGCGCGGTCGCGTCGCGGCTAACGGCCATGCGGGCCTGTCCGTCACCCCGGAGCACGAAAATTCCTTGTGGGAGCAGCCTCCGGCCGCGCTGCGGTGCCGGGGCGCGAACTCCGACGCCGGGTTCCCCGCGCAGTCCGTCGCGGCTGAAGCCGCTCCCACCGGGTCCCGACCTGACTTGCAGGGCTAAAGTGACAGCCTGGTGTCGGCGTCGGGCTTTCCGGCCTGCGCCGGAAATGCTAGTCTCATGGCTGCCCACACCCGCACGGCGGGCGTCGCTGGTCACGGTGCGGCGCGATTCCCGCGGTGTCATCAAACGCATTCGGAGCCAGTCATGGAATTCCTGTTCGAGAACGATGTCGGCGAGATCCCCTACGTCATCTCCCAAATCCTCGACACCTGTGTCAACGGCATCACCCTGTCGGACCCCAACCAGCCGGACAACCCGCTGGTCTATGCCAATGCCGCCTTTGAATTGATCAGCGGCTATGACCGACAGGAGATGCTGGGGAAGAACTGCCGCTTTCTGCACGGCGACGACCTGGATCAGCCGGAGCTCGAGCGCATCCGCGTCGGGGTGCGTGACCAGCAGTCGGTCACCGTCACCCTGCGCAATTACCGCAAGGACGGTAGCATGTTCTACAACCGCTTCACCATCCGTCCGCTCTTCGACCGCCAGGGGCGCCTGCTCTATTTCCTCGGTATCCAATACGACGTGACCGATGCGGTGCTTGCCCGGGAGGAATTGGCGCGTCTGAATGCCCAGTTGGAAGCGATGGGGGAGACACCCTAATACCCCGTTCCAGCCCACTGCGGCTAAGCAACGAGTCGAGAATAAGTCAAACACACCACAATCGTTGTCGTTGTCGTAATCGAGGTTATCGTAGCGCCCCGGATTCTCTCGCGCGCCAAATGGCATCGCTTCTCCGATTACGACAACGACAACGATAACGGTGCGACAAGCATTCCCTAATCGAGCAGTGCGGGCGCTGCGGCTCTCCTGCTTCCACCTGGGAGCCGATGGCGCTTGCCGTCGCGTCGGCCCGGGGGCCGCCCCCCGCCACGCGCGGCCCATGGTTGGCCCTGTGCGGTGATTGACGCCTTCACGTTCTCCGCTATGCTAGGGCCGTCAGGGCTCGAGATGCCGGGCCGCCGCCCGACGGTGCCTGGGGTACCTGATCAGACGACGGGGCCCCAGCCGGCCCGACCCGACGCATAACCCACGGGGGAACCAGCATGACCGACCACGATACCGACACCAGGACGACCGACGAGCCCGGGGGATTCACCAGACGCGAGGCGCTCAAGGTCTCCGGCCTCGCCCTTGGGGGGCTCGCCCTGGGCACCCTGGGCGAGCTCGTCGCGGACGCCGCGCAGGCGGATGGGCAATGCCGCCCGGACGCCACGGATTGCTGCCCCGAGGGGCCGCGGTCCAGCTTCGCCGACAAGGCCAAGTCGCAGCGTTACTCCTATTACGACAGCCTGCCGCCGTTCTACCCCTTTGGCAGCTCCACCCCGATCTACACGGGCAAGGGGTCGACCATCGTTCCGCTCGGCCCGACCGAGATGCGCATCACCTTCCTGGGCTCGTCCGATCCGCCCCGGACCCTGGCTCAGCGGATGATGAGCATCTTCGTGGAGGTGGGCTGGGACAGCAGCCGGGGTCAGCCCCTGGACCAGTTCGTCTTCGACTGCGGGTCCGGGGTCTGCGCCAACTACGGGGCCATGAACATCGGGTTCGGGCGCATGGACAAGGTCTTCCTGACCCACCTGCACGCCGACCACATGAGCGACCTGGTGCACATCTATTGCTTCGGCCCCCCCGCCGACCGCAAGTCCCCGCTCTGGGTGTGGGGGCCGGGCCCCTCGTGGGTGCCCAATCCCGCTTACACAGACACGAATGGCCAACCACAGTATTACCAAGACGGGACCACTGTCTTTTGCCAGCACCTGCGCGAGCTCTGCCGCTGGCATTCGGAGAGCATGGGCTTCGAGACGAGCGCCTACATTGGCTACACGCCGCCCTCACGGGAGGACTGGGGCCTGCCCCACAACGCCCAGCCAGTGGGAGGGGACGCGAATAACGACGGCTACTCCATCATCCCGGTCGAGCTGGCACTGGAGAACTGGCCGAGCGATAACCTGGTGGCTTACAACAACAGCACGACCGGGGTCAAGATCAGCTACTTCCCGGTGATCCATACCCGCAAGGGGGCCATCGGCTACAAGCTGGAATGGCAGGGCCTCACCATGATCTTCACCGGCGACACCAAGCCGGAGTCGGTCAGCCTCCAGCAGGCCATCAACAGCGCGAAGGGCGTCGATGTCTTTATCCATGAGATGGTCCCGCCCCCGCAGGTGTGGGCCATGAAGTCGGCCAACCTCCCGAAGCTCCCGGCGGAAGACAGCCCTTCGGTCAAGACGATGGTGACGGTGGAGAACAGCTCCCATACCTCCCAGGGGGCCTTCGGTTACCTCCTGAGCCAGATCTCGCCGCGCCCGCGCCTCACGGTCGCCACCCATTTCCCGACGGCCGACGATACCGTCGAGTGCGCGCTGGCCAGCGTCAAGGCCCATTGCAAGGTCTATCAGGGCAACCAGCGGCCGGCGGGTGCGGCGGACGCCGCGCGCATCACCTGGTCCTTCGATCGGATGGTGATCACGGTCTCCAAGGATCGCATCCTCGAGCAGAAGGGGGTGGTCGAGCAGTTCGGGTTCGGCCCGAATTACCAGGCGCCTCCGGGGACTGACGTGTACGGCAACGGCTTCCTGGCGCCGAAATACAGTTGTATCGAGACCAACAAGCCGGTGGGGGACCCTTACGCCCAGATCGACACCACCACGGAGATCGAGCCCTGCGGCGGGTCCTACGGGGAGGGGTGCCACTACAACAGCGACGGCTATTGACCCCGCCGCCGGGCGGCACCCCCGCCCAGGGGCGTCGGGCCGCGGGACCGGCAGAGGACCGACCCGCGGCCCGCGCACGTTCAGCCTCCGAACGCTTGAGACCACCGATCATGTCGACACACCGCTTTTCCCCCTTCCTGGCCGCCGCGCTGGCCCTGGGTCTGGCGAGTCCGCACGCACTCTTCGCCGCCACCGATGACCAAGTCGGGACCCTCGGCACCGCCGGTACGCCAGGGACCGCCGGCAACCCGGGCACCGCCGGGGGTCCGGGTGGCCCCGGCGGCCTCGCCTCCGCCGGCGCCGTCGGCGCCGATCCGGACAACGGCGCCGCTGCCCTTGGCGGTGACGGCGGCGTGGGGGGTGACGGCGGGGATGGACTGAGCGCCGGCGCCGACGGCGGGGCCGGCGGTGCCGGCGGTCGTGGCGGGGACGCCGCTGCCGCGGCGGCCACCACCCTCGGCGCGGGGGACGGGGTCGCGGGTGCCCAGGCGACTGGGGGCATCGGCGGCACCGGGGG
>NZ_CAIKKU010000796.1 GCF_903828115.1 uncultured Thiodictyon sp. | reverse complement strand
TATGAAAAGGGCATCAGCCTATCGAAGAAATTGATGGAAGACGTCGAAGCACGGTTGAAGCGCAGCCCGACCTTGCCAAAATATGACATTTTTATCAAGCCTATTCTCGGGTAATATTTTTAACAGAAATCACCTAAGCGGAAGCGCTCGATGGCAAAGCGCTCAGGGCGCCTGGCCAGCAGTTCCAGTTGCTCGCCGCCGAAGCTCGGGCAAAAAGCGGAGTCTTCGTACAGTGCGATTTCTCGTTGATGGGCAAGATAGTAGGCCATTAGCAGGATCGGCACAACGCCCGGCCTTACCCCGTGGGGCGGCGTACTCAGGGCTGCGAAAAGATCGGGCAGCGGGAGGGGTGAACCTTCGTGGGCGAGCAGGTGTGCATCGAAAGCGTCGAACAGTGGACCGAAGCGATAGGGGTCGGATTCCGGTGGTCGGTGAAAGCCCCACACGCCGTTTTCCTGCCGATGCAGGCCGGGGGCGCGCAGCAGGGCGCGGTACATGGCCTTCTCGGGCGGGAATCTGGCGATTCCAAGGTCCTCCTGATCCGCGTGCTCGAACATGGCGATAAGCAGCTTATTGCGACCGGCCGCGGCCTGACCGGAGGGTTGATCGCGGTTGATCAATTCATTGCGCAGCAGGGGCGCATGGCGGTAGCAGCGATCGAGGATCATGGAGAGTGCGCGCTGAAGGTCCCCCTTGTCGCCAATGGGC
This sequence comes from uncultured Thiodictyon sp., assembly GCF_903828115.1. Lineage (GTDB taxonomy): Bacteria > Pseudomonadota > Gammaproteobacteria > Chromatiales > Chromatiaceae > Thiodictyon. Next base: position 11,290 of record NZ_CAIKKU010000796.1, on the reverse strand, counting down.
AACTCGCCGCCTTGCCAATACCAGCGCGCCTCGCCCGGGTCGGCAAAGACCCGGCCAAGCTCTTGCTCAAGACGCCGCTCGGCCGCCGCCTGTTGTTCACGCAGTTCGCGCTCGGCGACCGGATCGCCTTGCAGCCCTTGGGCCTGTCGGTGCAGGGTTTCACCGGCCATGACCTCGATGAGGGCCTCCCGAAGCAAGCCTGCGTTGGTGCACACCACGGCTAGATCGCTGGCGGGCAAAGAGCTGAGGGTCTGAGCGACGTCTGCTTGGTCGTCATCCGCATCCAGCAGGAGTTGGAGCAGCCGCGGAGCAGTTGGATCGACATCCAGGTTAAGGCAACGATCCAGATCCGTGTAGACGGGCTGGAACCAGCGTAACGTGCCAGTGGCGATGCTGTGGCGGCGAGCGACCAAGGGGCGCGGCGCCGGGCGTTCGGCCAGGGTGGTCACGAGGTCAATTTCGCCGAACTCCGCGCGGGCGCGGGCGAATTCGCCTTCGAGGTCGAAATCGCTGCCGGCCCAGACGCGGTATTCGTTGCTGAAGCGCCGAAACTGGATGAGCGAACGGGCGAGCAGGTCGTCGATCAGGGGTTGAGCGTCGTCGCCGACACAGAGGGCGATGATCGGTGGCGACGCCTTGAGGTTACCTTGGGCGCCGATGATGTTCAATAGCCCGATGGCCTTGAGCAGGGCGATCTGCGCGGGCGGGGCGTCGCCGAGCCGTTCGAGTGCCGTCACGACCTCGTTCCAGCGGCGATGGGTGTGATGGGAGGTCGAGGCGGCGGGCTGGTTGAGGATGAAATAATCGTAGATTTCCGCGGGGGGGATGCGGTCGCCCACCCGGTCGAGACGCGTCAGGCTGTCGCGGAAGCCGTGGGGTTCCTGGCTGCCCAGATAGCTGAACAGGGTGCGCTCGTTCTGGGCCACGCGCTGGCACAGCGGCGGGAGCAGCAGGGCGGCGACCGGGTGCAGCGGGTAGCAGGCGGCGAGCAGGTCCGTGGCCGCGGTGAGCCCCAGGGCCGCGGGCAGCGCGCTTTCCGCCAGGAGTGCGGCGGCGGTCTGGGCCGCGCCGCGCCGCACCAGGGCTTGTTCGTCGGCGTCGAGCCGTTGGCGGCAGGCGGCGGCGACGATGCGAAGCGTTTGGTCGGCGGGGTCCAGGAAGGGAATGTTCTCGAAGCGGCCCTGGACCTTGGTCCACTCGTTGCGCAGGGCCTCGCCAAGGCGCTGGGCGTATTGCTCGAAAGATTGGTGGAGCAGAACCACAAGGTTCAGCGGCGCGCCTTGGTGGCGGACGGCGTGCTCGGCCAGGGCTTGCAGGAGATAGATGTCGTTGGCGCCGTGGCGGGCCTCGTACTCCAGGAACTTGCCCAATTCGTCGATGACCAGGAGCAGACCGTTGCCCTGGGTCTGGGCGATGGCGGCCTGCAATTGACCGATCACCGGGCCGACATCGCTGGGCCGCAGGCGCCCGCCCTGGGCCAGGTCTTCAAGCGTATTGAGGATGGCCGGGCGCCGACCCCGATCCCGCCAGAACTCGTTGGCCCCGTGTAAGAGCGCGGTGGCGAGTCGTTCGGACAGGGGCTCGGGACTGCCGGTGAGCAGGACGCAGCAGTGGCCGGCGGTGCCGGCGCCTAAGGTCGAGAAGCGCTCGGCCAAGGTGTGGTCGAACCGGGCCAGGACCTGCCTGGCAGCGACACCGGTCTCGTAGGTCTCGTCGCCGAGCAGATGGGACAGGAAGACGGCGAAGGATGACTTGCCGACCCCGTAGGGGCCGACGAGCGAGAAGGCGCGGGGTGCGTCGGTGGCGTTGAAGCCGCTGATGATGCGGCCCAGGGTGTCGAGGCTGCGGGCAGTCGGAATGTAGGTCTCCACACCTTCGAGTGAATCGATGTCGCGCTCCAGGTTGGCGGAGCGGGTGTAGTGGGCGTTGACGCTGATGCGCTCTTGCAGGCTCATCGGGGATCGGCCGGCTGGCCCGTGCGGTAGTGGGAGCGGAGGTAGTCCATAGGGTCAATGGTGTCGCGCAGGCTGTAGAGCTGGTGGACCCCGGCCTGCTCGCGCAGGACGAAACGCCCGGGGAGGCGGCGGATGATGCGCTCCAACTTGGTAATGAGGGCGTTTTCGGTCAGGCGGAAGACGGCGCCGAGGGCGGGAAACCCGGGGCGTCCGTACATCAGTTCGGCCATCGGCAGGGTGCGCAGGCCAATCTGGTCGAACAGGTCAGCGATGGCGTAGCCGAAGACGCCGTCGGGTGGCCCGTCCCGCTCCTCGGCGGCGGAGCGATGTCGGTGGGATTCGGGCAGCGCACGCACCAGTCCAAGCAGCGACAGGGGTGAGTCCAGGGCGTCTTCCAGGTGGACGCGAAGGCCGATGGCGGCAGGCTCGTACATGCGCATCAGGATGCGCAGATCAGTGATCATGGTCTTGGGCGGGGCCTTGTTGCCGAGCCGCTCCTGGACGAAACGGGTCAGGGCATTGCCGGCCTCGGGAAGCGAAAACTCGGCCTGGTGGAAGTGGTTGAAGAACCAGCGCCAGACGGTCGCCTGGGTGCCGTTGGTGGCGAGCAGCCAGTGGATCAGCCAGAGCGTGGCCTCGTCTTCCAGATAGGGGTCGAGCCCGTCCGCGGCGAACACGGCCTGACCCAGGGCGGTAGGGCAGAGACCCCCGGGTCCGCGCTCGGCGATGCGGGTGGCCTGGAGCCAATAGTGGATGGCGGCCACCATGTTCTTGCCGACGCCCAGGGTGACGGTGGACTCGTCCGCGTCGAAGGCGCGAGGGTCGGCGGCCATGGCCTGGAAACCCTTGGTCAGCCAGGCGTAGCGCAGGTGAAAGGTCTGATGCCGACCGAAGGACGCCTGGTCGAAACGGTACTCCTGGGGCTTGCGGGCGGGGGCGATGGGGGCCATGGGCTGGGCGTGACTCCTTACGGTCGCTGGCGGGGGTTTGAGGCCCGCGGCACCGCTGATCCGCGGTGGTGGCGATCGGTGCATTTGTTTGGGGGCTTGCGCGGGGATGATACACCGGGGCGCGCCAACCGAGACGGCGGGGTTGACCTCCGGGTTGCGCCGGTAAGTCCCCGTTTCAGAGTTTTTACCACATAGCCAGCGTCATGGACCGTGACCTACGGCGCAGTTGGTCGAGGTAGCTCAGATGCGTCCCCTCTGTGCTCGGCCTGCGCGAGCACGCGTCGGACCGCGGTCCGACTGGCGAACGCATCCCGCCCATGGAGCCGCCGAGGACGAGCCGGATGCGCCGGATACCCAGCGCATCGGCCAGCGCCATCTGCGCCCGGACCTGGTCCCGGATGGTCACGGCGGGGAAGCGCCGCAGGGCGTGACCGAAATCCGCCTTGATGTCCTCGATGTGCTCGATCCCGACCGAGACCCGGATCAGGTCCGGCCACACCCCGGCCTGGCGCTGTTCATCGTCCGACAACTGCTGGTGGGTGGCGCTGGCCGGATGGATGACCAGGGTCTTGGCATCGCCGACGTTGGCCAGGTGGCTGGCCAACTGGACCTGGTCGATGAAGCGCCGCGCAGCCTTGGCACAGCCGGCGATCCCGAAATTGAGCACCGAGCCGAACTCGACGCCTTGGTATTGGCATCGAGCGCCCGGCGGAAACCCTCCGGATCATCGCCATCCACGGCCTGGAATGGTGACCGACGATAGGAAGCCCCGACCGTGCTGCCAACCAAGAATTTCTGACATGGAACGCAGGTATTGCCTATCTGATTGTCATTTATATTGTTATGGCCTGAGCGGATATGCTTTGCAGAATTTCGCAGTTCCTTGCCGGGGCGGCATCAGGCATCCTCTTTCGCAGTTCGAGAGAGCCGGAGCCAGGTTAACCGTAAAGAGGTCGCCCATGTCCATTGCTGCAGTCAATGCCAGAAATCAGTTCCGTGGCAGGATTCGAGAAATCGTCGAGGGTCCCGTCATCTCCGAGGTGGATGTACAGACCGACGGCGGAGTCGTCACCGCCACCATCACGACGCGCTCCATCAAGCACCTGGGGTTGGCGGTCGGCAGCGAGGTCCTGGCCCTGATCAAGTCCAGCGATGTGCTCATTGCCAAACTCCGCGCCCCTGATGCCGGAACGACACCATAAGCTGGGCGTTCATACGCTCAACTCACTCAGAGGTAACAAATGGCTCAGAAAATTCAACATCACGCACTCGGCGACGTGGCGGCACGCCAACTGGCCAACGCCACCAAGACGGTCCCGCAGCTCGTAACGATCACCCCGCGCTGGCTGCTCCACCTCCTGCCCTGGGTCCCCTTGGAGGCCGGCATACTGCGACTCAACAAGGTCAAGGACCCGGGACAAGTGCAGGTGGCCCTGTCCCACGGCGACGAGGCCGAGCTCCCGGAGACCTTCGTCGACTTCGAGGAGGATCCCCGGGAGTACCTCCTCAATGCCCTGACCACGGTCGTCGACATCCACACGCGCGTCTCCGACCTCTATCGTAGCCCGCACGAACAGATCAAGGAGCAACTGCGCCTCACCATCGAGACGATCAAGGAGCGCCAAGAGCGCGAACTGATCAACAACCCCGATTACGGGCTGCTCGCGAGCGTCGACCCAGGCCAGCGGATCGCGACCCTGACCGGCGCGCCGACCCCCGACGACCTGGACAACCTGTTGGTCAAGCTGTGGAAAGAGCCGGCCTTCTTCCTGGCGCACCCGCTGGCGATTGCCGCCTTCGGCCGCGAGGCGACGCGGCGCGGGGTACCGCCGGCCACCGTCAGCCTGTTCGGTTCCCAGTTCATCACCTGGCGCGGTGTCCCGCTGATCGCCTCCGACAAGGTCCCGGTGGTCGACGGCAAGACCCAGATCCTGCTGTTGCGCGTGGGCGAGTCCCGTCAAGGCGTGGTCGGGCTCTTCCAACCCGGTCTGGTCGGCGAGCAGGGGCTGGGGCTCTCGGTGCGCTTCATGGGGATCAACCGCAACGCGATCGCGTCCTATCTGGTCTCGCTGTATTTCTCACTCGCGGTCCTCACCGAGGACGCCCTGGCGGTGCTCGATGGCGTTGAGGTGAACAAATTCCATGACTACGCGCACAGCTACAAGTAATCCGCAAGCGGGGCTGACGGGTGCCCTGCCGGACCCCCTTGCGGTTCAGTCCTGGCTGGACCGGCTGGCGGCAGAGGCCTTGACGTCACTGCTTGGCGCGCCTCCGGCGCCCGCGGGCATTGCGCCCACCTTCGTGCCGGCCTCGCCCTATGAACTGGCCCCGGGTACCTTTGCGCCCCAGGACCCGGGTGGCGACACCCTTGGTCGGTCGGCCGCTATCCCCGGGGGCCTGACGCCGCGGTCCTTCGGACTGCCGCAGGAGGACGACCTCAAGCACCTGTTGGCAGGCCTGGGGAGCGGATCAGCCATGGCGTCGGCTGGGCGGCCCGCCAGTGAAGCCTCCCCGTTCTACTTCCTGGACCCCCACGCGGCCACCTTGGATGAGCGGACCCTGGGGCCGATCCCGGGGGAGGCCCATCCGGGCTTCGACGTGCGGGCGGTGCGCCGTGACTTCCCCATCCTGGCGGAACGGGTCAACGGCCGCCCGCTGATCTGGCTCGATAATGCCGCGACGACCCAGAAGCCCAACGCCGTCATCGAGCGCTTGTCCGACTTCTACCGGCACGAGAACTCCAACATCCACCGCGCCGCGCACGAACTGGCGGCGCGGGCCACGGATGCCTATGAGGGCGCCCGCCGGACCGTGGCGCGCTTCCTGGGGGCCTCCTCCGCGGACGAGATCGTGTTCCTGCGCGGTACCACCGAGGCCATCAACCTGGTCGCCAAGGCCTGGGGTCCGCGCCATGTGGGGCCCGGGGACGAGCTCGTCGTCTCGCTCCTGGAACATCACGCCAATATCGTGCCCTGGCAGCAGTTGGCCGCGCAGACCGGGGCGCGGCTGCGCGTGATCCCGGTGGACGCCGATGGCCAGATCCGGCTCGACGAGTACCAGAAGCTGCTCAACGAGCGCACCAAACTCGTCGCCATCAGCCAGGTATCCAACGCGCTCGGGACCGTCACGCCGGTGCGCGAGGTGATCGAACTGGCCCATCGCGTCGGGGCCCTGGTCCTGGTGGACGGCGCCCAGTCGGTCGCCCACCTGGCCGTGGACGTGCGCGCGCTGGACGCCGACTTCTTCGTCTTCTCCGGTCACAAGATCTTCGGCCCGACGGGGATCGGGGCGCTCTACGGCAAGGCGGAGATCCTCGAGGCCATGGAGCCCTGGCAGGGCGGCGGCAACATGATCGCGGACGTGACCTTCGAGCGGACCCTCTACCAGGGCCCGCCGGCCCGTTTCGAGGCCGGGACGCCGAACATCGCCGATGCGGTCGGGCTGGCCGAGGCCTTGCGCTACGTGGAGCGCCTGGGGCTCGCAAACATCGCGCGCTATGAGCACGAACTGCTGGGTTACGGCACCCAACTCCTGCAGGCGGTGCCTGGTCTGCACCTCATCGGCACCGCACGGGAGAAGGCGAGCGTGCTCTCCTTCGTCCTGGACGGCTACAGCCCGGCAGAGGTGGGGGACGAGTTGAACCGCGAAGGGATCGCGGTGCGCGCCGGCCACCACTGCGCCCAGCCGATCGTGCGCCACTTCGGGCACGAGGCGACGGTGCGACCCTCGCTCGCCTTCTATAACACCGCGGATGAGCTCGATACGCTGGCCGCCGTGCTCCAGCGGCTGGCCAAGGGGCGGCGGACCATCGTCACGCCGGGTGCCGAGCAGGTGCAGGCGCCAGCGGAACGCAGGGTCTTTGGGGACTGGACCGGCCCCGCGGTCACCCGCCCCGATGGTGCTTGGCAGGACACCGGGGTCAGCAAGGACGACGCGGCCAGGGTCACCCGGCCGGGCGTCGTGGCCCTGGAGGGGCAGGCGGCGCCCTGATCGGCCGGGCCGCGGCTCAGCCCGTTCCCCGCGCCCGCGCCCGCGACCACATGCCGGCGCGGGAGCGGGGGCGGCGAGCAGTCAGCGACCTCCCTTCTCCTCACCCTGTCCTCGAAAGAGCGCGAGCGTGGTTGGAATCGTCAAGATTTCTATCGACTCCGTTCCGTCGTGACATTCACCATCGAGGCCGGGTGCCAGCACCGGCAACTGGAGAGACACGCCATGTTTCGTTCAAGGTCGGGCCGCTTGACGCTGGTCCCGCTGGATCAGCCGGATGCCTTTACCGACGCCCTGTGGAGCCGGCTGCGGCGCGAGGCCCAGGAGGCCTATGCCGCGGCGCCGATGCTGGCCCCGCTGTTCTTCGATTCGATCCTCAACCAACCCAACTTCGAGGCCGCCGTCTTCCATCGGATCGCCGCCCGGCTGAAGAACGACGTGATCTCGCTGCCCCTGATCGTGCGGGCCTTTCACCGGGCACAGACGGCGGACCCGGGGGTCGGTGAGGCCCTGAAGGCCGACATCTCCGCCGTGTTCGAGCGCGACCCGGCGTGCGAGCGGCTGATCGAGCCCTTCCTGTACTTCAAGGGCTTCCATGCCATTCAGGCACACCGTCTGAACCACTGGCTGTGGCATAACCAGGAGCGGGATTTCGCGCTCTATCTGCAGAGCCGCTCCTCCGAGGTGTTCCAGACCGACATCCACCCGGCCGCCCGGTTCGGGCGCGGCCTCTTCCTGGACCACGCGACCGGCCTGGTGGTGGGGGAGACGGCGGTGATCGAGGACGACGTCTCGCTGCTGCAGGACGTGACCCTGGGCGGCACCGGCAAGGAGGCGGGTGACCGTCACCCCAAGGTCCGGCGCGGGGCCATGATCGGCGCCGGGGCCAAGATCCTGGGCAACATCGAGGTCGGCGAAAACGCCCGCGTGGCCGCGGGCTCGGTGGTGCTGCGCGACGTACCGGCGCACGCCACGGTCGCCGGCGTGCCCGCCCGGGTGGTGCGCACCGCCACCCCGGATGAGCCGGCGCGCAGCATGGACCAGGACCTGATCGAGTTGTCCTACGCCTCCTTCACCTGGACGATTTAATGGGGCGGCGCGATGAGGCGAGCCGCAGGCCAAGAAGCCCGGTGCCCGGAACACGATCGGTCCGGCGGGGTTCGTCATCTGCCCAACGCCGTGCCACGGATGGAGTCCTCGCCGTGCGCTGCTCGGGCCGGTCACGCCCCCGGCCCTGGCCGCGGCCCTGGGTCTACTTGGCCATTTGGCCATATTCGCATTGACCCTTAGATCAGAATTCACTAAGCAACGCAGATAATATGATGGACCGCCAGGCGAGGCGCCGCACTATACTGTAGGGTCATAGGGCGTTTTTTCCGCAGTTCGACATTCACCTTGACGAGCGCGCGACCCGATCTACCCATTTTCGACCGCTGGCCGATTTCATGGCCCATGCGCCGACTCAGGGCGGATGGGAATCATGAAGAGTCACGCATTGAAACTGTTTGGATCCATTTTTGGCGGCGGTGGGGCAGCGCCGGGGCGCTATCCCGAATCGGAGATCGCCGCTGCCATTGAACGCGCCGTCGTCGGCACCGATTCACGCCTGCGGTTTTTGCCGGGTTATGCCAAACGCCTGCGTGCCCCCGTCATCCATGCCATGGCGCATGTGCGCGGGCTGGTGGCCGGCATCCCCGCGCCTTTGGCGGCCGGGCGCGGCGCACATGGCGCCGAACCACGCCTCGCCGCGGTGTTCGCCTCCGCCGTGGAGATGTTCGATTGGAACGGCGGGGTTTCGCGCATCTGCTCAACCTGGCGCGGACGCGCATCGCCGAGGTCTGCCTCGAGCGTGCGGCACTCGCGCACCAGCGTGATCTCCTGCAGCGCCGGTTCAGGGTGCCGACGCACCGGGGCTGGCGCTTTGAGCGATCGTTGGGCGCGCACCCGCACGCGGCGGCGGGACTTGCCGAACTGGACACCATCACACACCGATTGGACGCCCTGGGCGTGAACCAAGGCGTCTTGCCGGTGCACCTGGACATCGTCGCCGAACTGCTCGGCCAGGCCGAAAGTCATTTCTGGCGCGAGGATGTCACCCTGCATCTGGACGCGATGAATATCAGGCGCGATCCACAGGACCCGGCGGCGCGCCGGATCGTTTTGCAGGAATATCACGACGCCCGTGGTCGCCGCTTCCTCCCGTTGCTGATCCGCCTTGCACCCGGCGAACTGCCGGGACGCGAAGTGTCTGTCGCGGCGGCGGAGCGCGGCCTTTCGCGACCGGGCCTTTCTCAACCTTAACCGAATCTGGAGTCTGTCAGTGGCACGTATCGTTATACTCGGCGCCGGTATTTCCGGTCACACGGCCGCCAGATACCTGGGCAAGTGGCTCGGCAAGCAACACCAGGTCATCATGGTGTCGCCGCGGCCGACCTGGAATTGGGTCCCCTCGAACATCTGGGTGGGCGTGGGTGAAATGACGGAGCGCCAGGTGACCTTCGAGTTGGCCCCGCTTTACAAGAAACTCAACATCGATTTTCGCCAGGCGAGCGCCCAGTCCCTCTACCCGGAAGGCGACGCCGAACACGCGAGCCCCTATGTCACGGTCGAATACACTGATCCCCAGCGCGCCGGTCAGACCGAAGTCATCGAGTATGACTACCTGGTCAACGCCACCGGACCCAAGTTGAATTTCGCCGCCACCCCCGGCCTGGGTCCCGAGCCGGGCTACACCGTATCGGTCTGCACGCCGCCCCACGCGCTGGAGGCAAATCGCCGCCTGCAGGCGGCCATCGCGGCCATGAAGAATGGCGAGGACAAGACCTTCGTCATCGGCACCGGACATGGCATGTGCACCTGCCAGGGTGCGGCCTTTGAGTATATCTACAACGTCGACCACACCCTGCGTGAGGCCGGGGTGCGGGAGCAGGCGCGGCTCATCTGGCTCAGCAACGAGTACGAGTTGGGCGACCTCGGGATGGGGGGCATGCACGTCTCCAACGGCGGCTATGTGACCAACAGCAAGCTCTTCGCCGAGTCGCTGATGGCCGAGCGCGGGGTGCAGTGGATCACCCGCGCCCATGTCACCAAGGTCGAGCCGGACAAGATCCACTATGAGCAGCTCGACGGCACCTACCACGAGATCCACTTCGACTTCGCCATGCTGATCCCGCCCTTCGCGGGGGTCGGGCTCAAGGCCTTCGACCGCGCGGGCGCGGACATCACCGCGGCGGTCTTCGCCCCCAACGGATTCATGAAGGTCGACGCCGACTATACCCCCAAGCCCTATGAGGACTGGCGTGCGCGCGACTGGCCCAAGACCTACCAGAACCCGAGCTATCGGAATCTCTTCGCCATCGGCATCGCCTTCGCGCCCCCGCACCCGATCAGCAAGCCGATGAAGAGCGCCAACGGCACCCCGATCAGCCCGACGCCACCGCGCACCGGAATGCCCTCCGCGGCGATGGGCAAGGCCGTGGCGGCGAGTATCCGTGACATGTTGAAGGGCGCGCCCGCGCCGACCCACACCGCCTCCATGGCGAAGTCGGGTGCGGTCTGTGTGGCCTCGACCGGCGCCCATCTCTTCAAGGGCACCGCGGCCAGCATGATCGTCTTTCCCGTCGTCCCGGACCGCGAGACCTATCCCGAGTATGGACGGGATCTTAAACTCACCTCCGTCGAGATCGGGCTCGCCGGGCACTGGATGAAGTTTCTCCTGCATCACCTCTTCATCTACCAGGCAACCCTGCGTCCCGGTTGGTCCATCCTTCCGGATTGACGCGTCCCCAGTCCACCATCAGCGAGACACACAGCGATGACCGGCGAAACCCACGAGCCCTACCGGCAGGATTACTATCCCCCGATCCCCACCGGATTCACCAAATACCGGCGGACCTCCATTATCTGGCAGTTCTTCCGCCTGATCGCCATCAACGTCAAGATCCTCAAGGTCATGACGAAATCCGCCCAGGGGTGAAGGAGTGAGCGATGACAACCATGCAAGTCGCGGTCGGCGACCTCAACAAGAAGGGCTTCCTGGCCCACTTCGACGATTGGAACCCGGACCTCGCCATCGCGTTGGCGGCAGCGGAGGGACTGACCCTGACGGCCGGCCACTGGAGCGTGATCAGGTTCCTGCGGGATTACTACGCCACCAATGAGATGTCGCCCAACCCGCGGCTGGTGGTCAAGGCGGTCAACACTGAGATCTCGCCGCATGTTCCCTTTAACCGCAGGGATCTGGAAACCCTGTTCCCGCACGGCGGCTGCAAGCAGGCCTGCCGGATCGCCGGACTCCCCGACTATTTCTGCCACGGCTGCTGAAGGGCGCCCTACCCCAGCCGTGGCCTCACTGCCGTTAAGTTAAGCGCCGGCGCCCAAGCGCCCGGAGTCCAAGGC
>NZ_CAIKKU010000795.1 GCF_903828115.1 uncultured Thiodictyon sp. | reverse complement strand
TTGTTCGATTACGACAACGACAACGACAACGACGCCCAGCCCCAGAAGTTGCCGCGGCTCGGCGGGTACGCGATGCGTACCCTACGGGATCGGCGTCAACACATCAGTTCTGATGCTAGACCCCGTAATCGCGAGCGAGACCGGCCAGACCGTCCGTGTAGCCGGCCCCTACGGCCTTGAACTTCCATTCGGCCTCACGGCGGTAGAGTTCGCCGAAGACCAGCGCGGTCTCGGTGGAGAAGTCCTCGCTCAGATCAAAGCGCATCAGCTCGGCACCGCTCGCCTCGTCCACCGCGCGGATGTAGGCGTTGGCCACCTGGCCGAAGTTCTGCTTGCGGGTATCGGCATCGTAGATGGTCGCCGCAAAGACGATCTTGGCCGCCTCGGCCGGCAGTTTGATGAGATCGATCTCGATCACCTCGTCGTCCCCCTCGCCGGCACCGCTGCGGTTGTCGCCGCGGTGGATCACGGCCTTCTCCGGTGTCTCCAGGTTGTTGAAGAAGACAAAGTACGGCTGGGAGAGGACCTTGCCGCTCTCGCCGACGACCGCCGCGACCGCGTCCAGGTCGAAGGCGGCGCCGTCGGTGCTGCGGGCGTCCCAGCCCAGGCCGAAGCGGATCTTGCTGATCCCCGGGGCCTCTTTGGTCAGTGAAACGTTGCCGCCCTTGGTCAGATTGACTGGCATGTGTACGATCTCCATTGGTTCGACCGCCGTGCGGTCGTGGTTGATTGAACTCAGAAAAAGGAATCTAGCCGCAAATGAACGCAAATTGACGCAAATAATCAGAGACTTGGCGTTTGCTGCATGTTCGCTGTCCGGGTGACGCCCGCGACAATGCCAACCAGCAGGTCTATTTGCGCTTATTTGCGTTCATTTGCGGCCAAATACTCTTCTTAGGTCAAATGGCCCGCCACGATCGGTCGGGCCGGGAAAAGGACGTCGGCAGCGTCTCCGCGGGTCCGCGGCCTGAGCCGTCAGACCGTGACGCCGTACTGCCGTGCCATGGGTGCCAGACCGCCGGCATAGCCCTGGCCGATGGCATTGAACTTCCATTCGGCGCCGTTGCGATAGAGTTCGGCGAATACCATCGCGGTCTCGGTCGAGTATTCCTCCCCGAGATCGAAGCGTACGACCTCGGCACCGGTGTCCTTGTTGACGAGCCGGATATAGGCGTTGCCCACCTGACCGAAGTTCTGCTTGCGGGCGTCCGCCTCATGGATGGTGACGGTGAAGACGATCTTCGCGACGTCCGCGGGCACCCGGTCGAGGTAGACATAGACTACCTCATCATCACCGTCGCCGGCCCCAGAGCGGTTGTCGCCGGTGTGCTCGACCGAGCCGCAGGCGGACTTCAACTGGTTATAGAAGATGAAATCGGTGTCACCGCGGACCTTGCCGGAGGCGGCGACCAGGAAGGCCGAGGCGTCCAGGTCGAACTCGGCACCGTCGGTCGCGCGCGGGTCCCAGCCCAGCCCCACATGGACATTCTTGAGTCCGGGCGCCGCCTTGTCCAGCGAGACCCGCCCACCCTTTTGCAGTGAAACGGCCATGATCGGTTGCTCCTCTAACGCGAATGAAGAATGTTCGACGCCGGCGCGCCGGTTTGGTTCAGCCTGTTTGCCCTACCGGCCTACTTGCTGCCGGCCTTCCACTGGAAGCCGAAACGGTAGGCCTCGTCGACCTGCTGGTGTCCGGCAAAGTACTCCACCAGTTTGGTCACGCGAATCCGTCCGCCATCGTTCTCGAGCAGCGCAATCGCGCACATGCCCTTGCCGGTCGCGTGCTCATCGAGCGCGACCACCAACTCGGGCGAACCGGGTGCCTTGAGCGTTACGACCGCGTTGGCGGCGGCCCAGTTCGGGGCGCCCTCGTAGATGTAGGCGTAGATGAGGACCCGTTTGAGATCGCCCCACCGGTCGCCGTTGATCAACAGGGTCTCGCCGGAGTCGGACTCGCCGGTGCGATCGTCCCCGAGCAGCTTCGCGAAGGGTGCCGCGTCGAGGCGACCGAAGCGCTTGCCAAGGGCCTGAATCACGTCCTTGTCGCCGCTGGCTTGCTCGACCATGCACCCCAGGTCCAGGTCGATACCGCCGCCGCTGCCCCCGAAGAACCCGCGCTTGACCTGACCGCGGGTCCAGTTGAGGTTGACGTCGATCTGCCCAAACCCCTTGGCGGGTTTCTCCAGTGAGATCGGCTCACGCTTCTTCAGGTTGATGCGCGAGGGCGCGGCGGCCGCGGTCGGGGGCGCCGCGGCGGGCGGACGCGCTGCCGGTGGTGGTGCCGGCGGCGCCGCCGCCTCGCTCACATCGACGCCATAGTTGCGGGCGAGCGGGGCCAGTCCGCCGGCGAACCCCTGACCCAAGGCACGCAGTTTCCAGGCACCGTTGCGCAGATACAGTTCCCCCATGATCAGCGCGCTTTCCGCCATGCCCCCGGTCGCGACCGGGAACTGCAGGTCGACCCCCTGACCCGTCAGGGTCAGGCGCAGCGCCCGAAACTGCGCGAAGGCGTGCAGCCCGGCCACGCCCTGATCGATGCTCAATGCGACCACGACCCGCTCGATCCCGCCCGGCAGTCGGCCGGGCTCGATCTGGAAGCTGGCGGCGACCGGATCGAGCCGCACGGCACCGGCGGGATCGCTCGGGCTGCCATAGAAGACGAAGCCGCCGTCCCCCGCCACCCGGCCCGCGGCATCGAGCAGAAAGGCGCTCACGTCCAGGCTCGCGGCCTGGTTGGGCGGGTCACAGGTCAGGGCCAGACGCAACGCGCCCGTGCCGACGGGCGCGTTCTGGCCGGATTGAAGCTCCATTGGGGTCACCTCAGAGGTAGCGGCCGATCAACGGCATCATATCGTTAAAGGTGCGGCCCGTGCCCTTCTCGCCGATCGCCTGCAGGTTCCAGGCACCGTTTTCGCGGTATAGTTTGGCCATCACCATGCCGGTGTGATCGGCCCCGTCGAGCGACAGGTCGAAGCGGGCCAGTTCCTTGTTTCCGGCGGCGTCCAACAGGCGGCAGCGGGCGTTGGGAATGCCCTCGAAGCTGTCGTTGAGGAATGAATTCACGGTGAAGATCAACACATCGACGGCGGCCGGCAGCTTGCCCAAGTCGACGCTGATCCGTTCGTTGTCGTCGCTACCGCCGCCCGCGCGGTCATCGCCGGTGTGACGGACGGCCCCACACTGACTCTGCAATTGCCGGAACCATACGTTGTCGGTCAGTACCCTGGCCGCGAACAGCAGGCAGGAGGCGTCGAGATCGACCTCGATCTGCGATGATCCAAAGAATCCCTTCTTCTTGCGCTTGCCCCATCCCAGACCCAGCACGACGCGTGCCAAGCCGGGGCCGCCGGTCTTCTCCAACGAGATCCGCTCACCCTTTGAGAGATTCAGTGCCATGATGATACCTATCCGCTATATTGGTTGATGATGAAGACTGCGCCGACCGTCAGAAAGATTCTCTCACGGAGACACGGAGACACAAAGAAAGAAATACTCAACAGACAATAATCGATAGCCGTTTCGATCTACTCTGTGTCTCTGTGAGAGGATTAAAGAGACCCGGGTTACGGCATAGTCCCGGCCAGTTGCACGAGCGCCAGGCGTCCGCCCGCCTCCCGTGACAGGAGTAATTGGAGTCCATCGCGCAGCGCCACGCGCTCGCCCACCGCGATCTCGCGCCCGGCGCTGAGATCGCGGCAATGGGGCAGTCGCTCGTTGACGAACCACCAGGCCCCGTGGTGGAACACGAAGTAGCCGACCCGCGTCTTCTGTGCCTCGGTCAGCCGTTCGTTGGGGGTCACATGGCGATTGACATGCCACTCGAACAGCGACTGATTGGTATACACCAGCAACCGCTGGTCATCCGGGCGGAAGCTGTCGCCCTGCCGGCTCGAATAGAAATTCAGGACCGGGAGCGGCCCGGGGTAGGGGGTGCCGCAGAACGGGCAATGCGGGGCCCGCCGGTTGTCGAAGACGAACCACCCCTGGGGGCAATCGCGATTGGCGCACGGCTGGATCAAGTCGGCGGTGCGCACCAACGCGAACTCCCAATCCTCGGCGCTGGGGCGGCTGCCGGGGTCGCGCAGGCCGGCGGTGAAGGCGCGCTCGAAGAGCGGTGTCAGATAGGGGCCGGTCAGCGTGTATGGCATGCGCTCGGTATCGACCCACGGCAGTTCAGTCGGGCGCGCGTCGGCGACCCGGATGCGATTGCTCAGATCCTTGGCGTGTTCGACGAACAGCGCCCGCTCGCCCATCGACAGGGTCTCGTCACGGATCGGATCCGGGTCATGGACCTTGCCGCCGCGCAGCGGATGGCGGTAGAGCAGGTACATATAGATCAGGACCGCCAGGGCGTGCCGATCCGTCGCGATGCAGGGCAGCCGGCGATCCGCGCTGTCACGGGGCAGGTGCGCCGTCATGACGACCTCCGGCGCGATGAAATCGGGGGTGCCGACGACCTCCGGCGGATACTTGCCGGGGACCACCAGCCCGTCGAGATCGATGATACAGGCGTTGCCGGTGCAGGGGTCGACCAGCACGTTCTTATACGAAAGGTCGCTATGGGCCAGGCCGGCGGCGTGCAGGCGCCGCACCGCGCGGGCGATGCGAATGCAGATGCGCAGGTAGTTGAGCCAATGGCCGCGTTCGCGCGGGTCCAGGAAGCGCGCCTGATTGTTTGCGCTCGCGAACCACTTGCCCTCCTTCTCCCGGCCCTTGATGCCGAGCATATCGTTGTTGGCGGAGCCGTGCGTGAAGAAGAAGTGCGGCGCATAGGCGGGGACCACGACCCCGACGCGCCCCTCGTACTCGACGACACCGGTAGGCCAGCAGAAGAGATCCCGCCAGTAGGCGCCGCCGATCTGGCTGAAGATGCCTTCGCGATAGTCTTCGCAGATGACCCGCAGACGCTCGCGGGCGGCGGGGCTCTGGTGCTCGCGAAAAAACCCGATCACATAGGAGCGATCCGGGGTGAAATAGACGTCCTTCATGGCCCCCGACCCGACGATGGTGTCGTCGAAGGCGACCGACTCGCCGTGCCGGGTCTTAAGCGTAATGGTCCGTGCCATGGCCTGGCTCCTGGTGCCTACCACAACACCGCAAGGGTGCGGTCGTCGTGGTTGCCGCGGCTCCAGAAGTTGAGCCAGTCGAGTGTGCGCGCATCCGCGTCGGGTGCGGCGAGCAGCGGCGCCAGCTCCGCCCACAGGGCGACCCAGGCCGCGGATTCCCGCAGGGTCGCATCCGACGGGAACCATGGGTCGCTCACCCCGTCGGTCATCAACAGCAGGGCGGTGAACCCCTTGACCAGCCGGACGTTCAGGCGCCGCATGATCTGGTCCCCGTCGGCGAACACCGAGCGGTCCAGGAACCGGGTCTGACCGGCATAGTCACCGCCTTCCGGCATCCCCAGCAACTCGACCCCGTGCCCGGTGCTGTAGAGTGCAATGGCGCCGTCGCCGACCCAATAGGTCGCCACCAGGTCGCCGGCGGGCGTATGGGTGTGGGCGGCGAGCAACAGGGTGGTCGCATAGTCACGCGGTTCGCCCCCCTGGGCCTGCGCCTTGGCCTCGATGGCCTTGGTCGCCTCGAAGGCGGCGGCACCCAAGGTGTTGTAGGCGGCGATCCGGGCCTGCCCGGGGTCGGCGTTCTCTGTGGCCAGGTCCTGGAGCCGCGGCCCCGGCTGGTCATCGAGCAGCCGTTGGCGGGCGACCTCGACGGCCGTTGCGGCGGCGATGCGCGACCCGATGCGCGAGTGCCTGGCGCTCCCCGCGCCGTCGGCGACCGCAATCAGGTTCCACCCATCGGCGGCGGTGACACAACAGGCATAATCGTCGTCGCGCAAGGCCCCGATATGGGCGTGCGAGCGTCCTCTGCGACTGGCCAGCAGGAGCTGCCGATCATGGGCGCCGGGCAGTTGTACCGCGGCGGTATCGGGCTTCCATCCCAGGGCGTCCCGGTCGGACGCCAGGTCCTTCCACAGGGCGCGCGGGTCGGCATTCACGACCAGGAGCGCGACCGCCCGGCAGATTGGCGCGCCGGGATCATCCGGGTCTTGACAGGTCACCGCCAGCCGATGCTCGCCGGGCTGCTGGGCGATCCCGGTCAAGAGTCCCGCCGCATAGGTGAGGCCGAGGGCCTCCGGGACCTCGCACCCGAGGACCTGCATGGGGCGCCCGTCGCTCGAGCGCACCTGCAGGCGCGCCTGGAAGGGCTCACCCACGCGGGCGTTGGATTCGATCTCGGCGATGATCTGGGGTGGGACCGGGGTGCTGCGCGGTCGCGGGGTGTCGGGGATGTCCCCGGGGTGTTGATCGGGGTCGATCGGCGCCGACCTGCCGATCGGGTACGCCATGGCCGACGCTTTAACGACCGCCGGCGCATCCTGGCCTGCGGCCGCGTCGGTGGCGGCCGGGGAGGGGGGTGGCGAGGCGACCAGGTCGATCAGCCCCCCGGCCGCCGCCACCGCCTGATCGTAAACCGGGCCGCTCGGCCAGCGGGTATGATCCGCGACCTGCCCGCGGAGCCAGTCGAGCAGATTCAAGGACAGGGCGGTGCGGGTCTCCAGGTCCATGGCTCAGCCCTGGCGGCGCTCGACGTCGAAGCCCTGGTCGGCACTGGGCGCGAACCGCAGATCCTCGCGGCACCAGGGACAGGTCGCCTCGCCCGGTCCGCGCAGGCACATCAGCTTGCCGCAGCCGCACAGCGCCACCGTGATCGGGTTGCCGCAGTGGGGGCACGCGGCGCCGCCCATGAGATCGGCGGTATTGGCACTGCCCCCCGCGCCGCCCGCGCCGCTCCAGCGGAAATAGTCCTCGGTCAGCGGATAACACCCGGCGATCCGGTAGCCGCTGAGGTCGATCGAAAAGGCGTCGGTTGCGATCGGCAGGGTCTCGCGGTCGTATTTGAGCAGATAGGGGCGGGCGGTGCCCTGGCAGCGCCCCACGAGCACCACGCAATCCCGGTCGCTACCGGGCACCAAGGCACCCGCCGTGCTGAGGGGCTGCATCACGTTCGGGTCCGCCTTCGCCAGGGACAGGCGCCCGCTGCCGGGCTCTCCGATCCGTTGGCTCTGCACCGACACCGATTCGGTGAGCCAGCGCACGAAGACCTCGAACCCCCCGGGGGCGGTATCGTCGAAGAGCAGGACGTGCTCGGTCAGGGAGCGCAGGGTCGCCTGATCCGCATAGCGTCCGATCGCGACGGCGACCAGGTCCGCGCGTGTTGCATAGTGGTCATGCCAGCGCGCCCGTGCCGCGGCGACCTGATCGGTCGGCTTGCCGTCGGTGAAGAGATAAACGATGGGGCGCCAGTCGCCCTTGCGGTCGCGGCCGGGTGTCGCCACCTGGCGATCGATCTCGTTCATGACGTGGTCGAGTGCCAGCCCCAGGCAGGTACCGCCGCCCATCGGCAGGACCGGGGCGCGAAAGGCGGCGAGGTCCTGGAGGTCGACCAGGGTCTCCGCGATACCGGCAAACGCAATGACCGAGAGCCAGACGGTGTCCAGGGCCTGGGGGTTGGTGCGCAAGGTGGAGACGATGGTGCCGATGCCCTCTTCCAGGCGGAACAGGTTATCGCCGGCCATGGATTCGGACACATCGAGTACCAGGAAGACGGGCAGACGCCGCATGATGTTGTCTCTAGATCGCGATGCGCAACTCGCTCGGCAACGGCGGCAGGGTGTCGCCCGCGGTGCGTCCGCTGCGCCCGCCGGCCGCGATGCTGCCGGAGACCCATTGAAAAAACTGGGCAAACAGCGAGCCGTCCAGGGTGTCGAGCGATACCACCGTGTCGGTGAGTTCGCGCAGCATATCCACCCGCGCCTTGGGTCCGGCCGCGCAGGCCACGATGCGGGCAAAGTTGCGCTGCTTGACCGCCGCCGTGGCCTCCTTGTAGGCCTGGGTATCCGAGGGCGCGCCGTCGGTCATCACAAAGACCATGGGGCGCCAGTCCCCGTGCTGGGTTTCACTGCCGCGGCGCAGGTCCCGGTCGACCCGCTGGATCAACAGATTCAGGGCGGCGCCGAGAAAGGTGGCGCCCGAACCCGGAACCTCGATCTCGGGGATGCGCACCGCATCGAGCGGGGTCAAAGGAAAGACCTCGCGCGCCTGCAGATCGAAGGTGATGAGCGACAGATAGACCGTATCCAGCGCGAAGGGGTCGCGCCGCAGGGCCTGTTCCATGGCCTTGAGCCCGACATTGAGGGCGTGGATCGGCTCCCCGCGCATCGACCCCGAGGTATCGACCAGGATATAGACGGGTAGCCGGCGCTCGCTCATCGTGTCAGACCCCGGCGACGTTGATCTGCGGGGGCGGTGGGGGCAGGTCCCCCAGGCCCCCGATGTCCTACTTGGTCGGCAGAAACTCGCTCGGCTCCAGCCCGAGTTCGTGGCAAATCCGCGTCACGGCACCACGCTCGTCCTCGTCGAAATTACCGTCGGCCGCCGCGATCACGCAGCAGGCGCGTACCAGCAGGCGGGCCTCGGCGGGCTTCGACTTGATGCCGGCGACCACCCGCAGCGCCTCGGCCTCGCCGATCTGGGGATCGAACTCGTACTTGGCGCAGTGGGCCTCGAAGCCCTTGATTACCTCGCCGGAGTCGTAGAGCGACAGGACGTCGGAACTGTTCATGAAGGCCATCATCTTGCGCTTTTCGTCCGGGCTCACGACCCCATCGGCATTCGCGATGATCGCGCAGCCGGCCGTGCAGGCGTTCATGAACGACTTGTTACGCAGGCGGGTCGCGTCATCCTTGAGGTTGGACCCCATTTCTTTCAGCTTATCCAACATACCTTGAAGCATGGGTGACACCATAGTTAACAAATGATTAACCCGGATTAATCTAATCGGGGTTCAGCGCGACGGTCAAAATAGTCCGTCCCCAGGGGCTCGTCAAGCCTGGGCGTGTGACAATTGTGTCACCTCGTCACCGTTGCAACCGTGACATCTTCGTGTATCGTCGTGCCGGCGCCGAAACCACTAGTGAGACCATCAGTCGCCCGTTGCGATCCCAACACGCCATCAACCATGTGACTGTCGGCCCGAGGGGCCCGCTCGATGCAATACGCCTTCACGATCCCCGGCGGTACCCTGCGCATCGCGACCGAACGCGAGGAGCTGCCGTTGCGGCAGTTGCTCGGCTTCGCCGCCCGCGCCAACCCGCGCCGCCCCTTCCTCTTCGTATCCAAGGTCTTGGGGCGCCATATTCCCTGCCGGCCGGCAACGATGCGTGACACCTATCGGCGCCTCGCCGCCCCGCTGCTGGATGCCCCAGGCCCGGTGTGGGTCATCGGTTTGGCGGAGACGGCGACCGGGCTTGGCGCCGGGATCGCCGACAGCCTGGCCCGCGGGAGCGGGCGCCACGACATCGGCTTCCAGCACACCACGCGGCTGCCGCTGGCCGCGGCGCCCATACTGACCTTTGAGGAGGCCCACTCCCACGCCCCGACCCATCTGCTGCATCATCCCATGCCCGCGCTGGCGGACCACTTCGGCACCGCGCGCACCCTGGTGATCGTCGATGACGAGATCTCGACCGGGCAGTCGGTGCGTCGGCTTGCCGAACAGATCCAACCCTGGATGCCCGGACTGTCTCTGATCGTGCTGGTCAGCCTGGTCAACTGGCTGGACGGCCCGACACGGGAGCGGATCGCTCGCGCCCTCGCCGCCCCGCCAGGGTCTCGCCGGATCATGTGGTGCAGCCTCCTGGACGGGCAATTCGTCTTCACGCCGACACCTGGGACCAAGCCCGCCACGCTGCCGGCCGACGTGGCGGCACGCCGGCCCGGGTGGGCGGCCCGCGCGGACCAGGGACGCCGCGGTCTGCTGATGCCGGCCGGCGGGTGGCCACCCCCGGCCCTGGCGCTCCCCCCGGCGGCCGCCTCCCGCGCCCTGGCCGTGATCGGGACCGGGGAGTGCGCCTTCGCGCCCTTTCTGGCGGCCGAGGGGCTGGAACTGGCCGGCCTGGACGTCACCTTTCAAACGACCTCCCGGTCCCCGGTCTTGCCGGGCGGCGCGGTCGGTGACTCCGTCGCCTGCCCCGATCCCTATGGCGAAGGCGTCGGTTATTACCTCCACAATCCGCCCGGGGCGCAGCGCCTCGCCATCGCACTCTACGAAGACCCGCTGGCCTGCGCGGACCCGCACCCGGGGCTGGCCTGGCTGCGTTACCCGATCCCAGAGGTCCCCCGTGGCCCGGCGGGGGCCCCATGACGCGGGCCATCACCGTCTTCACCGACCTGGACGACACCCTCTTTCAGACCGAGGCGAAGACGCGCGCCCTGACCGGCCGCCACGGCGGCAGCGGCGCGGCGGCCCTGACCCAGGCGGCCCATGACCGGGCCGGCGCGCCGCTCTCCTTTCACACCCCGGCCCAGCTTGCCCTGCTGGACCTGCTGCTCGGTTGCGAGGTCATTCCCGTGACCGGACGCAATCGCAGCGCCTTGGATCGCGTCACGAGCCCGGTCTTTCGCGACTGTCGCATCACCAGCCACGGTGCCGTCCTCTATGGTCCGGACGGTGAGGTCCTGCCGTCCTGGCGGGAGCGGTTGGCGGCCGGCACCGAAACCTTCGGACCGGCGATGCAGGCCCTGGCCGCGACGGTGGCGGCCCTGAGCGACGGCGCCGGGCTCGCGCTGCGGGTGCGCGTCATTGAGGACGCGGGGGTCCCCGTCTATGTCTCGATCAAAGGGGATGGACCGGCCCTGGAGCGGGCGGAGACCCTGGTGCGCGAGCGGGGCGGCGAGCGGTGGCGACTGCACCGCAACGGCCGCAACCTCGCCGCCTTGCCCCCCTTTGCCGACAAGCGGGCCGCGGTGGCGCACCTCATGGACCTCAAGCGGGCGCTCGATCCGACGCGGACCTTCCTGGGGATCGGCGACAGTGTCTCGGACCTGGGCTTCATGACCCTCTGCGACTTCGCCATGGTGCCGTGCCGCACCCAAATCCATGATGCGTGCTGGCCATGACCCCGGGCCGCGCTGAGACTCTCGCGTGCGCCCCGTTCAGCGGCAGCTATGCGCCCGCGGATTGCGAGTTCCTGCTCAAGCCGATCCGGCTCGCGCCCACCCCGGTGGCCCTGAAGGAACGGATGATCCAAGGCGCCACCCGCCACTACTCGGAGATGTTGGCCCCCGAGTCACTGCCGCCGCCTGCCTACCTGGCGCTGTTTCGCGCCCTCACCCAGGCCCACGCCGAGCGCCTGGGCCGCGAGATCCTCTCGCTGGCCGCCTACATCGCCCGCACCCGCGTCGCCCCGCTCACGGTGGTCTCGCTCGCCCGGGCCGGGACCCCGATCGGCGCCCTGCTGACCCGGGCCCTGGGCGCGCGCCTGGGCATCGCGGCCCGCCATTACTCGATCTCGATCATCCGCGACCGCGGGATCGACACCAACGCCCTGCGCTATCTGCTGCGGGTCGCCGCCCGCCCGGCCGCCGGCCTGGTGTTCGTCGACGGCTGGACCGCCAAAGGGGTCATCACCCAGGAGCTCAAGGCCGCCGTGGCGCGGTGGAACCGCACCGAGCCCGAGCACCTGGACGATCGGCTCTATGTCCTCTGCGACCTGGGCGGGGCGGCCGACGTGGCGGCCGGCTACGACGATTATGCGATTCCATCCGGTATCCTGAACGCGACCGTCTCCGGACTGGTGTCGCGCTCGGTGCTGAACCACCAGCTCGGGGCGGGCGATTTCCATGGCTGTGTCTTCTACGACCAGTTCGCGGCGGCGGACCACTCGACCTGGTTCCTCGACCAGATCGCCGCGACCTTCGATGCGGCTAAAATCCAGGAAATCACGCTCGAGGCGCGGGCGGCGCGGGGCCGCCAGACGAGGGAATGGCTGCACGCCTGCATGGGGCGCAACGGCATCGCCGATCAGAACCTGATCAAGCCCGGGGTCGCCGAGGCGACCCGGGTGCTCTTGCGCCGGGTCCCGGAACGACTGCTGCTGCGCGATCCTGGCGACGCCGAGGTGCGCCACCTGATCGAACTGGCAGAGACGCGCGGGGTGCCCATCAGCGTCGAGCCGACGATGCCGTTGCGGGCCGCCGCCATCATCCATTCACACGGTGACGCCACTGGCCGCACCGCTTCCGCCAGGAGCAACGAACCATGAATCGTGCCTTAGTCCCCAGGGCCGCGCCCGAGGGCCGCGACGCCCAACCGTCCTATCTCCGACTCGGGGCCTCGCTCTACATGCCGGCCACCCGGGCGGACCTGCCGGCACTGCTCAACGGACACAAACTGTTCGGTCTGCGCTCACTCGTGGTCTGTACCGAGGACGCCGTGCACGCCCGCGACCTGGGGCGCGCCCTGGCCAACCTGCGCGAGGCACTGCCCCAACTGACGTCACAGGGACCCCTGCGCTTTCTGCGGCCCCGTAACCCGGAGATCCTGGCCGAGATGGTCGCGATGCAAGGCATCGAGCGGATGGATGGGGTGTGCCTCCCCAAGGTCGACGAGCACAACCTGGGCGACTATCTGGAGGCCCTCGCCCCGGCCGGGCACCTCGCGATCATGCCGATCGTGGAAACCGAGGTCGCCTTCTGCCGCGACCGCCTGCGTCGGCTGCGGGTGCGACTGGACGCCGACCGGGAGCGCGTGGTCTGCGTACGCATCGGCGGCAACGACCTGCTCCACCTGCTCGGCATCCGGCGACCCAAGGACCTGACCGCATACGACACGCCCCTGCGGCGGGTGATCGATGACCTGATCATCGAGTTTCGCGGGCATGGTTACGACCTGTCGGCGCCGGTCTTCGAGCACCTGGATCGCCCCCAGGTGCTGGCCCGTGAGCTGGAATTGGACCTGGTCCACGGGTTGATCGCGAAAACGGCGATCCACCCGACGCAGGTCGGCCCGATCGAGGCCGCCTATGCGGTGCCGCCGGGAGAGACCGCGCTGGCGCGCGCCGTCCTCGCGCCGGAGGCGGTCGGCGTGTTTCGTCTGAACGGCCAGATGGCCGAGCCGACCACCCACAGCCGCTGGGCGGCACGCACGCTCGCCCGGTTCGGTGCCTATGGGCTGCGGCCAACCACGGGGGACGTTTGAGCCTGGTGCCGGGAAACGCCGCCCGCTCCGCAGGGCGCGGGAGGCGCTGATTGCCTGGTTCCCGCCGCGCCCCTTCAGAAGCCGGCTCAGCGGTCCTTCAGCTCGGCGATGCGGTCCTCATAGGCGCCGGCGATGCAGCCGCGCGCATCGCTGGACTTCCAGCAGTCATCGCGTCCCTTGACCCAGCCCCGCTGCTCGGCCTTGAGCACCCGCTGCTCCCGCGCCGGGGTGTTCTTGAGCACCAGGGCATAGAGTTGGCTCAGGCTCCGGTCGAGGCTGGCCAGTTCGGCATCCTTGCAGATGAGTTTCTCCGCCTCGTGGGTGGCCTTGGCACAGTTGAAGCTTGGGCTCGCGGCGAGCGCGGACTGGCCGGTGAAGACGGCCGCGACGAGGACGGGAACGAGCGTCAGACGCATGGTGGCACTCCTGGTTGCTTACATTGGTTGGGGTTGGAGAGTATGCCGATCTTGAACTGCGGCGAGTACTTGATCAACTCCTCCAGATGCCGGCCCGCCGCGGCGCCGACCGGAACCGCCGGTTCCGGTCAGCGCAGTGCCCCCTGCATCGGGTGATCATGGACGGCGGTCAACAGGCCGTGATCGCCAACCGATGAATGGTCCCAGTGGGAGCGGCCTCAGCCGCGACGAGGCCGCGGCAGCTTGCGTGATCGCGTCGCGGCTGAAGCCGCTCCCACCGGGTTCCTGTGGCTTCAGCGGGTCCAGAAAGGGGCCGGCCATCGCCTCGCCGGAGTCCAACCCGAGATTGATGCAAGCGACCCAGGTGCGCTCGCGCTCGGCCAGGACGGCTATCGTCGCCCGGCGGCAATCGCACCCCGGGTCGTCGCAGTCCAGTTCGACAAAGGCGCACAGGCCCGCCGGCAGTGGCGAGCCGCCGGCGGGCGCGAAGGTCGCGGTGCGCAACTCCGAGGCCGCGAGCTTCGGGAAGACGTCGCGAGCGGGCGCGCCTGGCCGGGCTCATGGACTATCCCGGTTTCGACCTCCGGTCGGAGCGCCCGGGGGAGGAGCGCGGCATTGATGTCAAGGGTCGGGTCGGCACCGACGCGATCGAGTCGACCGCCGACGAGTGGGCGCGCGCCTGCAACCTGCGCGGCCGCTACTGGCTCTCTGCCGTCTTCGACTGCGGCAGCGCCCGGCCGCAGCTCTTTCGCGTCCAGGACCCCTTCGGCCAACTCCTCGCCCGCGCCCAAGCCGGTGTCCTGATCAACAATGGCGGCATCGTTCGCTGTGCCGACAGTGGGTGAGAGGAGTCGGGGCGTCCCGCCCCGACACCATCGTCGCCGGGGTGTGGCGCCCCGCTGCGTGCGCCCACCCATGTCACGCCCCTTCAGGGCTAAACAGGGTTCTACGGATGACCCAGGGCGTTGCCCTGGGCTGGTATGTCGCGCCCCTTCGGGGCTGAGGGCTCGTTTCCGCCATGGGCATCGGATCAGCCGGGATTCGATGCCAACCAGGGGCCATCTTGACCCCAACGGGGTCACACATACCAGCCCAGGGCAACGCCCTGGGGGTGCGGATTAGAGTCTCCAGCCCTGAAAGGGCGTGACATAGGGCCGCGCCCGGAACGGCCGGGTCCTGAGTCTCCGGACACGAAACGACAGACCATTTTGTTGATGTCGACGAAATGGTCGATGCGAACACAGCGCTGCGGCTCCTTGCCGGCCGCCGGACAGGGTGCTAACGTGCCGAAGATAATAGTGAAGACCTGAGACAGCCATGGTTCCAACATCACACTCAGCAGCAGTCAAAGTGGTCGGTGCCAAGGGCCAGATCTCGCTCGGCAGGCAGTACGCGGGCCGCCAGGTGCTGGTCGAGGAGCAGGAGCCCGGCGTCTGGCTGGTGCGCACCGTCTCGGTCATACCGGACAATGAACGCTGGCTGCATCAGCCGCAAGCCGCGGCAGACCTGGAGTGGGCCTTGGCCTGGGCCGCGGCCAATCCGCCGGACGATGCCAATATCGAGCAGTTGCTGAAAGAGTTCCAAAAGCGCTAGGTCAAGCTAGCCCTGGAAGTGGTAAGTCCCGAAATACTCATAAGGGAGATGGCATGAATACCGTAACAAGATCTCAGAACGAAGGTACCGTAAAGAGGGGTCAGATCGAAAGCGCTAAGGTCCTTGTTCGTGATGTTTTTTCGCGATTCTGGTTCTTGATTCCATACTATCAACGAGCCTACGTCTGGGGTAGGGACGAGATCTCTGAACTGATCGACGACGTGAGCTATGCGGCTGAACATAGCCCGGAGGGACAATATTTTCTCGGCTCGATGTCTGGACGATGCCTTCCGGCTGTTTACCATCCTCAACGACAGGGGGATTCCGCTTTCCAACAGCGACATTCTCAAGGCAAAGAACCTCGGCGAGATCAGCAGCGACAAGGAGTGCAGCAAATGGGCTACCTACTGGGAGGAAGTGGAAGGTGAGCTTGGGCGCGACGAATTTGATCGCTTCCTCTCGCTCGTCCGTACGATCTACGTTAAAGATAAAGCTCGCGAAGGGCTACTCAAGGAGTTCGATGAACGTATCTACGGTGCCAAGCCTCGGCCATTGCTTGCGCTTGGAACTGCGACTTTTGAGGCAGTGAAGGCGTACAAGGATGCCTTTGATACGTCGATCTTGTTCGATAATTTGCCCGTTAGTGTCGGCAATGCCTACCGTAATCGCATCAATGTGATGCGCCGTGGGTTACCTTCGACGGACTGGGTGCCGCCGGTGCTGGCCTGGTATCGCAAGTTCGGCGTGACGAAGCTGCTGGAGTTCGTGGAGCGTGTCGACAATAAATTTTCCGCCGACTGGATCATGCAGCTCACGCCCTCTGACACGAGTCAATGGGTTCGGAAGTTCACCCAATCGGAGCGTGAAATCTGGCGACACCGGTTGGGTAACCTCATGCTCCTGTCGCGCCGCAAGAATGCATCCTTGGGTAACCTTGATTTTGCGGCAAAGAAAACCCGTTACTTTGAAAGTCGGGTAGAGAGCCTTCCGAACTCGCAAAGAGTATTGATACTTAACCGCTTTGCATCGGCGGAATTGCAGGCGCGTCATCAAGACTTAATCGGGCGCCTTCAGTTATCCTACTAATTGCCTTGGCGTAGGCCCTTGCCTCTGGCTGGTCTGCCGCAAGCGCGAGCCCGACATCAAACCCGGCCGGGACAACCAGGTCTTGAAGGACATGCAGACCAGCGTCACGCTGCGCCTGCGCGCCTTCTGGGACGCGGGCATCCGCGGGCCGGACTTCGTGTGGGCGGCCACCGGGCCAGCCCTGGAGTCCTACTCGGGCTGCTGGAGCGCACCCTGGCCTCCGCCCCCTGGCCCTGTGATCTGGGCGGTGCGCCGGGGGTGCGGCTGCGGGTGGCCCCGCAGTCCGTCACGCTGCCTCCGCAGATCGCCAATCCCGGCGGCCTCAGGCGGGCGGTGGCCGCGCTGGAGACCCATGAGGTCGTAGACCTGGCCGAGGCGATGGATGATCTGATCAAGGCCGCCGTGGGCCATACCCTGCGCCTGTCCATGACGGTGGAGTTGGACCGGGCGGGCGGGGTCTCGGAAGAGGCCCTGGCCGGGGTCGACGCGGTCTTGGGGAGGGTCAAGGCGGGGTGGGTGTTGCGCTAGCCTGGCTCGCCCCGTGCGAAGTCATCTATGACGCCGCAACCTTCAAATAGGGGCGTAGCGCTAACGGAAACAACGGATCCTTGGTAATATCCAGAGTCGCCGGCTTGCCTCTGATCTTACCGTAATGTGAATTCAGGCCGGCGATACATAACATGCTGCCGGAAACGGGTCCGGAGATCCCCCCGGTGCCGGCGGCCACCGGGCTGACCACGCCATCTTGTACCAAGGGTATCGCAGGGTTTTTTTGCGAGGCGATTTTCTGGTATTGCTTGATGTACTTGATTGTTTGCGGACCGCACATCCCGTCCATTGCCAGCGGTTGTTCACCCGGCGGCACATACTCGGCACTGCCTTCTCCGCATTCGGCCCGCACCCTCAGCAGAAACTGTACCAGCAACACATCGTCACGTTGATTTGGGGAGCCGACACCCACCGGACGTTCCACTGAATAAAAAAGGTGGCTGCGCGGGTTGTCATCGATCAGATACACTCGGGCCATCGGTTTCTCCACTGGGATTGGTGGTGGTCACGCCCTGCGCGGCGGACATTCACAGCGTCGCTGACGAAGACAGCTTACCCCAAGCGTCCTGCGAATGACAGGCGCGGTGGGCCTTGGTCATAACTGTGCGACACGAAGTCGCGTAAGTAATTGTTCTACTGGAAGTCTCTATATGGCGACCTGATGGAACCGACGGTTTCTCCCGTCGTAGCCTAGGAGCACATGCGAGACTGGTAACGGTCCGGTGTGAAGCTGCTC
>NZ_CAIKKU010000794.1 GCF_903828115.1 uncultured Thiodictyon sp. | reverse complement strand
GCCCTTAGATCGAGTAGGGTCTATCAGTACGACGCGGTTGGCAAACCTCGACGTAAGTGTCTATCCTTGGTTTAAACATCCGATGTGAACATCGATCATGAGTACCGAAGCCATTCTTGCCATTCAGCAGTGGGGCAACAGCCTCGGCCTACGCCTACCGACCGCCGTGGCACATGAGATGGGACTTCATGCTAATCAGCGTGTACGCATCACCGTAGAGGATGGCGGCATCGTGATTCGGCCGCTGGAAGAGGACCGGCCTTCACTTGCGCAACGGCTGTCCCGCTTCGATCCGGAGCGCCATGGGGGCGAAATCATGACGGCTGGGCGTATCGGCGCCGAGCGGTGGTAAGCGGCCAGCGCTAGGCCCATTGGGTGCCTGAGCGTCAGGATGTCATCTGGATTGACTGCAACCCTCAAGCGGGGCGGGAGATGCGTGACATCCACCCCTTTCTCGTGCTCTCCCACCGCGCCTTCAACCAACGGACGTCATTGGTTATTGGCCTTCCCATGACCACGGCGGAATATAACAGCGACAATCCTTTCGCAGTGGCTGTGGGCGTGGCGAAAGGAGGCAAGGAAGGCAAAACGAGCTATGTGCTCTGTCATCAGCCGAAGTCTTTTGCGAAGGCCTCGTCCAGCCCGAGGCACTGGGTCGCGTCGCGCCAACACCGCTTAACCCGCGGGCGGGGGGGACCCCGGGGGCTGGCCGCCGAGCAGAACCTCCTCCAGGGTCGCGGCCTGGAAGATGCCGTCCAGCCAGGTGTCCAGTTGGCCGAGGGTCGCGGCGTCGATACGTGACTGGGCCCAAGGGGGCAGTTCACCAAAACGGACCCGGAGGAGGCGTTTCAGCGCATCGGTCTTGCCTTCGCGCTTGCCTTCGCGTTTGCCTTCGAGTTTGCCCTCGAGCCTGCCTTCCCGCTTACCTTCCAGCAAGCCTTCTCTCTTCCACTTCTGCGTCCACTCTTCAACGTGTTCGGCCAGCATGGTCTCGACCTCCACTAAATCATGCAGTTCCGGAAGATTCTCGCCCGGCAGCAGCCGCCGCAGCAAGACCCGCGCAAACCAGACCGTCAGCGCCCGCCGTAGGCTCGCGTAGCGGGGGCACTGCAACCGGGCGCCAAGCCGGCTCAGGATCGGGCGGAGCGCCGCCGGGCCCTCAGCGGCCAGGGTTTCCAGCCGTACCAGCTCGGCGGTCACACTGGTCGCTTGCGCAAGCGTTTCTTCCCCGACGCGGCCCTCATCGATCAAATGATAGCGTTGCTGGGGCCGATAGCGGGCCAGGGCGCCCGGCAGCGGGACGATCAGCTCGGCGATATCCCGCGCCGCCGTCCAGCGTCCAGTGCCATTGTAGAGCACCAGCGGAAAAACCGGCGGGAGCTGTTGGGCCTTGATCTTTGTTCCGGCCAGTCGATCGCGGGGCGTGCGTAGTCAGGGCTTCCAGCCCTGATTCGGTCAGGCCAGGATGGCCTGACTACGCAGTCGGCGCGCCCGCGTGGCCGGAG
>NZ_CAIKKU010000793.1 GCF_903828115.1 uncultured Thiodictyon sp. | reverse complement strand
GTTGTCGTTGTCGTTGTCGTTGTCGTTGTCGTTGTCGTTGTCGTTGTCGTTGTCGTTGTCGTTGTCGTTGTCGTTGTCGTTGTCGTAATCGTAATCGTAATCGGAGAAGCGATGGCCTTGGGGGTGCGAGAGCATCCGAGGCGCGACGATAACCTCGATTACGACAACGACAACGACAACGACAACGACGAGGCATGAGATTGAACCAATTACCTCCGATTGAGCAGGCCCCCAGCCCCGGGAATGAGACCCGGCGCCGCATCCTGGGTGTCGGCGTCGCCACTCTCGACCTGATCAATACCGTCGACGCCTACCCGGCCGAGGACGCCGAGGTCCGCGCCACCGCGCAGCGGCAGGCACGCGGCGGCAACTGCGCCAACACCCTGACCCTGCTCGCCGACCTGGGCCACGCCTGCACCTGGGCCGGCACCCTGGCCGCCGACCCGGGCGCCGACCTCATCCACGCGGATCTCAGCGCCCACGGCATCGACTGCACCTACGCCGTCCACTGCCCCGGCGGCACCAGCCCCAGTTCCTACATCACCCTGAGCCGCGCCACCGGCAGCCGCACCATCGTCCACTACCGCGACCTGCCGGATCTGAGCGCCGCCGCCTTCGCGCGCATCCCGCTCGGGCGCTTCGACTGGGTCCACTTCGAGGGCCGCAACCCGGACGAGACCCGCCGGATGCTGGAGCACTGCCGCCGCGAGGCGCCAGGGCTGCCCATCTCACTGGAACTGGAAAAGTCCCGCCCCGGGATCGAGACCCTGTTGCGCGGGCCGGACCTGCTCCTGATCGCCCGCGCCTTCGCCTTGGCGGACGGCGGCCCGGGCACCGCCGCCGACCCCGGGGCCTGGCTCACCGCCCTACTCCCAAGCACCGACGCCCGGGTCCTGGTGCTCGGCTGGGGCGCACGAGGCGCCTGGCTGCTGGAGCGCGGCGGCGTCCCGCGGCTGGTGCCGGCACGCCCGCCCGAGTGGGTTGTCGACACCCTGGGCGCGGGGGATACGCTCAACGCCGGGATGATCGACGGGCTGGTGCGTGGATTCCAGGCCGCTGATGCCCTGGCCCAAGCGGTTGCCCTGGCGGGGCTCAAGTGCGGACAGACGGGTTTCGACGGATTAGCGGCAGCGGCACGGGCGCGGAGCCTGTAGGGTGCGCCGCGCGCACCCGGGCCGCATCGAGGCCCCGTCACCAGGCGCGGTGCGCATCCGCAACCCGGTCGGCCGCCCTTACCAAGGATCCGTTATCGCGCAAGGTGGAGATATCAAGATGACTATAGGTCTGCGCTACCGTTCCGCTACCCCACCGTCGGAATACCTGATATCCTTTCGGCTGGTATCGCTCCCTCCGGACCAGTAGTTCCGATACCCCACCGTCGGAACACCTGATACCCTTCGAGGAAGGGCTCGCGCAACGTGGGCCACAGTTCCGATACCCCACCGTCGGAACACCTGATACCCTCGCACAATCGCAAGATGTTGTTTCGTAATGTGCAAGCCCCTCAGAACAGCTCGATCTGGAGCGGTTCTGAGGGCCTTTTTCTGGTCTTTACGGCACCGAAAAACTCGCGCGTCATCCCGTACTGTTTATCCGTGAGCAGGAAAAATGCGACGTGGGCGCCCTCCGGGACCGCGGGTTGCAGACGCCGGATCATGGCCTCGGCGGCGGCCAGGGTCGGGAAGTGTCTCGCGTAGACCGAGAACTGGTGCTGGATGAAGTTCAGCTTGAGCAGGCACCGACGGAATCGGGTGTAGGCGCGACGTTGCTCCACGGTGGTGACCGGACAGTCGTAGACCGCGATCAGCCACATCACGCGCCAGCCGTTGATCGGCATGGGTAAACCGGCAGGGTGAGTTGAAGGCCGTCACCGCCCAGGTGGCGACACAGGCTGGCAACCGTTTCGGCAATCGCGGCCGGTAGTCGATAGCTGCCATTGGCAAGGACGACCTCCTCCGTAATCAAGGCCGCGCTGGAAATGGCGCAGGTTGGCCACCTGGGTGCCGATGCGGGCAGCGACAATCGTGGCCCACAGACGGCGCGCCCGTTCGCTGCCGTCCAGGGCGATCTGCTGGCGCAGCCGTGACCCGGCGACCACACCGCCCAGCCACGGCAGCAGGACACCACTCGGCAGGTGCCGTTCGTCAGTCAAGAGCACAATCGCCCCGCCCGCGGCCAGGCGTTCGAGTGCCTGGCCGCTGATCATGATCGCCGGGTGGTGCAGGACCAGGACGGCGATGTCCTCCGGCAACACCAAGGCATCCGCTCGCCGCTCCCGCTGGATGCGCAGCCGACCCAGGTTGAGGGTCAATCGGCTCGGACTTTCGATCAACAGGACCCGATGCTCAGACATCTTGGAGCAACTCCAGTCTGAGCAAACCTTTTCCTGAGACTTTGCGATAGCCGTTTGCCCCGTTCAGCTTGTCCACCGGCCGAGTTTCCATCCAACGCCCCAGGATCAGCGCGCCGCCACCTTCTGACTTGATCTGTCCGACCACGAAGATCAGACCGTCTTTGGTGTCACGGACCGTGTCACCCTTGTAGAACCTGCAGGCGCCCGGGGAACTGGTTCGGCGGGGCACAAGGTGATGCGGGACGAGCGCAACCACGGGCGGACCGGATGGGTTGGAGATTACTTCCATGAAGGCATAGCCCTCAGGGCGGAGGAGCTTGAAAAGACCCGGTTGCCGATCACCATGGCGCACGCAATGGGCCCCGGAATTGCCGTCGGC
The DNA here is from genome assembly GCF_903828115.1 of uncultured Thiodictyon sp. Classification (GTDB taxonomy): domain Bacteria; phylum Pseudomonadota; class Gammaproteobacteria; order Chromatiales; family Chromatiaceae; genus Thiodictyon. The sequence continues at coordinate 7,315 of NZ_CAIKKU010000793.1, read as the reverse complement.
CACCAGGGCCACTCGGCGTATCTGATTGCCATAGTCCGGGTGTTCGATCGGGTCCCCGATTGCTTCAGCGGGTGTGCAACCGGCGGCGAGACGTTCTTCAAAGGCACGGCTCAGGATCTCACGGGTGGATGCGTGCTCGATCCGGGCAATGTCGGCGCGGATTTTGTCCGCACTGGGGCGCGTCCCACCGCCCAACTTGGCGACCTCCTTACGGATCAGGAGTCGCTGACCATCGGCGCTACGCCCGTAAGCGGTGTCCAGGAACAGGCTGCCGCCTGCATGACGATCCGGTTTGCGGGACAGATTGCAGTCGCGCACCAAGGCGACGGCCAAGTCACGCAGTGGACGGAGCGGCGGCTCGACCACCAGCCGCATCCGGGTCTCACCGGCCTCGGTAACCGCCTTATAGTGTCGGGCCATGCGTTGGTAGAGGCTGCGGTCACACAGTCCGATGGCCAGGGCATCGATAAGGTGGTGCCGATGGTCGATTCGCTTGTCAGGTCGGCGATCAGTGCGCTCGCCTGCCGAATGTCCTTCCCAATGAGCGCGGTAGCGCCGGAAGGTTTCGGGATCGATGATGCAGGCATCCGTGTCCAGGACTTGGAGCCCTTCTTCGATGCGTATTTCGGGGATCACGGTCTCCAGTCGCCAGGTGCGGCGCAGGTGTGCAGTGAGGGTGCCGCGACCGACCATGACGTCCCGACAGATGGTACGGAACCAGGCAGCCGCCTCCTTGGCGATCCAGGAGGACTCGTGGAATTGGCGGGCGCTGAAATCCTGGATGACCTGTTCGTCGATGAAGCTGTCTGCCGTCTCTTGGGCCGCCAACTGCCGGGCCTTGCCGTACCGGTGTGTCTGCTTGAACCGCTCCGCATGGTCCTGGATGAGTTGCCAGCGCTCCGGGTCCTGGCCCTGTCCCCAGGCCTGCCAGGGAGTCCGGTCGCCTTTCGCGTCGTTACACTCCCGATGGGCCAGAACGAGGAAATCACGCTGTTTGCCGATGCGCGTCAGGGAGCGGGGGTAGATGTGCTCATAGTGGGTGGCGGCGCCGTCCAGCGCATCGCTCAGGTTGATCGGTCGGTCACAATAAGGACACCAGTGCTGGTCCTGCTCGGTCCACAGGAGATACCGCAGTACGGTGTTGCGGTCCGCGGTGCCACCGTGCTCCGCAATGGCCGCGGCAGCCTGCCGGCGCGCCCGGGTGTTCTTGCCGATGCGATCGTTGATCTCGGCACGGCGTTTGACGCCGAGCGCCATGTCACGGCTCAACTCGACGATGATCTGGGCCGGCGGCCCCCCAAGATGGTCGATCGCGGTGTTCACCGCGCGCCGAATCTGCCGCAGCGCCACATCGACGACGATATTTCCGGTGTGAGGCGGCATGGCCAGACGGTCGCCGAGCGCCGGTTCGGACTGGCGACTGCGGGGATAGACCTGAGCAATGGCGTAGTGCTCGTCGCAGCCGTTGACCTGCATGGCCTCGGTGAGAGAGCGCAGGGCCTTGATGCAGTAGGCGCTGCGTCCGGTGTCCAGATGCAACTTAGCCATCCGTCCGAAGCGCGGGTTTGCGGCGAGTCGATCCACGAATGCGATCACCTCCGGGGCGAACTGTCGCACGCGCATTTGGTCGCCCTTGCCGGACATCAGCGTTTGGTGCCAAGCCGGGTCTTGGAGTAGTTCCGGCGAACCGACATCGGCCAGGAGGTTGATGACGGTGACCTGGTGGCCCGCGGTCAGGGCCGACCATTCGGCGAACAGCCCCAGGCGGCGCATGGCGGCAGCGGTCTTGTCGCCCGGCAGTTCATCCCGATTGCTGGTGTCCAGATTGAGCCAATACAGCGGCGGACGCGGGCAACCCCGCGCCTCCAACTCCCGATAGATCCGATCGAAGTTCACCGATGGGTGTTCCCGCAAGAGTTCGCGGACCACCCCCTTTTGCTCCTTGGTCAGTGGGCTGCGCCGTCGGCCGTTGCCCCAGCAAAGATCGGCGAGATGCTTTTCGATGCGGAAGGCTTGGGCGGCTGGCTGGGCGGTGGGCGAGCGCCGCAGGGAGGGTTCCAGCGGGCAGTTGCCGACCATGGGTGCGGGGGACCGCAACGGGCGTTGGTAGAAGATGGCGTCGCGAAAATCATTCCTCAGTGTTTCATCGCGGACGGCGAGGATGGGATGATGCCTGGACTGTTCGTCCCAGATGCACTCAAACTCGGCGAGCACAAGTTGTCGGTCCGCGTAGAGTCCTGCCGATTTGAGCCTGAGCGTCAGCCCCTCCGAGACGCGCGTATTGAGGTAGTCGCCGAGGGTGTCGCAACCCTGATCGTGCATTTGCGCGCGCAGTTTATCGATGCCGGACTTAACAACGCCCGCGTCCTCGTCGTCGTCGCGGTTACGGAACCCACCCCCGTAACCGCGCCGCTTGGCGAGTTTGAGCAGGACCCTGAGCAAGTCGGCAAGTTCGACGCGACCATGCGCTGCCTGGGCGCGCAAACGGTGAATAGACTGCCCAGCATCTGGTTTGACCTTGGCCGGGTCCAGACCGAGTCGGCTTGCAAGGTGGGCCAACTTGCCAAGTCGCCGCGCGCGCCGCTGATGTTGGCGACGCTGCTGACGCGCCAAGCGTCGCTGCGTCTTCTTCGGCTCCCCGACACCGCTCTTCTTGGGTGGCAGCAAGGGCTCGTCGAAGATGCGGACGGCGTGGTAGGCGACTTCCACCGGCGTGCCGTCCCCGTCCAAGACATAGGCCACCAGCCCGATCGATGCCGTCCCCAAGTCCAACGCAAGCCGATAGCCCATTATGCTTCCCCCCTTGCTGTAGTCTGTGTTAATCTTACTATCGTATCAGGTGTTCCGATGGTGGGGACTATCGGCAACAAGACTCGAGCAACCCTTCGGGGACGCAAGAGTCGTCGATACCAGACGACCGCTTCGGCGGTCGTTTGCTTTTGTGGCCCATGGATGCGTGCAGCGCCTTCGGTAACGGGGCCGATGGATTCATCGGGGGACACAGGGGCGGGAAAGCTCCGGCTAGCAGTCGGCTTCGATCGTCGCTGCGGCCGGGCAGGGATTAGTCCGCACAGCCGACCCTACGGCCGCGCTGCGAACCCGGCGTCGGAGTTCGCGCCGCGGCACCGCGTCGCGGCCGCAGACCGCTCCCACAAGGCGCTTTCATGTTCCGGGCTCACGAACAAGCCCTCATGGCCGTTAGCCGCGGCGTCTGCGAACCGGCCTCCCAGGCGAACCCCGTTCCCACGCACCGCGGCTGGGCAGACCTTTCGTGGCGTCGCCGCTCTTACCGCGTCGCCTGGATGGAGCGCAGCGCAATCCAGGTCCCCGCGGCAACCCGCTGATTCCTCGCGTACCACGCTATCGCGCAAAGCCGATATCGCAACCTTCCGATAAGCCCAACCGCGCCTCGCCAGGCCCGTTTTCCTCATTCCCAAGGACCCCGGGCGAATGTAATCTGGGACGCGGTGCTCTTCACCGGCGACCTCGTCCAATCGGGGACCTCGGCGCAGTTCCGGGAGATGCAGGCGCAGGTCCTGGACCCGCTCTGGGCGCGGCTTGCTGAGCTTGGTTCGGGTGAGGCGGTGCTGATCGCGGTGCCGGGCAATCACGATCGGTGGGCGCCGGATCGGGCTCATGGGCCTCAACACCGCCTTCCTGCAACTGGGCGCCGGCGACTACCAGGGGAAGCTCGTCTGGGACCCGCACCAGGTCCATGCGCTCTGCCCCGCGGGCATCGACCGCTGGGGCGCGGACCATGACCTGTGCCTGCTGCTCAGCCACCAGGGACCGGACTGGCTGACCCCGGCGGCGCGGGAGCTTGGGGAGTCAGAGATAGCCCCGGCCGGGCGCTTCGCGGCCCACCTGTTCGGGCACAATCACGAGGCCAGGATCAGCTATCTGCGCCAAGGCGGCGACCCCAACGCCGTTCGCCTGTGCCAGGGGTGCTCGGTCTTCGGGATGGAACACCATGGCGAGCCGCCAAGGCTGGAACGGGCACACGGCTACACGGCGGGTCAGATTCGCTTCACGGACAGGGACGCGGAGCTACGACTCTGGCCGCGCATCGCCACCAAGGGCACGGGCCGCTGGCGCTATGTCCCCGATCAAGAACACGCGGTCCTGCAAGACGACCAAGGCACGGCGCCTGAAACCCTGCATCTGCCGAAGCCCGCGCCCGTGCCCCCCGACCCGGACCGGGACGCTGAGCCGGCCGCGGATCTGGTCCCGTCGGCCAGCCGACCCGCCCCGCCCCACTCGACCCTCCCGGCGCGGTGCCCCTTCTTCGGCCGTGCGACCGAACTCGCCCGGGTCGCCGCCTGTCTCGCACCGGACTATCGCGGCTGGGGGATCGCCATCGACGGCCCAGGCGGCATCGGCAAGACCGCGCTCGCACTGGAGGCCAGCCACCGCGCCCCGGCCGAGCAGTACCCGCTCAAGCTCTGGATCACCGCCCAAGGCCGTGCCCTGCACCCGGACGGCGAGCGCCGCCTGGCCGACCAGCAGGTGCACGACTTCGACGCCATGCTCGCCGAGCTGGGCCGCGCCCTGGGGCGCGAGGACATCCCGCGCAGCGATCCGGCCGGGCGCGCCGAGCTGGTCCGTCACGCCCTGGCCGGGCAGCGGGCGCTGCTCGTCTTCGACAACCTGGAGACCCTGAACCAGGCCGAGCGGCGGCGGGTCTTCGACCTGATGGAGCGCCTGCCCGAGGGGTGCCGCGCCATCCTCACCAGTCGGCGGCGCACCGGCGGAGCCTGGGCAGGCCAGTGGTTACGGCTGGACCGGCTCGACCGCGCGGGGGCCGATGCGCTGATCGCCGAGCTTGGCCTGCGCTGGCTGCCGGCCGGGCGCCTCACGGCGGACGAGCGCGACCGGCTCTATGCCGAAACCGGCGGCAACCCGCTGCTGCTGACCTGGACCCTGGGCCAACTGGGGCTGGACCGGGGGCGCTGCCGGACCCTGGATGCGGCCATCGGGCGCCTGCAAGAGGCGCAGGCGGGTAATGACCCGCTGGGGTTCGTCTTCGGGGACTTGGTGGAGACCTTCACCGCGGACGAGATCGCCGTCCTCGCCGCCCTCTCCCACTTCACCGAGCCGGCACCACCGGGCTGTCTCCTGCCACTAACAGGGCTCAGCCGCACCGCCGTGGAGACGGCGCTCGATGACCTGCGCGACCGCGCACTGCTGATCGTTGATGAGGACAGGGACCAGTGGCTGCTGCCCGCGCTGGCCGCGCGCTACCTGCGCCGGGTCCGGCCCGAAGCCGTCGGGGAGACCGGCGGGCGCCTGGCCGACCGGGCGTATGCGCTGGCCGTTGAGAACGGCTTCCAAAAGTACGACCGCTTCCCGGTCCTGGACGCCGCCTGGGCCGAGATCAAGGCCGCCCTCCCGCTGCTGCTCGCGGGCGACAACCGGCGTCTGCAAGGGACCTGCGTCGCGCTGAAACAGTTTCTGGACTTCTCCGGGCGCTGGGACGACCGGCTGGCCCTCAGCCTGGCCGCCGAGTCCAGGGCCGAGGCGGCGGGGGACCGGGACAACGCTGGCTGGCGGGCCCACGACGCCGGCTGGTGCCACCTGCAGCGCGGCAATGCGGACGGGGTGCTCGACTGCGCCGGGCGGGCAAATGCCCATTGGCAGGCGGCCCGCACGGGTGCCAGGGAGCGGGGATACGCGATCCGCCTGCGGGGCATGGGCTATCGGCTCGCCAAGGACCACCCGGCCGCCATCGCCGCGCTACGCGAGGCACTGGACATCTGGCGGGGTCTGGCGCCTGACAGCCAGGATGTCGCCAAGGGCCTCAATTCTCTGGCCATCGCGCCCAAGTCCGCCGGGCGACTGGACGAGGCCGAGAGCCACTACCGCGAGGCCCTGGCCATAGCCCGCGCCCTGCCCTATCCCGAGGGCGTCGCCCTCGTTGCCGGGAGACTCGCCGAGTTGGCCCTGGGCCGCGGGGACTGGCCGGCGGCCGAGTCGCTGGCCCGGGAGGCCCTAGCCCTGGACGAGCCGCTCGGCCGCAAGGAATTGATCGCAGCGCACTCGCAACACCTCGCCATTGCACTCACCCACCAGGGCCGCGGCGCCGAGGGCCGCTGCCACGCCGAGCGCGCCGTCGCCATCTTCACCGCACTGCGCTCCCCGTACCTGGCCGAGGCGACGGCCACCCTCGCCGAGTGCCCGGCCCAACCCTGACCCCGGGGGCGCAGCCTCCCGCCCGCCGGTCGGTCACCGGGCTGCCCGCCCGGGTGGCCCCATGAACGAGTGGATAGACCCATGCATCAGGAGCGCCGGGCCTCGATCATCGTTGCGGCCGACGGGGATTGGTCCGCACAGCGGACCCTACGGGGTGGCTCCGTGCCGTAGGGTCCGCTGTGCGGACCAGCAACCTCGCGGTTCTCCTCGTTCCCAAGGTCCCAGACGGTGAAGGTATTCGCCGCCGGTACGCCCGCAAGCAGGCGCGCGGACGGCTATCGCCCATGGTGGGAGCGGCTTCAGCCGCGACCAGGCCACGCCAGCTTGCGAGGTCCACGGCCATTCGCGCGATCGCGTCGCGGCTGAAGCCGCTCCCACAGCGTCGCTGCGCGACTTTCAGGTACAGCCGCCCCCACCCTGCCGCGCGGATTGGCTGACACCGCAAGTGCGCGGCGATCACTCCTTGCGCCTGATCAGGGTCCCGTCGATGCGCTGCCGTGGCCGTCCCGCGGCATCCGTGCGTTGCAGTGTCCACTCCAGTCGATCGGGGGAGATCCAACGATCCTCAATGACAAAGACGCTGTCCGCCGTCTTGCCCTGCCAGCGCAGGATCGAGCCCCGCGGGTCCCAATGCCCCTGCGCCTCGTGACGATAGCCCTCGGAGTCGAACAGCCATTGCCGGTAGACACCGGCCTCGACATCATAGGTCATGACTTGAAGATCTGACCGACCCACGGGAATGGAGTGAGTACGGAACTCGACATAGCGGCCGTCCAGCGTTGGCCGGCCAATCGCCTCGCCCCGGGTGAGAACCTCGTGAGCAGGCGAACCCTCCATACGGATACGGGTATGCGTTTCCCAGCGACCCGCAAAGCGCTGCAGAACCGCTGCTGCCGCGGACGCCGTATCCTGCGCCGCGGCAATGACAGGAAGCATGGCAAGACACATCAGCACCGAGCGCTTCAGACAGGTTGTGACTCGCATCGTCGGTACTCCAGGTGTGTGATGAGCGAGCGCGTTGCTCAGCCGCACCGCCGGCCGGCTGGGCCTTGGTCATTATTCCGGCCATCTCGCGAGTGACATCCGTCGCGGCCTGGGGGCCGCTCCTACGGCGTAGGAGCGGCCC
>NZ_CAIKKU010000792.1 GCF_903828115.1 uncultured Thiodictyon sp. | reverse complement strand
TGGACGTAGGCTTCATCAAGCTGGTTGAGGCTGTGGTCGCTCAGGTGCATCGGTCAGTGGCGCGGTATCATCGGGCAGCGTAGGGGGAACATACTGATCGGGCTGGAGGCAGCGGTCAAGGGGTCTCTGAACGGCTACCTTTTTCCAGCAGAAGCATGAGTGGTTGGGGCTCTATCGCGAACATCCCGATTTATTCGAGTTGGCAAAGGCATACGAGAAATACGATGAGGAAACCGGGGAGCGGTATACCTGGTCTCAACGGGAATCTCTCGACGAGTTGATTGCGCGAGCCGCAGAGATTTCGGAGCGGCCACGCAAGAAAGAAGCATCAAACTGGACCGACCTGATCGCCGAGGAGGAAGGCGACGGTTGTCCATACTGCTTCAAGTGAACCCCAAGGCATCACCCAAAGCTCAACCTCGAAGCGACCGTAGACTTCGGAGAGCGCCATCATGGCAATGATTGATACGCAGACATTTCCGCTAACGAAACAGAGGCTCACGACTGCCCTAACGCTTGTCCCAAGGCAACCGGACGCCTTTAGTCCCAACAGGATGCGCGAAACCCGTGTGCAATTTATATCAGGAAAGAATGTATTGTCATCTATTCGGGGATGGCTGCTTGCCGCAAACATTATTGCAAACGACAAGTCACGCAACTTCTTGACCGATTATGGCAAGCAACTTGTGGTCAATGATCCACAAATGGAAAAGGCGAGATCGTGGTGGAGCTTCCATCTGAATATCTGTTTCTCAGAACGCTGCGATCCTTACCGAGCGCTCTTTTATGCTGTTGGAGAGGGTGCGGGTTATGTTCTCGATGACGAGGCTTTTCTCTGGAAACTGGCAGCGATTATTGGGGAAGAAACGAGCGCCGACCTAGCACTTGCTACGATTGAGACTAATCTCATCGGAGTGCTAAAGATGTTCGATGGCGACAGCCCTCTATCAGACCTTGGGCTCATCGATATTCTGACCGAGGGAAATAGGCGATTCTTGCGTCTGGCAGAACCGAATGTGCCGGAGCAGGCCGTTATTCACGCATTGGCTCTTGCTCGTCATAAGCATTTTCCGACGCGGACAACAGTCCACTTTTCGGAGCTTGTCGACAAGGGGTTTCATCACTTTCTCTGCCTTTCCGTCACGGACCTGCGCAAACGTCTTCGGGACTTAGGCAGGTCCATCATCTGGCAGCAACATTTTGAATTCCTGGAAGGGCAGGACTTGGATTCAGTCCGGTTTGGCGAGCGGCTGAATCCTAGCCAAACCCTACTGAATCTTTTGCAGGAATCCGACGACACCTGGATCTAACGGGGGCAGATATGGACCGCAGGAAACTCCACGAAGCGATGCGAGCCCTTGTTGCTGCCCACCGCTCTGCACGCTACCAGGGAATTGTTGTCGCGGTTAAGTCACAAGACGATTTCGCCGTAGTGTATGGGCAGCTCGAAGCTATCCTCCTGGAACACGATATTTGGATAGCACCTGGCGTCGCCGATGCGCCCGATATTCCGTGCATACGCCGAGATTTTCTAAATGCGGTCTTCCTCCCGCGCAAACGGGGGCTGCTTATCCTTTCGCCGATAGAATGGATGCTGGATTGGTCCGAGCAAGATCGAGCCACATTCTGGGTCGGGCTCGCCGATGCTTTTGGTCGACACGACATTGTGATTCTGACCGTCGCGACACCGTCCGTCATTGGTCAGTTACGAGTGAGTCTAGCGGAACACAATTTGCCTGGTCTGCCTGTTTCAATCTGGCTTTCCCGCCACCAGCCGATTGATCATTTGCAAGGAGTTCTGGCATGACCAGACTATGTGATATCGTTGCCATCAATGCTACCCACGGCAATGCCGCTATCCGCCTTGACGATGGTCTTTTGAACCGCGCCGAAATCCTGGTCGATGCGTTTACGCCCACACATTCATCGGTCGGGATACTGAGGCACTTACAAAAGGCGGTTCTGCAAAATGCGCCCCAGCAAAGTCGTGCCATGATCTGGCATGGAGTCTACGGCTCCGGCAAGAGCCATCTGGGTGTGTTGGTAGGAGAATTGTTGCGTAGCGGGATCGGCGGTTTAGCCATGCTGGGATTTCTAGAGCGGTTGAAGAATCAGGGCGAGTCCCAACTGTGCGAGGCGATCAAGACTACATTTCATCCCCGCGGCGATCAGGATGCCAGACCTTATCTGGTTATTGCGTTATACGGTTCACCGGCGCCCACCCTGCAAAACTCGCTGCTGGAGGGTCTCTATCGCGCCTTATGTGATACGGACGGACTTGATCCCCAAACAATCATTCCCAAAACGGAGTTTGCGGCGGCCCTGGAACGCCTCGCCACGATCTTGCAACATGAGCCAAGCTATCGATATAAGCCCCTCGCCGATTGGGAAATCCCGAGCCTAGGCGGGGCGTGCAACCTGGTCGAGCTAGAGTCCCAACTTGCCGCGTTCGATCCTAAAGCACTGGAAACTTTCAAGGTCTGGCATCCGAAGGTTTCAGCGGGTGCTCAGTTCGACCCGCAGGCATTCGGCGGAAAGGGTGTTAGTGACGCCTTCGCAGAAGCCGCCGCGATCCTGGCCAGAGATCATGGGTACAATGGCATCGCGGTCATCTGGGACGAGTTCGGTTATGCCCTAGAGAACCTGATCAATCAGACACAACGTAATCCCGTGGAGGAGATTTTCAACCTCCAGAAATTCGTCGAGTCCGTTTGCGCCCCACCTAAGGGACACATCCTGTTTATTGGCCTGACCCATCGATCTTTACGCGAGTACGGTTCGAGCACACAGGCCGGTATTGAGGTCAGGACCCGACTGGAAACCATTGAAGGCCGCTTCGGCAGCTTCCCGGTGGCGCTCAAGTCCTCTGAGACCGAGGGCTACCATCTGTTGAGCACCTTGCTCGCACCAACGGTTCTCGGCACCGTCCTGTTGGAGCAATCGCGGTCTCGCGCTGCAGATCTTGCCCGAGTGTGCGCGAACATGCCCTTGTTTTCGAGCTTGGCGAAGGATCTCGGGCACATCGTGACAGGGTGTTATCCATTGCATCCGGTGACCGCCGCTGGTCTCTTTGCGATTGCCGCCCATGGACTTTACGCCCAAGCCAATCGCACGGTATTCACTTTTTTTGACAACTTACAAATGGCAACTACCGGCGCTGCACTTGAGCGCGCCGTTATGTCAGACGCGCTGTACGGGACCGATCTGATTCGTTTGCCGGAATTACTTACAGTATATTGCGACGATGTCTTTGACGAATATCCAGGTCTCGCGGATGCCTACAATCACGCGATCGCCACGGTAGTTCAGGGCTTTCCTGAGGCGCATGGCGCTAAGCGCGACATCCTCGCTACGTTGTTACTTGCACGTGTTCTCGGCGAACAGTTCCAGCCGACCGAAGCGTTTCTGGCCGCAGCGCTTTATGACTCTGAGTCAGAACCCCTGGCCCTCAAGCAAGAATTAGAGGCCCTGCACCGCGCGGGATTGATCTGGCGAAGGGATACGAACACGCCGGTATGGGAATTGGAGGCGGAGACCGGTACCCAAATCGAGCCATTGATCGAACAGGAGCTAAAGCAACTTTCCTCAAATACTCTTTCAGGTTATCTGGAGCTGAATTCCGATCTTTTACGAGACCTGTTGCCCCAGTGCGGCATACATGACCTTGACCCATCGCCGGCAGGGATCGTCAGGTCATTTGATGTCCGACTGGTTGGGAACTTAACGGGCAATTTAGCCTTGGTCAGCGACGAGCGTCTATCCGCGCTAGTCGTGATCGTGGCGCTTGAGGATGCGCGTCAGGCCGAGCAGGCAATCCAGCGTTGTGCAGAGATGTCCGTGCTACGGACACTGACCTATGTCTGGATACCGCGCCGTGGACTTGCGGAGTTAGTGGAGCCGTTACGCCGTTACATCGTCATTAGAAAGCTATTGCAACAGCAAGCGGCAGGTGAAGGTTTGGCACGTCGACTTCGCAACGAACGGGACAAGACCCGCAGGCAACTTCGCGAAGAGATCAAAGAGCGGCTCGGCCGCATCGCACTGGAGCGCGGCGATGTGGCTATCAGGCGTCTCGGCGATCCGGACGAGTCGATCAACGTGACAAGTTGGCACGGCTTCAGTGACTATCTTGCCTTGCAGGTGCACGCACTGTATCCAAAGGAGGTCAAGGTCCGGACGATGAACGTCAATCGTCTGTACAACGTGGATAACTACAAGATTAAGCGGACAGAAAAGCTTCTCCAAGGTATTTTGAATTTCGACGATCAGCCCGCGCATTTGCGAACTGATCTCTTTGGAGAAAATGACGGCAGCGAGTTAGCCGCGTTGATCGATGGGACCTTGGGCATATACAGCAACGGCATACTGATTGCCCGTGCCGGCGGTTGGGACTTAAAGACCCCGAGTGAAAATGATGGTCCTGTAAGGGAATTATTATCATTGATTCAGGATACGCTGCTCGACAAGAAAAGAAAATCCTGCGAACTCTCTGAGTTGCGCTCCAAGCTCATTGCGCCACCCTTCGGGCTGCCGACGGCTGTTATGCCGATATTCACCGCCGTTGCCATCCGCAAAGACGCCCATCGCCTAAAATGGGTTAATCAAACGGGCACGTTTGAGTCGTTACTCTGGGACGCCTTCTCAAAAGGCAGCACCCTGAAGCTTCGCTTCGATACTTTCAAGCCCGGGCAGCTTCAGGTCTTGAACGCACTGCATCAGGTGATTCTGCTTGCGCCGTCCGCGGCCGTTGATATGGAAGAGCAAGCTCGCGAGACGGTTACGGGGCTGCGGTCCTATTATAGCGGATTACCCGATGCAGTGAAGGGCTCGCCCAAGTTGAGCGACCCTGTGCGCAGCCTGTTTCAAAAGCTCAAGCAGCCTGGATTTGACGCTCAAGACGTCGCGGATTGCTTGGTGAGCCTCACCAAGAATGCTGTCGATGGGGAGGAAATGTGTGCCGTTCTCCGAGGACTTTTTGATTCCATCGAGACGATCAAAGACGAGCGCATGGCGACAGTGCGGCAAGTCATCACCCCAGCGATGCAGGACCCGGGGCAGAAACAGCGTATTATCGATACCATTAAGCGACAGGGAAAGGCCATACTTGCACATGCGTTAGAGCGGCTTGATCAGGGCGAGCCGGAGGCATTATCTGAGGTAGTAAGTGCCATCGCCGGAAAGGGTCTCGATCGCTGCAGTGACATTGAGATCGGCCGCTTGAGCGGCGACCTCCAGCGATTGCTGGAACAAGCCGCACAACCTGAGCCCCCGCCGGCCCAAGACCCAGCGCACATAATCAAATTGGAGTATGCCGAGCCACAAGAGAGGCCGATCGACGTCATTGCACTGCCGCTTATTGTACGGGAGCCAAGCCTAGAGGCAACCTTCAACCAAGAACTTGCCGCGCTGATCCGCCGTTACCAAACCACGCTAGATACTGCTCGCCTCGCGGAGATCCTCGCCAGCCATCTCGACGGGCTTAGTATTGTTGCCGCTGCCGATTGCCCCCCGGGCTAGGATTGTTCATGACAGTACGGATCGTGATCGATGATTTCGGCCTTTACCAGGATCAGGATGCTGAGGCTGTCCTGTCGTCCGAGGTGAATCAGATCCAAGCGGTACGGAAACGCATCTGCCACTGCCTGCGCACCGGTGAAGCCGCGCCGTTGGTCCTGCACATGTCGTCGGCGATCTTTCACCGTTTTCACGACTTGGCGGGGCAACCTGGTCTGGAAATCGAGCGAGTTGCCCCACGGCGTTCGCTACGCGACCGGCTAGGCTGCCCGTCGCCCTTCTGGTTGGAGGACAGACTTGTGCTTTCGCTGCTGACCGTGGTCGGAGAGCGGCGAATAGAGGGCGGTGAACTGGACCCAACCGACCGGGTTCTTGCTTTGCTCGACCCGATCCTGGGGCAGACGACAGACTTGTCCGAAATGCTCCGCGCCTTTTCCAAGCAGCCGACTGTGGTCAAGACATTGCTGGGACTTGAGCAGATCAAGCGGAGGCTGAAAGATCGCTTGGCGGCGACCGGGAATGCCGCCGCCACGGAGCTTTTGGCGCTATTCATCGACGGACCTGAGGCGCCACAGCAAGTCTATCGCACACTCGCTCTAGCCTTCCTGCACGAGCGCTTGGTCGACCTTGGCGCCCGGGACGGTTTGAACTCGACGTTCGCATTGCCACCCCGCTTGTGCTCCAAGGCCCTGGTACAGCAGCTCCCCCCACTGCCGCTAGCGGAAGTGGATGCTGCCCCCTATCCCGACTATTTGCGACATCTGTTGATCGCGGCGGAGCGCCGGACCCATGGCGAAGGGCTTCAGGTCCAAGCCCTCGCTGACTATGCCCTGCAAGACTGGCCGGGGCTGCTGGATTGCTTTCAGACCCTTTTTGAGCAAAACCCCGGGATCGCCAGCGTGTCCTTGATCCTGGCCCTACGCAACCTTGGGGGCGTGGCCGCAGGCGGTCTGGCGACCCGGATGCAGGAGTATCTGGACCATTCCCACTGCGATCCGCTGCCCGTGGACGCCTGCGTGAACGATGTGCTGCGCTGGAGCGTGCGCTACTTCCGTTATGCTATCGGGGCCTTTGAGCGACATGCGGAGCCGGATGGGGCCGTCGGGGAGAGCTTCGCACGCTGGGTTGTGGGTCAGCAGAATCGAATTATTCAGTCGGAATATGACTGGCGCGTCGTCGCACGCACGGTAGATGAGGAACTTGCCGCCGGAAACCTGGTCATCCTCTGTATTATCGACGCCTTGGGCGCGATCCATATGGATCTGGTGGAGTTGGAACTGCGTCAACGGCTGGTGGACCAGACCGCGCCCATGATCAAGCCGCTCTTCGCACCTCTGCCGACCATTACCGAAGTCGGCAAGATCGGCGTCTTGACCGGCCGTGATCGACCGACCCCATCGGCGGATTACGAGAAAGCCGTGCGGGAACGCTTCGCTGGCCACCTCACCGCGCCGGGGGCGCTCCAGATCGTCAAGAGTTGGAGAGACTTTCGGCAGGCGCTAAGCCCCCGGACCCGGCTCCTGGTGTGCTTGGACAACCGGGTGGACGACGACCTGCACCAATGCACCGAGTTTCGTCTGCATCGCGATCGGGTTCGAGCGGTTGCAGCGGAACTCGCCGAGCTGATCGCCAATTGGCTGCTCGATGCGGCCCGCTTCGGCGCCAAGGCGACGATCCTGATCACGGCCGATCATGGTGCCACCAAGGTCTCACGCAGCAGCGCACCGCTGCCTGGTACGCTGCCAGTCGAGCGGCGCCTGCTTCAGGTCTCCTCGGCCCCTGAGTCGGTACCGGAAGGTTTTGCCTATGTGGCAGCCGACGGCCAACTCGGCGGCTGGTTGATCCCCCATGGTCGGGTGGCGTTCGGATCGACCGCGAACCTGCTGCATGGGGGGCTGACTCCAGAGGAAGTGCTGATTCCCTTTATCCGGATCGCTCCGGGGGCGGCTCAACCACCCTTCGCCCTGCATTTGACCCCTGCTGAGGCGCGCTGCCATGCGGCGACCAAAGGTTGGTACGCGAACCTCTGCCTTGTCAACTCGTCCAGTGAGACTTTCCTTCATCTCAAGGTGGTCGCCAAGGCGCCCTTTGCCGGTGAGAGTCAACCGATCAGCCGTCTTGACCCCTTCGCGACGCAGACCCCGATCATTCTCAATCTGACGGCCAGTGTCGAGCAGCAGGGAAAGACGCGGGTGCCCTTTGAATTGCGTTATCAGCCCGGCGACGGGGGGCCGTTCCAGAGCCTTGCGTTTGACTTGGACCTGGAATTGAGTGCACACCTGATGGAGCGCACCACGGCGGCGAGCGATTTCAACGATTTCTTTGACCTGTGACACCGGATACCAGCGACCATGGCGATTATCACTGATTTTGATCGTAAGGTTGTCGCACTGCTCGGCGATCTGACGATCGATAAAGAGCGGGTACGCAATCTCCACATCCGTGAGGCGCGGACGGTGACGACCTTCGTCGAGGAATGGCTTGTGTCGCGCTATGAACAGCCGGATAAGAAGGATGAAGCGGTCTATCAGGAAATCACCGCCTTCATGACTCAACACCTGCCCACGAAGACCGAAAAGGAGGGGCTGAAGAATCGCATCGTCAATGGTGACTCCGTCGTCGTTCTCGATCGCTTTACCGTGCGTGTCGATGTATCCAAGGGTAAGCGCTTCGTCGATATCCCCTGCCTGGACGAGAGCCGAGCCGAGACCAGTAACGTACTGTTGGAGGAGCATCCCGGGCTCCTGAGTGGCGGTCAGTGGGGCGCGGGCCGACTCATGCTCCGGTCGGACGGTAAAGACCGCAACGTGATCGAGCTGATCGAGTTTCGTCCCATGCAGTCGGGTCAGGTCCGCTTACAGGCTCTCGTGGATGCGCGCCAAGGGTTCAGTACCGAGGAGTGGCTGGCGGTCCTGATCCGCACCATGGGTTATGAGCCCGACGCCTACACCGAGAATCAACGGCGCAACATCCTCCTGCGACTGCTGCCGCTCGTGCAGAAGAATTTGAATATGATGGAGTTGGCTCCCAAAGGCACCGGTAAGTCATTCGTCTTTTCCAATCTGAGCCGCCATGTCTGGCTCAATAGCGGTGGCGCCTTGACCCGGGCCCAATTGTTCAAGAACCTGAACACCCGAGAGGAAGGACTGCTCGCCCGCTTCGACTTGCTGGTACTCGACGAGGGTCAGTCCATTGAGTTCAAGGGGGAAGGCGACATCCATGCCAAGTTCAAGGACTATCTGGAGTCCGGCCATTACACTATCGGTCACGACAAAATCACCAGTGAGTGTGGGCTGATGGTTCTGGCGAATATCGATATGGATTATCTCGGCAAGCCCACCCGCCCCGATTTCATCCGCCAGTTACCCGAGATGTTCCATGACGATGCCCTGCTCGACCGCTTTCACGGAATCGTCGCCGGGTGGGAGATCCCACGCATCACCAATGCCCACTTCGCCCAGGGTCCGGGCATGAAGGCCGATGTTTTCGGCGAGTATGCGCACCAGATCCGCACCGCCAGCCAGGCGGTCTTCCCCTATGGTCAGGTCCCGTCGCTGCATGGTGATACCCGCGACTCCAAGGCCATCGAGCGGTTGGCCCGTGCGCTGTCACGGTTGTTCATGCTGAATCCGGAGCACCCCGACTACGATGACTATGTCCTCAAGCCCGCCATCGGACTGCGCGAGCGCGTTAGAACCCAGCTTGCGGCCCTGAATCCAAGTGAGTTTTCGCCGCAGGTCAAGATCGAGGTTGCCGGTCATTGAGTGTGCCGCTCGGCCTGGCACCGGGCCACCGGAGGGCTTGATCTGTCGCGCTAAAAGCACTAAATCTCGCACGCACATGGGCAAGAATCCACACAGAGTCCGGATCGGAGAGGCCGCCAAGGCGTTTGGCGTCTCGGCCGAAATCGTGTGTCGCCGGGAGATCAGCGGCAATATCACCTCCGAGCGCACCCCCAGCGGACAGCTGATCGACAGCATCAAGCAAGCCGTGGGTGGTGCGCCGTCATGATCCTGTCCCACAAGATCGCCCTGGATCCCAACAACACCCAGCGCACCTACTTTGCCCGTGCCGCCGGCATCGCGCGTTTCGCCTACAACTAGGCGCTGGCGCAGTGGCAGGAGCAGTATTAGGCGTGCCAGGACAACCCGCTCTTGGCTAAACCCAATGAGGCGGCCTTGCGCAGGCAATTGAACGCCATCAAGCGCGAGCAGTTCCTGTGGATGCTGGACGTGACTAAGTGCGCCCCGCAGCAAGCCATCATGCAGTTGGGCACGGCCTTCCAGAACTTTTTTGCCGGGCGTGCCAAGTATCCGCGCTTTCACAAGAAGGGGCGCAACGACAGCTTCGCCCTGGACAATGGGCAGTTCGCCCTCGACGGTTCGCGTATCCGCCTCCCCCATCTGGGCTGGGTGCGGATACGCGAGACGTTGCGCTTTACCGGCAAGATAGTCTCGGCAACGATTTCGCGCACGGCTGATCGCTGGTTCGTCGCCGTCGTCGTTGATACCGATCAGACCCTCACCCGTCCCGCCGAAAACCAGGACAAGAGCGCGCTGCGCGGCGGGCTCGTGGTGGTCGCGGATCGCTGGTATCCAAGCACCAAGACTTGCTCGCAATGCGATCATAAGATTGATTCCCTGCCGTTATCGCTTCGGCACTGGGTCTGCCCGGCCTGTGGCGTCCGCCACGACCGGGATCTGAATGCGGCGATCAATCTCGCCAATTACGCCGCGAGTTCCGCGGTGTCAGCCTGTGGAGAGGAAGGCTCTGGCGCGGGCCGCAAGGTTCGCGTGAAACCGACCTCGGTGAAGCAGGAACTCAGCGCCAAACTTGCTGCGTAGGTTTGTGTAAGTCTGAGAGAACGGTGCCGTTCTGCATGACGGTCGAGCCGGAGGTCTTCGGCAGCGCCATCGATATGGGCACGCGCTCCTGTGAGCCGAAGATTGCCCAGGAGGCCTTCGGTTCCTGCGCCCAGGTGCTGTTCGGCGACCCCCGGCAACTGGTGCAGCAGGGCCGCCTCGGCACCGTGATCGAGGCCGCGCATCAGTTGAAGCGGCGCAATGCCGAGGTGCCGGTGGTCGCCAGCATCTCGGGCCCCATCAGCACGGCCGCCTCGGTGGTCGCGCCGCTCGCCTTCATGAAGGAGTTGCGCACCGATGCCATGATCGACCTGCGCGCGCTCAAGGCGGACTTCCCGGGCATCACCACCATGGGCAACCTCAGCACCTCGCTGCTCGAGTTCGGCGACAGCGACAAGGTGGCGCGCAACACGGCCCGGCTGCTGCGCGACGGGATCGACATCATCTCCCCGGCCTGCGGCCTGAGCACCTCGACATCGCTCGAGAACATCCGCGCCCTGACCGGTACGGTCCAGCACGCGGGGAATCGCTGATGGCCCTGATCGAATTCAGGCCGCTCGGCGTGAGCGTCGAGGTCCCGCACGGCAGCTCATTGCTGGACGCGGCACGCCGCGCCCGGGTGCGCTTAGAGGCGCCCTGCAACGGCGGCGGCACCTGCGGCAAGTGCCGCGTGCGGCTCGATCCGGCGTCGCGCCCGCGGGCGCGCATCATCGGCCGCCACGAATTGAGCGCGGCGGACCTGGAATCCGGCTGGATACTCCTGTGCAATACGCTGGTGGAGGGTGATCTGACCGTCGATCTGCCGGGCGGCAGCGAACGCGGGCTGCGCATCCTGGAGGACGGCCGCAGCGCCGAGTTGCCGCTCGCCCCCTGGCTCACCAAGCGTTACGACCCGACGTGGCGGCGTACCGACCTGGTCGGCGGCGGGCGCCTGCTGGGCAGCGAGGACGGCGATACCGCGGCCCGCAGTTGGGGGGTCGCGGTGGACATCGGCACCACGACGCTGGTCGTGTCGTTGATCGATCTGTGCACCGGCTCCGCGGCCGGCTCCGCCTCCGCACTCAATCCGCAGGCGGTCCATGCCCAAGACGTGCTCTCGCGCGTGCACCTGGGCTCGACCGCCCCGGGCCTTGAGACCCTGCACGGCGAACTGATGGCTGAGATCGACCGCCTGATCGGCGTACTCACCACCGAGGCGCGGGTCCCCCGGCGCCGCATCTACGAGGTGGTCGTCGCCGGCAACACCTGCATGCTCCACCTGGCCGCCCGGGTGAGTCCCGAGCCGCTGGGACGCTACCCCTACACACCGACCCTGAGCGGCGACGAGTACCTGCCCGCCGCCGCGCTGGGCCTGCGCGTCTCACGCCATGGACAGGTCTATTTCCCACCCATCGTATCCGGCTTTGTCGGCGCCGACATCAGCGCGGGCATCCTCTCGACCGGGCTCGCCACGGCCGCCGGACTCATTCTGTTCGTGGACATCGGGACCAATGGCGAGATGGTGCTGGCACGCGACGGGGTGCTGCAGGCGACCTCCACCGCGGCCGGCCCGGCCTTCGAGGGGATGAACATCGCCTGCGGTATGCGCGCCGCCCGCGGCGCCATCGAACGCTGCGCCATCGTGGACGGCGAGGTGGTTCTGACGACGATCGAGGACGCCGAACCGGTCGGACTGTGCGGCAGCGGCCTGCTGGATGCCGTGGCGGCACTCGTGACCCATGGGGTGATCGAGGGTTCCGGCCGCTTTACCCGCAACCCCGGGTCATTGCCCCCGGGACTGCGCGAGCGCCTGAACCGACGCGACGACAAACCTGTCTTTCAACTCGCCGGGCAGGTCTACCTGACACAGCGCGACATCCGCCAGGTCCAACTGGCCAAGGCGGCGGTTCGGGCCGGGATCGACACCCTGCTCAAACGCAACGGCCTGGAGGCGCAGACAGTGGATCGTGCACTGATCGCCGGCTCCTTCGGCTATCATCTCAGCAC
This sequence comes from uncultured Thiodictyon sp., assembly GCF_903828115.1. Classification (GTDB taxonomy): domain Bacteria; phylum Pseudomonadota; class Gammaproteobacteria; order Chromatiales; family Chromatiaceae; genus Thiodictyon. Next base: position 1,967 of record NZ_CAIKKU010000792.1, on the reverse strand, counting down.
CCGCAGCCTGGTCGACATCGGTCTCTTCCCGGCCGCCTTCGACGGCAAGGTCGAGTATGTCGGCAACACCGCGCGCACCGGTGCCGAGACCCTGCTGACCAACGGCGCCGCGCGGGGCACCCTGGCCGCACAGGTCGCACGCGTCGAGTCGGTCGAGTTGGCCAATGATCCGCAGTTCAGTGACGGATTCATCGCGGCCATGGCATTTCCCGCACCGCGCCCCGACGACTTGGCGGGGGGCCTGCCCACCGAACAATCGTTGTCGTTGTCGTTGTCGTTGTCGTAACCGGAGAAGCGATGCAATTTGGCGTGCGAGAGAATCCGGGGCGCGACGATAATCTCGATTACGATTACGATTACGATTACGACAACGACAACGACAACGACAACGACAAGGACAACGACGCGACAGGCATTGCCTGATGGATTTGTTTAACCTATTAGTGAACCGTTCCCTGGGCGCACCGGCCGCCCGCGTGCCCGTCTCGCTGCTGACCGGGTGTCTGGGCAGCGGCAAGACCACGCTGCTCGCCCAACTGCTGCGCCAACCGACGAGTGGTGATCGAGACCAGCGGTCTGGCCGACCCGCTGCCGATCCTGCGCCGGCTCGGCGAGGCGCCGGCGCTGACTGAGCGTTTTTTCATCGACGGCGTCATCGCAAGAGGCGGTGGCAGCAGTTCTGGATCGGCCGCCAAAGTGATTCGCGCAATGGCGCCCAGACCGACGAATGCGCAGCAGGTCACCTCGCAACCGGTAAAATACGGATCTGAATCGAATTTGAATGACCCCGATGCGGCAGTGCACACCATGACCCTGTTCGCCGACGACGATGAGCTGGAGCGCGCCGCCCGCTCGCTCAAGGTCATGTCCCACCCCTTGCGTCTGAGGATTCTAGGCATTCTGGGCGGGCGGGTGGTCGGTGTTCAAGACCTCGTCGATGAGGTCGGCAGCTCCCGCAACTGTATCGCCCGACACCTTGCAATCCTGCGGGACCATGGCATCCTGGCCTGCCGCAAGGACGCCGGCCGGGTTTACTACCGAGTGAAAGACGACTCAACGCGACGACTGATCGGCATGATCGGTGCGGGGTTCCGGGAGGACGCGTGAGTTCGCCGTCACCGGGCGGAGCGTGGGAACGAGAGGCCCGCGCCGGACTTAACTTAACGGCATCGGGTCCAATACGCGTTGCCGGGCGGTGCCAAGCCGGCAGTAGCAAGTGCGGGGCGCCAGGGCGCCAAGGCCTGACTTTACCCGCTGCGCGGCTAGTGCCCACACCACCGCGGCGGGCGCTTATCGATAAATGCGGCAATGCCCTCCTGCGCATCCAGCGTTTGCAGATTGCGTACCATGGCTTGGCGACTGTAGTCATAGGCCTCGGCCAGGGGCAATTCAAGCTGGCGGTAGAAGGCCTCCTTGCCGATTGCGAGCGTCAGTGGTGACTTGCCCGCCAACTGGCGGGCCAGGGCCGCGGTGCGGGCCTCGAGCTCGGCCGCCGGTACGATCTCGTTGACCAGGCCAAAGCGCAGGGCCGTCGCGGCGTCGATCGGGTCGCCCGTCAGCAGCATCTGCATCGCCTGCTTCAGGTCATGACCGGCGCAGAAGCCCGGGCCGGCCCCGGCCAGGATCACGACGCGCACGGCCTGGTCGGTGGCGATGTCGTCGAAGGCTCGGTGCAGGGCCTTCAGCATGGCGCGCGACAGGGCGTTGCGCGCCTGGGGCCGGTTCAGCGTCAGGGTCGTGACACCGGCATCGTCCTGGCGCAGCACCAGCGAGTTCTCGTCAGTCATACTCTCGTTTCTCCGGATGGTTGAGTGGCGGCGCGGTATACCGGTCGCAGCGACCCGGCGCAAGGCCGCAAGCCCGGCGGGCCTCGGAGCGGGCTCGGTCGTCAGATGGGGACTGATCTGCGGTCTGAGGGTGACAGCCGTCGCGGCCTGGGGGCCGCTCCTACGCCGTAGGAGCGGCCC
>NZ_CAIKKU010000791.1 GCF_903828115.1 uncultured Thiodictyon sp. | reverse complement strand
GTATTCGTAATCGAGGTTATCGTAGCACCCCGGATGCTCTCGCAGCCGGAATAGCATCGCTTCTCCGATTACGATGACGACAACGACAACGACAACGATAACCATAAGTTCCGGATACCACGATGTCTGCATCGGCGGCGGCGACACTGTCCTTAAGTTCAGGGGCGAGAAATACGTCGAATGACGGCGCGGTGCGCAACGGCGATCCACCGCTGCGCGCCATCGGCCTGTGCAAGACCTTTAAGGTCGCGACCCGGACCTTGACGGCCCTGGCCGACGTGACCCTGAGCCTGACACCCGGCGTGGTAACCGGACTCATCGGCCCGGACGGCGCCGGCAAGACCACCTTCATGCGCCTGGCCGCCGGGCTCCTGGCCCCGGATGCGGGGCGCATCGAGGTCCTGGGTCTGGACGCGACCCGCGACGGTCTCGCGGTGCAGTCGCGCATCGGCTATATGCCCCAACGCTTCGGCCTTTACGAGGACCTGAGCGTCCAGGAAAACCTGGACCTCTACGCGGACCTGCAGGGCGTGTCGCCGGGCGAGCGCCCGGACCGCTATGCGCGCCTGATGGAGATGACGGGCCTGGCACCCTTCGGTCGACGCCTGGCGGGACGGCTCTCGGGGGGCATGAAGCAGAAGCTCGGGCTCGCCTGCACCCTGGTCAATCCGCCCCGCCTGCTGCTGCTCGACGAGCCCACGGTGGGGGTGGACCCGGTCTCGCGCCGCGAGCTCTGGGCCATCGTCTATCAGTTGGTGGCACAGCAATCCATGAGCGTGCTGCTCTCCACCGCCTATCTCGACGAGGCGCAGCGCTGCGCCCAGGTGATCCTGCTGCACCAGGGGCGGGTGGTCGACCAAGGTCCCCCCGCACACTTCAGTGACCCCTTGGCGGGCCGCACCCTGCGCGTGACCGGCGCGGCGGCGACGCGGCGCCGGCTCCAAAGCGCGCTGGCGCGCCGGCCCGGGGTGCTGGACGCGGTGCTGCAAGGCGAGTCGGTGCGGGTGGTGATGCAGGAGGGGGCGGCGCTCGACTGCGCGGCACTGGGCGAGCCGGTCCGCTGCGAGCCGGTGCCGCCGCGCTTCGAGGACGGCTTCGTCGCCCTGCTCCACGGCGGCCGGGAGGCGATCAGGCCCCCCCAGGTGCGGGTGACCCCGACCTTCACCGGGGACGCCATTGTCGTGACCGACCTGACCAGGCGCTTCGGCGGCTTCGTCGCGGTGCAGCGGGTGAGCTTCGCCGTGCGCCCCGGTGAGGTCTTCGGGCTCCTGGGGGCCAACGGGGCCGGCAAGACCACGACCTTCCGGATGCTGTGCGGCCTGCTGGCCCCGAGCAGCGGCGAGGTGCGGGTGGCGGGTCTGGATCTGCTCCGCGCCGCCGCCCGGGCGCGCGGGCGCATCGGTTATATGGCGCAGCGCTTCTCGCTCTATGCCAACCTCTCCGCGCGTCAGAACCTCGCCTTCTTCGCCCGCGCCTATGGCCTTGCGGGCGCGCGGGCCGCGGAGCGCATCGCCTGGGCCCTGGATGCCTTCGAGCTCGGGGACCTGGCGGGGGTGGAGAGCGGCACCCTGCCGCTGGGCTACAAACAGCGCCTGGCCATGGCCGCGGCCCTGCTGCACGAGCCGGACATCCTGTTCCTGGACGAGCCCACCTCCGGGGTCGATCCCCTGGCCCGGCGCGAGTTCTGGTCGCGCATCAATGCCCTGGCGGAGGGCGGGGTGACGGTGCTCGTGACCACCCATTTCATGGAAGAGGCCGAGTATTGCGACCGCCTCGCCATCATGGCCGCGGGTGAGGTCCTGGCCATCGGCACTCCGGCCGAGATCAAGGCGGCGGCCGCGCGGCTCGGGGAGCCGCCGCCGGAGATGGAGGAGGCCTTCATTGCGCTGATCCAGGCGCGGGAGGGATGATGGAAACGCATCGCGACCGATCAACATGCGGGCCTTGATCGTCGTTCCGGCCACTGGAGGTCGAGGCTTTACCGTGAAAGTCGCGCCGGGAGCGCGCTCCTCATCCCCCTCCCCCTCTGGGGGAGGGCCGGGGAGAGGGAACGGCCATGGCGCCCGCAACTTTCATCTTTCGGGGTGGCGCGGGCGCCATGGCCGTTAGCCGGATCAGGGCCGCTGATAGGCGCTGTCGGGCTAACGGTCATGGCACCCGCGCCACCCCGGAACATGAAAGTCCTCTCGACCGCTAGCTC
>NZ_CAIKKU010000790.1 GCF_903828115.1 uncultured Thiodictyon sp. | reverse complement strand
TGACCCCGCGGATCGCCTCCAGACCAACTTTGGCCTTGAAGGATGCCGTGTACGTCTTGCGCTTCGCTTCGCCCATTCTGACATGCCCCTTTTGGTTCGACGGGAGCTTAAATTGCTGTCCGGTTTTCAGGGTCCACTATAATCCGACAGCTTGACCATCGCAGGCCGTGGACTTTCCTCGCCCCGCTGAGGCGCCATCCTGGGCGCTCAACACGTCGAGAAGACACTCGATCAGAGGGCAACCATGGCCCGGGCCCCACGACGCGCCCCCATTTATGCTACGCTTCGTGGGCACACTTATCTGGGGGCACTCATGGAAACGCTCGATGTCTTCTCGGTCCGGGATCTGCGCACCCGCTCCGGCGACCTGCTCAAGGACGCCGAGCTTGGGCAGATGTCGCTCATCACCAAACATGGCCGACCCGCCATCCTCGCCCTGCCCTTCGACCGGCGCCTGCTGGACCAGGGGGTCCACCGGGCCCTGGCCTTGAGCCTGTTCGAGGGTCGGCAACTGACGCTCGCACAGGCGGCCAAGGTCGCCGGGCTGTCGTTGGACGGCTTCATTGACCTGCTGGGGTCGCTCGGTCTGGCCGCGGTGGACTATCCGGCCGAGGAGTTGGCGGGCGAACTGGACATCGCCTTGTGAACCAGGTCGTCGTCGCGGACGCGGGGCCATTGATCGCCTTGGCCCGCATTGACCGGTTGTCGCTGCTCGCATCCCTCTACGAGTCTGTGCAGGTCCCCGAGACCGTACTGGTCGAACTGTGCGTGGATTCAGGCCGGCCGGGCGCGCGGGTGTTGTCGGCCGCCCTCGCCCGCGGCGTCATCCAGCCGCAGGCGCTGGCGCCCGGTTCCGAGGCGGAACTGGCTCGCCTCTGCCTGTCGCTGGACGCCGGCGAGGCCTCTGCGATCCTGCTGGCCGAGCAGACCGACTGCCGCTTCTTGCTGATCGACGAGCGTCGCGGGCGGGACGTCGCCCGGCGCCGTGGGCTCCCGGTGGTCGGTCTGGCCGGGGTGCTGCTGGCCGCCAAGCGCTCCGGTCTGTTGGAGTCCGTCGGGCCCGTGTTGGCCGACCTGTCGCGTCAGGGATATCGGCTTGCGGATGCGCTGGTCGCAGAGGTCTTGCGGCTGGCCGGAGAGGCGGATCGCGGCAGCTAAATTCGGAGGCACGCGGCGGCGCCTCAGCCGCCCAATCACCTCCCCAACCGCAACGACAGCCCCTTGTTCACAATCAACTCCACCGCCCGCCCCGCATCGACCTCCAGCACCGGAAAGGACAGCTGCGCCATTTCCATGTAATAGTCGGCCAACCGGTCCATGGCCCCGCCGACCCCACCGGCCGCCCCCGCCGCCGCGGCCTGGGGGGTGAACATGGACTGGTACTGCATCTGGTTGCCCCCAGTGCTGATCGGGATGCTCGGGACCTGGGTGAAGACCTTGGCGAAGGAGGTCAGGAAGCTGACCTGAAACGCCTTGGCGAGCAACGCGCCCGGCTTGCTGACCAGTCGGCCGCGCACCCCGACCTTACCGTCCTCGCCCACCGCGTAGGCGTCGCGCGGGACTTCGATCGCGCCGCCGTCGGTGCGCACGCAGGTCAGGGTCTCGCTGCGCAGCAGGGCGCGTTCCGAGCCCAGGTCGCCGAAGCCGCCGACGATGACTGCCCCGAACGAGCGGGATTGGTCAGTCGCGAGGATGCTGAGCGGGGCGCCCGCCGCCGAACACCGCGATTGCCGCTTCCGCGTCCGCCGCGCCGACCCGCCACAACGTACGCGTCGCGGGCTCGAGACAGGTTGCCGCGAGGACGTGCAGGTCGGTCCCGGCGAGCCCGCGGTAGCGCCGCATGGCGACCTGCGGATTGCCATGCGTCTTCAGTTGCCCGGCAACGGCCCGCAGTTCCTGTTCGGAGCCGTTAGCGATGTCCGTAACCCATTGGAAAAAATAGCCGTGCGGCGCGGGGGAACTTTCGTTTACCCCAACCTGGGGCCGGCGCAGAGCGAACGATCAGTGAGTTACGTGCGCGGCGTCGAGCGCTGGGCGAAAAGTCACCCCAACGCGCGCGGGGCCCCGCGT
>NZ_CAIKKU010000789.1 GCF_903828115.1 uncultured Thiodictyon sp. | reverse complement strand
TAATCGTAATCGGAGAAGCGATGCACTTTGGGGTGCGAGAGAATCCGTGCCGCTACGATAACTTCGACAACGACAACGACAACGACAACGATGGCGTCCCTTGTTTAAGGGATCGCCCGTGTAATAAAGGTTCGGGACGGGGTGAATACCCCGTCCCGCCCCCACCCCCTACCCCCCGCCCCCAAGGCGCCAGCCTTGGACTCCAGATACCCATGAGGCATGTGCAATGGCAGTCAACGAACGGCAGCGGCAGAAACAACTCCAGGACAAGAAGAAGAAGCGCAAGCTGGTGGCCAAGGGGACCGCGACCGGTCTGGCCGCGGGGCACCGGGCGCTGCAATACTGCAAGTTCCCGATGCATGAATGTCTGGTCCCGGAGCAACTGTTCGAGATCGGCATGGGCACCGTCGTCTGGGTGCGGCGGATGCCGGACGGCATGTTGGCGATCACCGCCTTCGTGGTCGATATCTTCTGCCTGGGGGTCAAGGACGCACTGTTCAAAGTGGCGAGCGAACGGACCTACGAGAACATGATCAAGCCCGGGCTGACCGAGGTGCCCGACGGTCAGTCGTTCCGCACCGTGGAGCCCGCCTGCGCCCGCAAGCTGATCCAGGGGGCCGTCGCCTATGCCGAGGGCCTGGGGTTCTCGCCCCATCGCGACTATGAGAATGCGAAAGGCATCTTCGGCGCGGTCGACAGCCTGGCGTGCACCGAGGAGTTCACCTACGGCCGCGAGGGCCGGCCCTGCTATATGCGCGGCCCCAATGAGTCCGACGCCCGGGTGCGGCAGATCCTCGGGCAGTTGCAGACCACCTGCGGCGAGGGCGGCTTCGACTACCTGGTTGGACCGGGCGACGGCACGCTCGAATAGGTTCCCCGTGGGAGCGGTCTTACCGCGAAGGTCGCGCAGCGACGCTGTGGGAGCGGCTTCAGCCGCGACGAGGCCTCGCAAGCTGCCGCAACGTCGCAGGTTACCGCGGCCTCGCGGCGCGGCTGAAGCCGCTCCCACAAGGTCCCCGCCGGACTTTCACGGTAAAGCCCCTCCCACCGGGGACTTGCGCGCCCTCGGCGGGCGGGAGCGAGAAGCGGTGGGCGCGGATGCGCCCGGGGCGCAAACATGGGAGACTTGAGGGGTGTCGCGCCCAGCCCAGGTCGGTGTGCAAGGGGTCCAGATGATCGAGCCTCGCCTAAGCCCAGCCCAGCCAGCCCGGCCGCGCGCCCTGACCGGGCGGCGCGCCCGGCTCCTTTGGTTCGCCGCCTGGCTGCTGCTGGCCCTGGCGGTCGGCGCTCCCGTGGCGGTGCTCGGCCCGGCCGCCTGGGCCGGTGCGCCGACGGCGGACCGGGTGGCCGGTCCAGACCCGGGCCCGGATCAGGCCCAGCCGCCCACCCGACCCTTCCCGCGCATCGAGTCCGGGCAGCACACGGCGCCGATCTATCGGATCGGGGTCGATGCCCAGGGCCGCTGGCTGGTCACCGCCTCCCACGACAAGACCGCCCGGGTCTGGGACCTGGGGAGCGGGGCCTTGCTGCGGGTGCTGCGCCCGCCGATCGGCGAGGGCGATGAGGGTAAACTCTTTGCGGCGGCCATGTCGCCGGACGGGGCGACGGTGGCGGTGGGTGGATGGACCGGGTACGAGTGGGACCGGCAGGTCGCGATCTATCTGTTCGACCGCGATTCGGGACAGCTCCGGCACCGGATCGGCGGCCTGCCCAATGTGGTCAACCATCTTGCCTTCTCGTCGGACGGCAGCCGGCTGGCCGCGGCCTTGGGCGAGGGCGGCATCCGGCTCTATTCGGCCGGGGATTGGACCGAGATCGGGCGCGATCCGGACTACGGTTCCCGCAGCCACGGCATCGCATTCGACCGCCAGGGCCGAATCGCCGCGACCGAGTGCGGTGACGGCCGGCCCGGCCGGCTGCACCTCTATGGACCTGACCTCAGGCCCACCGCCCGGGTGGAAACGCCCGGCGGGTACCGGCTATCCGGGGTCGCCTTCTCCCCGGACGGCGGCCGGATCGCGGTGGGATATGACGACAGCACCGCGGTCGGGCTATTCTCCGGGGATGACTTGAAGGCCCTGCCGGGGCCGGACACCAGTGGTATCGGCAACGGCGGCCTGTCCTCGGTCGCCTGGTCCAGGGACGGACGGACCCTGTTTGCCGGTGGGCGCTACATCAGCGCTGCTGACGAAAAGCTCGTCGCCTGGCCCGATGCCGGCACCGGCCGACCCGCCCGCCACCGGCTCGCGACCAATGCGATCATGGACCTGGTGCCGCTCGGCGATGGCCGCCTGGTCTTCGGCGCCACAGACCCGGCCTGGGGTGTCTGGCGCGACCCGGCCACCCAAGGGTCAGCGGGGGCGGACCATCCGGGTGCGGGGCCTGCCGTGGCGACCTTGGCGGGCGCTGGACCCGGCCCGGCGCCCGGCCGCGGACCGGCCATCCTGGACTTCCGGCGCCCTTCGCAGGTCCTGCGGCTCTCGGCCGACGGCCTGGTTGCGGATGTCGATTGCCGGGTGCTGGACTCGGACGGCAGTTGGCGCGTCCATCGTCTCCGGCTGGACCTGAGCCAACGGCGCCTGAGCCTGGACCCGCCGCTATCCGAATCGGACGGTATTCTGGGTCAGTTCCTACGTTGGCTGGCGACCCTGTTTTCCGGCAGCACACCCGAGGCACGGGGCATCGCAACTGTCATTCACCCACCCCCGCTGACTGGGCCCGAGATCCGGGTCCCGGGGCTGACGGTCACCGATTGGTGGGACTCATTGGCCCCCAAGCTGAACGGCAAGCCACTGGGCCTGAAACCACTCGAAAACGCCATATCCGCCGACATAGCCCCGGACGGCAGTCGAGTCCTGCTCGGCACCGAATGGTTCCTGCGCGCCTACGCCGCCGACGGCACCCCCTCCTGGCAGACCCCGGCGCCCTCGTTTGCCATGATGGTCAACCTGAGCGACAACGGCCGCTGGGCCGTCGCCGCCTTCGGCGACGGCAGCATCCGCTGGTTCGAGGCCGCCACCGGCCGCGAGCGCCTGGCACTCTTCGTCGATGGTGCGGCCATCGCCGCCCGGGACCTCGCCGCCGCCCCCGGCACGCCCCCCGAACCGGCACCGGGCAAGAACCCGGGCGAAGACTGGGAACCCCCCTGGGTCCTCTGGACCCCCGACGGTTTCTACGAGTCCGGCGGCGGCGGTGAGCGGCTGATGGGCTGGCACCTGAACCGGGGGCCGGACCAGGCGGCGGACTTCGTGGGGGCGGACCGGATCGGTGAGGTCTTTCACCGGCCGGACCTGATCGCCCTGGCGCTGGACCCGGGCTACCCCGAGCTTGCCGCCAAGGCACTCAAGGACATCGGCGACCTGGGCCGGCTGCTGACCGAGCACCCGGCGCCGCTCCTGGTGCGGGCCGATTCGGGCGCGCCGATCCTGGTCGGGCGGGAACTGGAGGTCGCGCTGGTGCTGAAGGACCAGGGCGGCGGGGTGGGGCGCATCGAGTACCGGCTGGACGGGGCCGTGGTCGGGCGCACCGATGCGCGCGGGGGCTATGGCCCGGGGCTGCCCGGTCGGGATCGCGAGACCCGCCGCTTCACCCTGGCCCCGGGCCGGCACCGGATCGAGGCGCGCGGCTTCGAGGCCGGCAACCGGGTCGCCTCCGAGCCGCTGGTCTGGGAGTTGGAGGTCGCCGGTCAGTCGGGGCGGCCCAGCCTCTATGGGCTCGCGGTCGGCATCGGCCCCTATAAGATGCCGGAGCTGAACCTGAAATACGGCGGCAGCGACGCCCGGGCACTGAGCGCGGTCCTGCCTGAGATCCAGGGCGGGCTCTTCGAGCGGGTGGACGTGCGCCCGCTGCTGGACGCGCAGGCGACCCTGGCCGGTATCCGCGCCGCCTTCCTGGAGCAGGCGGCCAAGACGGGTCCGGACGATGTCTTCGTGCTCTATCTCGCGGGCCACGGGCTGGCGCTCGATGGGCGCTACCACTTCCTGCCCTGGGATCTCGTCTATTCCAACGGCGAGGCGCTGCGCGCGGGCAGCCTCAATGAGGAGGGGCTGCGCGACCTGCTGGCGCGGGTGCAGGCGCGCAAGGTGCTGGTGGTGCTGGATTCCTGCTACTCGGGCGGGGCCCTGGCCGGGGCCGCCGACCCGGGGCCGCGGCTGGCCGGGGTGGCGCGGGGCGGCGAGAACCAGGGGATGGCACTGCGCGCCGCCATCGACCGGCTCAAGGACCAGACCGGGCGCGCCGTGCTGGCCAGGTCCAGGCCGGATCAGGTCGCGCTGGAGGGGATCGAGGGGCACGGGGTCTTCACCCATGTCCTGCTCGCCGGGCTGCACGGGGAGGCGGACGCCAAGGGCAACCGGAACCAGGAGATCGAGGTTTCGGAGCTGGCCGATTATCTGGAGCGCGAGGTCCCGCGGGTCAGCCAGGAGCGCTTCGGCTATGCGATGTTCCCGATGCGCGACCTGCAGGGGCAGTCCTTCACCATCGGGCGGGCCGCCGGGGTGCCGCCGCCTTGAGTGGCAGATGCACCGGAGGTCGAGCCCGTAGGGTCCGCTGTGCGGACCGCCCCCCGCGGTGCCCCGCCTTCGCTCGCGTTGTGCGGGCCATCTTTTCGGGCGGGATTGCGGCGCCGCGGGTGCATCGGTCCGCGCAGCGGACCCTACGGTGCTACACGTTCGTTGTCGTTGTCGTTGTCGTTGTCGTTGTCCCAATCGTAGAAGCGATGCGATCTCGAGTGCGAGAGAATCCGAGGCGCTACGATAATCTCGACAACGACAACGACAACGACAACGACGCGAAAAGCATTCCCTAATTAACTTGTTTAAGTTATTGGTGAACCGTTCCTTCACCGCCTCCGGACCACCCATGACCACCGATCCCCCGCCTCGGCTCCGGGTCTTCATCAGCTATGCCCAGGAGGACCCCGCCCACTCGGCGCGGGTCCTGGCGCTGGCCAATGCGTTGCGCCGCGACGGGATCGCGACCGAACTGGACCAGTATCACCAGCAGGAGTTGATCGACTGGCCGCGCTGGTGCCGGGAGCAGTTGCGGCCTGACCGGTCGGACTGGGTGCTGCTGATCTGCACCCCGGTCTACAAGGCGCGGGTGGAGGACCCGGTCGGCACCGGTCCGGGGGTGGGCCGCGGCGTCTACTGGGAGGGGGCGGCGATCTTGAACGCCATCTATGCCGACAAGGGCAATGCCCGTTTCGTGCCGCTGCTGCTGGACGAGGCGCCTGACGAGTCAGTGCCGGGAGCGCTGGAGGCCTATACGCACTTTCGGCTGCGCGGCTTTGGCCTGGCGAGCGCCGACCCGGGCTACGAGGGGCTCTATCGGCTGCTGACGCACAGCCCGGGGTGGCAGCGCCGGCGCCGGGGGCCGCGGTGGCGCTGGCGCCCTGGGCTGAGCCTGGTGGCGCGCCGGCGCCTACGCCTGCGCCGACGGCGGCGGTTGCGTCCACCACGCCGACGTCCGCACCGGCTGCGGCAGGGTCCGCCCGGCGTGCGCGGCCGGTCCTTCAGTGGGTGGCGTCGGCCGTCCTGCTCCTGGGGTTGGGCTCGGGGGCCTATTGGTGGCTGGGCCGGGAGGACCCGGAACTGGCCCGGCAACTGACTCTCGCCGAGGCGGCGATGGACACGGGCCGCTACGAGGACGCGCTGGCCGCCTACCGCGCCGCCCTGGCCCTGGATGGTGCCGACGAGGCGGCGCGTTACGGGCAGACCAAGGCCCGGATCCTGGCCGATCCGTCGCCGACCTTTGACCAGGAGGGGGCGGTGCGCCGACTCGCCGCCCTGCGCGAGGAAGCCCCCAAGGACCCGCATCTGCCGATGATGCTGGGCCGACTGGCGCAGCTCGGCGGCGACCCCGGGCGCGCCCGGGTCCTCTACGGCGAGGCCCTGGCGCTCGACGCTGAACTGCCCCAGGCCTGGTTCGGGCTCGGGCAACTGGAGGATTCACAAGGGCGGCGCGCCCAGGCCCGCGAGGACTATGAACGGGCGGTGACCCTGGCACCCGAACAGGTCCAGTACCGCGAGAATCTGGCCGGTGTGCTGCTGGCCCAGGGGGACTACAAGGGTGCCTTGGCCCGTTACGACGGACTGCTGGCGACGGCCCCCGGGCTGCTGTTGGCCCGCATCGACGCGGGCAATGCCGCGCGCCTGGCCGGGGACCTGGAGGCGGCGCTGGCGCACCATGGGCAGTTGCTGCTGGACCTGGACCGGGAGGGCGCCTTTGCCGGTCCGGACAATGGGGGTGAATGGGTGTTCGATGGGGCCGTGGGGCCGGTCTCGCTCCAGACGGCCGACGCCAAGCGGGCCTATGGGCTCCTGAGCGCGGCCCTGACGCGTTGGCTGGCCGGCGATCAGGCCGGTGCCGGGCGGGTGGCGGGGCAGGGGGCCGGTCTCGCCGGGCGGGAGCGCGCCGGCGCGGTCCTGGAGGCGGACCTGCAGAGGCTGGGGGAGGTCAGGCCGCAGTGGCGGGCTGCGGTGGCAGCCTTCAGGGGGGCCGAGATCCTGCCGGCGAGCCGCTGATCGACGGCGCGCGATGCCTGGTCTGGCGCGCGCGGCCGCGCGGGACGGGGCAGGCGCCCCGTCCCGAACCTTTATGCCATCGCGGATGAACCGGCGGCCGGTGGCCGCATCTCATTGGACTAGCGTCCGCACCGACCCGGAAGACCAGTCCCATGCCGATCCTGAAACCGCCCGCGATTCCCCCCTCGGAGATCACCCCGCCCGCCGTCTGGGCGCGGCGTCGGGAGTTGCTGAAGGCCGCGCTGGCCCTGGCCGGGACCGGCGCCGGCTTGACGTTGGGTCGGCCCTTGCTGGCGGCGAGCCCGCCGGGGGCCGGCGCCTTGGAACCGATCCCGAACGTCCGCCCGAGCCCGCAGAGCACCGACGAGCCGCCGACCAGCCGCGATGACATCCTGGGCTACAACAACTTCTATGAGTTCGGGACGGACAAGGAGGACCCGGCGGCCACTGCCCATACGCTCAGGCCCCGCCCCTGGACGGTGGTGGTGGACGGGGCCTGCGAGGCACCCGGACAGGTCGGGATCGAGGATGTCCTGACCGGCTTCACCCAGGAGGAGCGCATCTACCGGCTGCGCTGCGTGGAGGCCTGGGCCATGGTGGTGCCCTGGGTCGGCTTTCCGCTCGGCGACCTGCTCAAGCGCTTCAAGCCGACCTCGCAGGCGCGCTATGTCGCCTTCGAGACCCTGCTCGACCCCAAACAGATGCCGGGGCAGCGCCGCGCGGTGCTGGAGTGGCCCTATCGCGAGGGGCTGCGCATCGACGAGGCCATGCACCCGCTGACCATCCTGGCCACCGGTCTCTACGGGCAGGTCCTGCCCAATCAGAACGGGGCGCCGCTGCGCCTGGTCGTGCCCTGGAAGTACGGCTTCAAGAGCATCAAGTCGATCGTGCGGATCAGCTTCACCGCGACCCAACCGGTGAATACCTGGAACCAGATGCAGCCCGACGAATACGGCTTCTATGCCAACGTGAACCCTGACGTCGATCACCCGCGCTGGAGCCAGGCGCGGCACCGGATGATCGGCGACGGGCTCTTTGCGCCCAAGCGCAAGACGCTGATGTTCAATGGCTATGCGGATCAGGTCGCGAGTCTGTACGCGGGCATGGACCTGCGGCAGTCCTTCTGATGGCGAGGCCGGGGCCGAGGCCGGGCGGCCAAGAGAGCGCCGCGGTGCGCTACGGCAAGCCGCTGGTGTTCCTCCTGTGCCTGCTGCCGCTGGCGCTCCTGGGCTGGCGGATCGCGGCGGGGCGGCTCGGTGCCAACCCGGTGGAGGCGGTGCTGCACTTCACCGGGGCCTGGGGGCTGCGCCTGCTCCTGGTGACGCTCGCGGTCACGCCGCTGCGGCGGCTGACGGGGCGCGGCTGGCTGCTGCGCTTTCGCCGGATGCTCGGGCTCTTCGCCTTTTTCTATGTGGTGCTGCATGTCGCGGTCTATCTGGTGCTGGACCGCGGCCTGGCCTGGGAGGAGATCGTTACGGACCTCGCCAAGCGGCCCTATATCATGGTCGGCTTCGCCGCCTTCGTGCTCCTGGTGCCGCTCGCGGTGACCTCCACCCGCGGCTGGGTGCGGCGGCTCGGGCGGCGCTGGCAGTTGCTCCACCGCAGCGTCTACCTGATCGCGGTCCTGGGCGTCCTGCACTTCCTCTGGCTGGTGAAGGCGGATCTGCGCGAACCGCTGATCTATGCCGCCGTGCTGGCCGTGCTGTTGGCCGCTCGGGTGCCCTGGCCGCGCCTGGGGGGCGGTCAGAACTGATGTGGTGACCGAGATCCCGGGTACGTTGTCGTTGTCGTTAGCACATCAGTTCTGATCGCACCCGGCCGCGCCGGGGCCCGGGGCGTGCGGGCTGATTTGAGTGATAGAATGGGCGATTGGGTGAACGCCGTCGCATTTTCCGACAATGGTCATTGAGACCTGGCGCCAATACGCCCACACTCAGTGCGCCGGGGCGGCCTCTGTGCCGACCCCCGGACCCGACCAACCAGACCTTGACCGACAAGCACCGCCCAGCGGCGACACGGACGGACCTAACCCATGACATCGATTCGGCGCCCAGTCCCCGGCCGCCTGCCCCCGGCCGGCCCCGGCCTCACCCCCGCGAGCGGTCTTCACCGCCCTGGTTCCCGTCACCGGGGGTCGACATGACGATCCGGTTGGACCGGCCGCGTCCCCTTGACCTGCCGGTGGTCTTGCCCCAGGTCCTGCTGGCACTGGAGCAGATCCGTGATCGCGCCATGGAGCCGGAGCGGCGCCTCGCCATGCTGCGGGCGCTGAAGGATCAGGTCGAGCAGATCCAGGCGGCACTGCCGCCGCGGCGTTCCACGGATCGGGACTGGAGCGCCCCGCCGACCGCGCCCAGCCAGGAGGAGCGTTTGAACCGCGCCTGGTGCGGCAATCTCCAGCACCTGCTGCGCGACCTGGGTCACCCCAGATCCGTGGGTCAGGCGCGCTTTGCGGTCTACCGTGAATGGGTCCTGCGCCAACTGCTCAAGGATTTGGGGCGGGCGGCGGAGGCGTCCGTGCGGGCGCAGGTTAACGCGGCACCCGGGACCTGGCAGGGGCTGCACGACCTGTTCGTCTACCTGGACGGTCGTGACGAACTGGCCGGGGCCGCGGCGCCGGGGCCCCGACGTTTCAATCCGGGCAATGAATATAAGCGTCTGTTGTTATTGGGTGCGCTCGACGACTACACGGATGCCGCCCGGATTCTGGCGGAGCTCGGCCCGCGGCTGCGTGACTGGGCGGCCGCCGCGGTGCTGCGGCGCGACGTGCGGGTGGTCGGTGAATCCGCGCTGTTGCGCCTCGACCCGAGTAAGGACGCCCCGCCCTATCGGGCCCGTCCGGGCGACGACCAGCCCTACCACGGCTGGGTCCTGGAGCCGCCCGCGGCCTACACGGGCGCGCTCAACCTCTATCCGCTCGCCGAGCGGCGCCTGCTCGCCGCGGCCTGAGCCCCTTGCCCATGTCTGCATCGATCCGCTCTAAAGAAGATTCTCTCACAGAGACACAAAGACACTGAGAAGAGCGCTCCTTAGGGCGATTTCCGCAGAACTCCGTACCACGAAGGCTCGGCCCACTGGGAGCGCCGCACTGGGGTGCGGCGCTCCCAGCGCTCGACTTGGGCTGCGCGCGTGCGCTCGCCGGTGCCGGGTGGCCGGGATGATGACCAAGGCCGCCGGGGCGACACGACCGGGGGCCGACGCTTTACCGTGAAAGTCGCGCCGGGAGCGCGCTCCTCCTCTCCCTCCCCCTCTGGGGGAGCGCCGGGGAGAGGGAACGGCCATGGCGCCCGCAACTTTCATCTTTCGGGGTGGCGCGGGCGCCATGGCCGTTAGCGGGTAGCGGCGCCGCATCCGGCTGAAGCCTCGACCTCCGGTTTGTTGCGCGGGTACAAAGTGATCCGGAGTTCACCTTAAGTGTTTCTTTCTTCGTGTCTCCGTGTCTCCGTGAGAGATATTCTTTGTTCCGAGCCTGGGTAGGCGTGACGGCCGGTCGCGGATGCTCCTGCGCTGCTGTCCGCTTCGGGTATCATCGTCGCCATTGCCTCTGTCCCTCACACCGATCGGGAACCCATCATGCTCGTCCTTCGCGGGGCCCCAGCGCTGTCCGATTTCCGTCTCCGCAAGCTTCAGGGGCGCCTTGCCGCGGCCCTCGGGCAAGACGCGAGGCTCACTGCCGAGTTCGTCCACCTGGCCGATCTGGAGCGCGACCTGGACGCGGCCGAACAGGCCATCCTCGACCGCCTGCTGCGCTACGGCCCCAGCCTGCCCAGCCAGGCGCCGATCGGCCAGTTGATCCTGACGGTGCCGCGCGCCGGGACCATCTCGCCCTGGTCGTCCAAGGCGACCGAGATTGCCCGCAATTGCGGACTGACCATGGTGCGTCGCCTGGAGCGCGGCACCGCCTGGTATCTGGCGACCGGCGCCGCCCCCCTGGCCGCGGCGGACCTGCACCGGGCGGCGGCCCTGCTGCACGATCGGATGACCCAGGGCGTCCTGTTGGACCTCGCGGACGCGGGTCGGCTCTTCGACCATGCCGAGCCCCGGCCGCTCACCCGGGTGGGGCTACGCGCCGGCGGCCGGGCCTCACTGGTGCAGGCCAACGCCGCGCTGGGGCTGGCCCTGTCGGATGAGGAGATCGACTACCTGGCCGCGAGCTTCCTGGCGCTGGACCGGGACCCGACCGACGTGGAGCTGATGATGTTCGCCCAGGCGAATTCGGAGCACTGTCGGCACAAGGTCTTCAATGCCGACTGGACCATCGACGGGGTGCGGCAGGAGCGGACACTGTTCCAGATGATCCGCAATACCACCGAGTGCGCCCCGGCCGGGGTCCTCTCCGCCTACCGGGACAATGCCGCGGTGATGGAGGGCTGGGACGGGCGGCGCTTCCTGCCGGACCCGGTGACCGGTGTCTACGGGGAGCACGAGGAACCCATCCATATCCTGATGAAGGTGGAGACCCACAACCACCCCACGGCCATCGCCCCGGACCCGGGGGCGGCCACCGGTGCCGGTGGGGAGATCCGCGACGAGGGGGCGACCGGGCTCGGGGCCAAGCCCAAGGCGGGCCTCACCGGCTTCTCGGTCTCCAACCTGCGCATCCCCGGCGGCGAGCAGCCCTGGGAGCAGGACCATGGACGGCCCGGGCGCATCTGCTCCGCACTGGAGATCATGCTGGAGGGCCCCATCGGCGCCGCCGCCTTCAACAACGAGTTCGGGCGGCCCAATCTGGCCGGCTATTTCCGTACCTATGAGCAGGAGATTCCGGGGCCGGACGGGGCCCCGGAGCTGCGCGGTTATCACAAGCCCATCATGCTGGCGGGCGGCATCGGCAACATCCGCGCCGAGCACGTCGCGAAAAGGCCCTTCCCGGCGGGCACACCGCTGGTGGTGCTCGGCGGTCCGGCGATGCTGATCGGCCTGGGCGGCGGGGCGGCCTCCAGCATGACCTCGGGGGCCTCCGCCGCTGATCTGGATTTCGCCTCGGTGCAGCGCGCCAACCCGGAGATGGAGCGCCGCTGCCAGGAGGTGATCGACCGCTGCTGGGCGCGCGGTGAGGCCAATCCGATCCTCTTCATCCACGACGTGGGCGCCGGGGGGCTGTCCAACGCCCTGCCCGAACTGGTGCACGACGGCGGCCGGGGCGGGCGCTTCGAGTTGCGCCGGGTGCCGAGCGCCGAGCCGGGCATGACGCCCCTGGAGATCTGGTGCAACGAGGCCCAGGAGCGCTACGTGCTCGCCATCGCCGCCGCGGAGTTGGCGAGCTTCCAGGCGATCTGTGAACGCGAGCGCTGTCCCTATGCCGTGGTCGGGGAGGCGCTCGAACCGGCCCACCTGTCCATGACGGACGCGCGCCTCGGGGAGGACCCGATCGACCTGCCGCTGCAACTCCTGTTCGGCAAGCCGCCGCGGATGCACCGCGCGGCGACGCGCCTGACCCCGCCGCGGACGCCGCTCGATCTCAAGGCGATTCACCTGGACGAGGCCATCGCCCGGGTCCTGGCGCTGCCGACGGTCGCCGACAAGTCATTCCTGATCACCATCGGGGACCGCAGCATCACCGGCCTGGTGGCGCGCGACCAGATGGTTGGGCCCTGGCAGGTACCGGTCGCCGACTGCGCGGTCACCGCGAGCGACTACCGAGGCTTCACCGGGGAGGCCATGGCGCTCGGGGAGCGCACCCCGCTCGCGCTCCTGGACGCCCCGGCGGCCGGGCGCATGGCGGTGGGGGAGGCGCTCACCAACATCGCGGCGGCGGCCATCACCGGGCTGCCTGAGGTCCGGCTCTCCGCCAACTGGATGGTCGCCGCCGGGCATCCGGGCGAGGACGCAAGGCTCTACGACACGGTGCGCGCCGTCGGCTTGGAACTGTGCCCGGCGCTCGGCATCGCGATCCCGGTCGGCAAGGACTCGATGAGCATGAAGACCGTCTGGGCCGGCCCCGACGGCGCGCCGCGGGCTATGACCGCGCCCCTGTCGCTGATCGTCTCCGCCTTCGCCCCGGTGACGGACGTGCGCGCCACCCTGACACCGCAGTTGCGCACCGACCGGGGGGACACGGACCTGATCCTGATCGACCTGGGGCAGGGGAAGAACCGCCTGGGCGGCTCCTGCCTGGCCCAGGTCTACGGCCAACTCGGGGACCCCGCAGTCGATGGGGTGCCGGACCTGGACGACCCGGATCTCATCAAGCGCTTCTTCGCGGCGATTCAGGAACTCAACGCCGAGGGCCTGCTGCTGGCCTATCACGATCGTTCGGACGGCGGGCTGCTCGCGACCCTCTGTGAGATGGCCTTCGCCGGGCGCTGCGGGGTGGACCTGGACCTGGCACCGGTGGGGCCGGGGGACCTGGCCGCCCTGTTCAGCGAGGAGCTGGGTGCGGTGATCCAGGTCTGTCACGCCGATACCGATGAGGTCCTCCTGATCCTCGCCCAGCACGGCCTGGAAGACTCAAGCCCGGTCATCGGCACCCTGGACGAGGGCGAGGCCATCCGGCTGCGCCGCCACGGCGAGGTGCTCTATTGCGGCAGCCGCGCCGGGCTCCAGTCCATCTGGTCCGAGACCAGCTTCCGGATGCAGGGGCTGCGCGACCACCCGGACTGTGCCGCCGAGGCCTATGAGCGCATCGAGAACGAGGACCCGGGCCTGAGCGCGCTCTTAAGTTTCGACCCGGAGGACGACCTCGCCTTCCCGTTTCTTGCGCGCGGCGCCCGGCCGCCCATCGCCATCCTGCGCGATCAGGGCGTCAACGGCCAACTGGAGATGGCCGCCGCCTTCCACGCCGCGGGCTTCGAGTGCGTCGATGTGCACCTCTCCGACATCATTGCCGGACGGGTGGATCTCGCGCGCTTTCGCGGCCTGGCCGCCTGCGGCGGCTTCTCCTACGGCGATGTCCTGGGCGCCGGCGAGGGCTGGGCCAAGACCATCCTCTACAACCCCCGGGCGCGCGACCAGTTCCAGGCCTTCTTCGCGCGGCCCGACACCTTCACCCTGGGGGTGTGCAACGGCTGCCAGATGCTCTCCAACCTGCACGAGTTGATCCCCGGCACCGGCCACTGGCCGCGCTTCGTGCGCAACCGCTCCGAGCAGTTCGAGGCGCGCACCCTGCTGGTCGAGGTCCTGCCCACCCCCTCGATTCTCCTGGCCGGCATGGCCGGTTCCCGGATGCCCATCGCCGTCGCCCACGGCGAGGGCCGCGCCGAGTTCCGCGACGGCGAGCACCTGGCCGCGGCCCGCGGCGGTGTCGCGGTGCGCTACCTGGAGCACGACGGGCGCATCGCCCACGCCTACCCCGCCAACCCCAACGGCTCCCCGGACGGCATCGCCGGCCTGACCAGTCTGGACGGGCGGGTCACCATCATGATGCCCCACCCGGAGCGGGTCTTCCGCACCGTCCAGCACTCCTGGCACCCGGACGACTGGGGGCCGGATGGGCCTTGGATGCGGCTGTTTCGCAATGCGCGGGTGTGGGTGGGGTGAGCCGGGAGCGCCGGGCACCCGCTCGGCGCGTATCGTTCATTTGAAGCGCGGAAATCAGAGCCCGACCGTCTACGTAGGCGCATGATTCGGAGCCTCCCAGCAGTGCCCCAAGAGGCCGTGCCCGGCGCGTATTCATCCCCACGTATCCGGGTCCATCTTAGCGTGCGTACCGACCCCAACGGGGTCGGACATACCAGCCCAGGACAACACCCTGGGACAGTGTCGTTTAATCGGCCTAGCCCTGAAAGGGCGTGACATGGGGACGCAGGTCTTATGTCACGCCCTTTCAGGGCTGGGCTTCGTTATATCTGATACCCAGGGCGTTGCCCTGGGCTGGTATGTCGCGCCCCTTCGGGGCTTAGACGGGTCGAAAAATGGGGTGGAACGGCGCACTGCTGTGCTTGTCGCGCAAGCTCAGGATCATGGCTTCGACGCAATCAACTTGCACGATCTGCGTCAACCGCCCAGGCGACTTGAGTTGGCCTTGGCCGCGCCGACAGGGCTTTGATGAGAGTCCCGGCCATCTCGTTCGGCGCGAGGCCGTTGGTCCGCGCAGCGGACCCTACGGGCGCGGAACCCGTAGGGTCCGCTGTGCGGACCGAGCGTCGCTTGCCGGAACGATGATCCAGGCCGCCGGCTTTCCACCCGCAGGCTTGCGCGCCCGACCCGCCAGACGCCGATCCCCGCGCCTGCCTGCCATCGCCGGTTTGCCTCGCCTAGGTCGAGTCCCGATAATGACCGGTTTGTCTTGGTCTGACCTGTCCGACGCGACGGCTCAGGCCGGACGGGCGGACGATTTTGCGGTTGTCTTGCGCGCGCCGGACACCAAGTTGACGGATAACCCGGGCCGAACGGCCCCGTCGAGGAAGGCTCAATGCAGCAAGCGACCGAATCCACCTGTGGTGCCACGGCCTGTGTGACGCCGGGCATCGCTGACGTCCAGGGGAGCGCGGATACCCGTCACATCGCCATCGACAAGGTGGGCATCAAGGACATCCGCCACCCGGTGCGGGTGCGCGACCGCGGCGGGCTGGAGCAGCACACGGTGGCCAACTTCAACATGTACGTGTACCTGCCCCACAATTTCAAGGGCACGCACATGTCGCGCTTCGTGCAGATTCTGAACAGCCAGGAGCGGGAACTGAGCGTGGACTCGTTCAAGGAGATGCTGCGCGAGATGTCCCGCCGGCTGGAGTCCGCGGCCGGTCATATCGAGATGCGCTTCCCCTTTTTCGTGAACAAGCACGCCCCGGTGACCGGCGTGGAGAGCCTGCTGGACTACGAGGTCACCTTCATCGGCGAGATCCACGACGGGGCCCCGACCCTGGACATCAAGGTGGTGGTGCCGGTGACCAGTCTCTGCCCCTGCTCCAAGGAGATCGCCGCCTACGGCGCCCACAATCAGCGCTCGCATGTGACGGTGCAGGTGCGCACCCGCGGTTTCATCTGGATCGAAGAGATCATCGAACTGGTGGAGCGGGAGGCGTCATCGCAGCTTTACGGGCTATTGAAGCGCCCGGACGAGAAGTATGTCACCGAGCACGCCTATGACAATCCGAAGTTCGTCGAGGATATGGTGCGGGACGTCGCCACGCGCCTCAATGCCGACGAGCGGGTGGCGGCCTATGTGGTGCAGTCGGAGAACTTCGAGTCCATCCACAACCACTCCGCCTATGCCCTGATCGAGCGCGACAAGGACGCCGAGGCGCGCATCGCCGAGGCGTCGCTTTAGCCCAAGGCGACCCAGCTCCAGCGAGTCCCTATCTCCCGGGGCAGCGCGACATGGCGGCCCAGGCTCAGATCGGTGCGCACGTTTGTGTCCGCGCCCCCGGCCCCCTACCATGGCGGCCCGACCCGACCCGACCCGACTCGCCCGCCGGCCGCCGCGCGCCGACGCCCTGCCCATTGCCCGCCATCCCGGAGCCCTGCCTTGGCCACACCTGACCGCACCCCGGCCCCCGCCGGCCCGCCCCGCATCGGCTTCGTCAGCCTGGGTTGCCCCAAGGCGACGGTGGACTCGGAGCACATCCTCACCCGCCTGCGGGCCGAGGGCTATGCGATCACCCCGAGCTATGACGGGGCGCAACTCGTTATCGTCAACACCTGCGGCTTCATCGACGCGGCGGTGGAGGAGTCCCTGGAGGCGATCGGCGAGGCCCTGGCCGCGAACGGCCGCGTGGTGGTCACCGGCTGTCTGGGCGCGCGCGCCGACCTGATCCGCGCCGCCCACCCGCGGGTGCTCGCCGTCACGGGCCCGCACGACCTGGACGCGGTGATGGCCGCCGTCCACCGGGAACTGCCGGCCCCCCATGACCCCTTCCTGGACCTGGTGCCGCCGCAGGGGGTGCGGCTCACCCCGCGCCACTATGCCTATCTCAAGGTCTCCGAGGGCTGCAACCACCGCTGCACCTTCTGCATCATCCCCAGCCTGCGCGGGGACCTGGTGAGCCGCCCGCTGGGCGACATCCTGACGGAGGCGGAGCGCCTGGTGGAGGCCGGGGTGCGCGAGATCCTGGTCCTCGCCCAGGACACCAGCGCCTATGGCCTGGATCTGCGCTACCGGCCGGACTTCTGGAAGGGTCGGCCCCTGACGAGCGATCTGGTCACGCTGGCCCGCACCCTGGGCGAATTGCCGGCCTGGGTGCGGATGCACTATGTCTATCCCTATCCGCATGTGGACGCACTGATCCCGCTGATGGCGGAGGGGGTGATCCTGCCCTATCTGGACATGCCGCTGCAGCACGGTGCCGAGCGCGTGCTCAAGGCCATGCATCGACCGGCCGCCGCGGAACTTGTCCTGGAGCGCTTGGAGCGCTGGCGCGCGGTCTGCCCGGAACTCATCCTGCGCAGCACCTTTATCGTCGGCTTCCCCGGGGAGACGGCGGCGGAGTTCGAGTGCCTGCTGGACTTCATCCGCGCCGCGCGTCTGGACCGGGTCGGCTGTTTCCCCTACTCGCCGGTGGCGGGGGCGGCGGCCAATGACCTGCCGGACCCGGTGCCGGAGGCGGTCAAACAGGAGCGCCTGGCGCGCTTCATGGAGATCCAGGCGCAGATCAGCCGGGACAAACTCGCCCAACGGATCGGGCAGCGCCTCACGGTGCTGGTGGACGAGGTGGACGATGACGAGGTCATCGCCCGCAGCGTCGGGGACGCCCCGGAGATCGATGGCGTCGTCGTCATCCCCGGCGCCTGGGAACTGGACCCCGGCGACTTCATCGAGGTCGTGGTGACCGACTCCGGGGACCATGATCTGTGGGCCGAGCCGGTGGAGGATTGATACACCCGAGCCTGGGTTTGTAACGAGTCAAGAACAAGTCAAACTCAATCTTTGTCGTTGTCGTTGTCGTTGTCGTGATGGTATAGTGCTTTTCAAGTTATCTTATAGGTTATCAGCTCCCGCTGATTTCCAAGAGATTGAATATATTAAGCTTCTTCAGGCGACACCCGCGCAGGTTATGAAATTTCTTGAAAAGGACTATAATCGGAGAAGCGATACGATTTGGGGTGCGAGATAATCCAGGGCGCTACGATAACCTCGATTACGACAACGACAACGACAACGAGGCGGGTCAGTCGAATGTGTCAGACGACACCAGGGTCGCCGAGCGCAGCGGACGCAGGATCAGGACCGCCCCGACCACGAAATTGTTTTCCTGCTTCACCAGCGGGCTGTCGGCGAAGGCCGTGCCGCTCAAGTTGTCCCAGCGTGAGTAGAAGCCGAACGAGACCCGCGGCGTCATGTCGTATTGGATGGAGAATGACAGTGAGGCCCCGCTGTAGCCGCCTGCCGCGTGATAGGCGGGGCGTGTCGCGGTGGCATAGGCGGGAGCCACGTCATAGAAATAGCCGTTATAGACCCGGTCCGCGGCGTGGAGCCCGAGCCCGAACTGGAACTTGATGCGCTGGTCGCGCAAGCTGCTGCGGTTATAATAGACGGCGTTCAGACTCCCGGCCACGCCCTGGTAGCGGACCTGCAGGCCGGAGGCGAAGTCGATCGCGGCAGCGGCCCTGGCGGCGGCCTGGAGATAGACCCGATCCACCGGGTCGCGCCCCAGAAAGTACCACTTGATGGAGGGGCCGAGCTCACCGATGGCGTCCAGGCCCGGCATCCCGGCCCGCGCCTCGTTGTCCTCGTCCACCGGCGGATTGCCGGAGAGCGAGAGGCTGGTCTCGATCCGCGGGCCCTGGTAGAAAATGCCCCGTACCCCCTCGCGGCCGGCGCGCAGATATTTGCCGCGGTAGGTCAGGAAGGGGGTGGGGAAGGCATAGACCCGCGATTCATCGGACCCGGGGTAGTGGGGCAGGTCGGCGACGAAGTTGAACAGACCGAGTTCCCACAGCGGTTCCATGATGGGGCCTGAGCCGGACTGCGAGTCCGATCCGCTGGCCGTCACCGGGGCGCCGAGGGCCACCGCCACGCACAGTGCGGCGGCCAAGCGGAATAGTGAGGGTCTGATGGGCACGCGGGGGCTCCGGTTATCCTGATGAAGGCTGGGTGCCCGCGAAATGGGCACGGATAAGCGCCTCGGGCGCTGCGCGGGACTGTAGCCTTGCCGGGGGTGGACAACAAGCCCAAGGCCCCGGGCCGCCGCCCGCGGGTGGGCTTCGAGGGCTTCGGTCCGCACAGCGGACCCTACGTCGGCAGCGCGGCCCCGGCGCGGTGGGTCCGCCCGTAGGGTCCGCTGTGCGGACCGAGCGCGCGGACCGAGCGCCGCCGCCCCGTCACGCGCCCCCGGGCCGCCCCCGCCATCATGTAGAATCGTACCCCAAGACGGGCCCCCGCGACGGGCCGGCGGACACGCGAGAGTAACGAGGCCATGGCGGAACAAGAGACGACCCATTTCGGCTACCAGCAGGTGCCGGTCGAGGAGAAGGCGGTGCGGGTGCGCGAGGTCTTCGACTCCGTGGCCTCGCGCTACGATCTCATGAACGACCTGATGTCGCTCGGCATCCATCGGCTCTGGAAGCGCCACGCCATCGCGCTCGCCGGGGTGCGCCGCGGCCAGCGGGTGCTGGACCTGGCCTCCGGCACCGGGGACCTGGCAGCGCGCTTCGCCGGTATCGTGGGCCCCACCGGGCAGGTGGTGATGTCGGACATCAACGAGGCCATGCTCTCGCGCGGCCGGGAGCGGCAGCTCGATCAGGGGCGGGTGGGCAACCTGAACTATGCCCTGGCGAACGCCGAGCGCCTGCCCTTCGTCGGCGAGCACTTCGACTGCGTGACCATCGGCTTCGGGCTGCGCAACGTGACCCACAAGGAGTGGGCCATCGCCGAGATGTATCGGGTCCTGCGCCCCGGCGGGCGCGCCCTGATCCTGGAGTTCTCCCACCCCACGAGCAAGGCCTTCAGCCGTGTCTATGACCTCTACTCCTTCAACGTGCTGCCCATCCTGGGTCGGCTGGTCACCAACGACTCGGAAAGCTACCGCTACCTGGCCGAGTCCATCCGGATGCACCCGGACCAGGAGAGCCTGCGCACCATGATGGAGGGCGCCGGGTTCGAGCGCTGCACCTACTTCAACCTGACCGGCGGGGTGGTGGCCATCCATCGGGGGTACAAGCTGTGATGAGCGACGACGACACACTGGACCCGGGGCGCGACCCCGCGGCCGATTTCGCGATCCCCGCGGGCCTGCTGGCCACGATCGAGGCGGCCTTGAATCAGTACATCGCCCTGGACCCGGAGGGCGCACGCGCCTTCGCGCCGATCTATGGCCACATCATCTGCATCGACATCGAGGGCCTGGGCGCCCGTCTGACCCTGATCCCCGGACCCGACCGGGTCCAGGTCTTCGGCGCCTATGACGCCACCCCGGATTGTCTGATCCGCGGCGCCCCGCTCGCCCTGTTGCGCATGATGACGGCCGGGCGCAAGCAGTCCCAACTGTCCTCCGGCGCGGTGCGGATCGAGGGCGACGCGGCCGTCGCCCAGGCCCTGAGTGACGCCCTGGCGGGGCTCGACGTGGACTGGGAGGAGCAACTGGCCCGGGTGCTCGGCGACCCCATCGCCAATCAGATCGGGCGCGCCCTGCGCGCCGCGGGCGACTGGGGCGGGCGCACCAGGGAGACGACGCTGGCCAATCTCAAGGAGTATCTGGAGGAGGAGTCGCGCCTGCTGCCCACGCGCTACGAGGTGGATGAGTTCCTGCGCCAGGTCGATACCCTGCGCGACGACGTCGAGCGCCTGGCCGCACGGATCGCGCGGCTCGCGGCCCGCGCGGACGCGGAGCGCGGCAGCCCGCGATGATCGGCGCGCGTCAGGCACTGCGCCTGTTCCGAATCAACTGGGTGCTGCTGCGTCACGGCCTGGACGAGGTCATCCTCGCCACCCACCTGTTCCGCCCCCTGCGCTGGGTCCTCTATCTCACCCCCTGGTACTGGCTGCGCCGCGATCTGCCCGCCTATCCGGTGCGGGTGCGCCTCGTGCTGGAGGACCTGGGGCCGATCTTCGTCAAGTTCGGCCAGATCCTCTCCACCCGCCGCGACCTGCTCCCCGATGACCTGGCGGTGGAACTGGCCAAGCTCCAGGACCGGGTCCCGCCCTTCCCCGGGGCCCAGGCGCAGGCCTTGATCGAGAAGGCCTGGGGCTGCCCGGTGGGCGAGGTCCTGGACGAGTTCGAGCTGCGCCCGCTCGCCTCCGCCTCGGTCGCCCAGGTCCACACCGGGCGGCTCAAGGACGGAACGCAAGTGGTGGTGAAGGTGCTGCGCCCGGGGATCGAGAAGACCATCCGCCAGGATATCGATCTGCTCTACACCATCGCCCGCCTGGCGGAGCGCTACTGGCCGGACGGCCGGCGCCTGCGCCCGGTGGAGGTGGTGCAGGAGTACGAGAAGACCATCTTCGACGAACTGGACCTGCAACGCGAGGCGGCCAACTGCTCGCAACTGCGGCGCAACTGGCTGCACAGCGAGATGCTCTATATCCCGGAAGTCTACTGGGACTGGACCCGCGCCTCGGTACTGGTGATGGAGCGCATCTACGGCACCCCGGTGGCCGATGTGCCCCGGCTCAAGGCGCAGGGCGTGAGCATGAAGCTCCTGGGCGAACGCGGGGTGGAGATCTTCTTCACCCAGGTGTTCCGCGACAACTTCTTCCACGCCGACATGCACCCGGGCAACATCTTCGTCGAGCCCAGCGGGCGCTACATCGCGGTCGACTTCGGCATCGTCGGCACCTTGACGAGCGACGACCAGCGCTATCTGGCCGAGAACCTCCTCGCCTTCTTCGAGCGCGACTACCGGCGCGTGGCCGAACTGCATGTGGAGTCCGGCTGGGTCCCGCCCGGCACCCGGGTGGACGAGTTCGAGTCCGCCATCCGCACCGTCTGCGAGCCGATCTTCGAGAAGCCGCTCGCCGAGATCTCCTTCGGGCACTTTCTGGTGCGGCTCTTCCAGACCGCCCGGCGCTTCGACATGGAGGTCCAGCCCCAACTCGTCCTGCTGGAAAAGACGCTGCTCAACATCGAGGGCCTGGGCCGGATGCTCTACCCGCAGTTGGACCTGTGGACCACCGCCAAGCCCTACATGGAGCGCTGGATGCGCGACCAGATCGGCGTCAAGGGTCTGGCCAAGCGCACCCGGCGCAACCTCCTCACCATCGCCGACCAGTTGCCCGACCTGCCGCTGGTCATCCACCGCATCCTGCACGCCGCCGACCTCAACGCCCGCCGCACCCTCGCCACCGCCAAGACGGTCAACGACCACGACCGGGCCGCGGAGGCGCGCGCCGGACTCTCCGCCCGCGCCCTGGCCGGGGCCACGCTCGCCGTCTGCGGCACCCTGGTGCTGGTCCTGGGTCCCGGCCAGTGGCTGCCCCCGCAACTCGCCTTGGGGCTGGTGGGGGCGTCCTGGTTCGGCGGCGCCTGGTTGCTCTTCTCCACCGGTCGCTGACCGCCCCTGGAGTCCAAGGCTTCAGCCTTGGCGCCCCTCGATCCAAGGCTGAAGCCTTGGACTCCAGGTGGCTCGGTTGGGATGCCGAGCCGCAGCTCACCCGGCCGCTGGTCGAACCGCGGGCGCCCCCGGAGCGCGACGCCGCTGTGGGAGCGGCTTCAGCCGCGACGAGGCCTCGCGAGCTGCCGCCACGTCACAGGTTACCGCGGCCCAGCATCGCGGCTGCAAGTCGCCCTTACGCAATGGGCTGGCCTGACCACCGATTGTCCCCGCCCCCAATCGGCCCTAGACTGTCCCCATGCGTCACGCCATCGACCCCAAGATCGACTGCGTCTTCAAGGCCCTCCTGGGCTCCGAGGCCAACCGCGCCCTGCTGATCCACTTCCTCAACGCCATCCTGGGCTCCGACCTGCCCCGCCCGATAACCCAGGTCGAGATCCTCAACCCCTACCATGAACGCGAGTTCCTGACCGACAAGCTCAGCATCGTCGATGTCAAGGCGCGCGACGACCAGGGCCGGCTGCATCAGGTCGAGATCCAGTTGTTGGCCTATCCGGACCTGCCCGCGCGCATCCTGTATACCTGGAACGCCATCTACAACAAACAACTGCAGAGCGGCCAGGACTACCGCCTGCTGAAACCCGCCTATTCAATATGGATCTTGGGCGAAGACCTGCTGCCGGACGACCCGTATTACAGCCATCGCTTCCGGCTGCGCGACGACCACGGGCAGGGTCTCCTCGACCATGGCGGAATCTACCTGTTCGAGTTGAACAAATTTGCCACCGAACAGGTCGAAACCGAGGAGCAGCGCTGGCTCAAGTTCTTCAAGGACGGTGAGCACCTGGATGCCGACCAACCACCTGAGTGGATGCAGACCACCGAAATGAGGCAAGCCATGAGTACCTTGAAGGCCTTCTCCGAGCAAGAGCACGCCTACGACCGCTACCAGGCGCGGCAGGACTTCCTGCGCCAACAAAGCTGCATTCAAGGCCGCCTGCGGGAGGCCGAAACGGCACTAGAAGAACGCGGCGCCGCGCTGGCGGCCGAGCGGCAAGCGAAAGAGGCTGCGCTGCAAGCGAAAGAGGCCGCCCTGGCCGAGGTCGAGCGCCTCAAGGCATTGTTGCAGGCGCAACGTCCTGCCGCGGGTTCTTGAAGCCGTCCCGATTGTCCCCGCCCCCGATCGGCCCTAGACTGTCCCCATGCGCCACGCCATCGACCCCAAGATCGACTGTGTCTTCAAGGCCCTCCTGGGCTCTGACGCCAACCGCGCCCTGCTGATCCATTTCC
>NZ_CAIKKU010000788.1 GCF_903828115.1 uncultured Thiodictyon sp. | reverse complement strand
GAGAGAACCCGGCGCGCTACGATAATCTCGACAACGACAACGACAACGACAACGACAACGACAACGACAACGACAACGACAACGACAACGACAACGACAACGACAACGACAACGACAACGACAACGACAACGACAACGAAAATGGCGCCCGGTCCGTAATCGACCTCCGTAGGGTCCGCTGTGCGGACCGACGATCCTGCGCCGGACGGCGCCTTCGCCCCGTCCGAAACCCTTTGAAGCCGCAGGCGAATCCGCCATGTCCGCCGGTCCCGAAGCGGGCGGGACTGAGCGGCCCGCACCGCCGCCGCCCGTGCTATAGTCCCCGCCGTCCACGGGGGAGCAGGGCATGGCGGACGACGACGCATTCGACTGTTTCTTAAGCCACAACAGCAAGGACAAACCGGCGGTGCGCGCGCTGGCCGGGTGGCTGCGCGCGGCCGGGCTCAAGGTCTGGCTGGACGAGGAGGAACTGCGGCCGGGCGTGCCGTGGCTGCCGCTGCTGGAGGCGGCGATCGGGCGTTCGCGCAGTGTCGCGGTGCTGCTCGGTCCCCACGGGCTTGGTCCCTGGGAAGAAGAGGAGATGCAGGCGGCGCTGAGTCTCGCGGTGCAATACCAGCGCCCGATCTTTGCGGTCATGCTCCCGCAGACCCCGCCCGACACCAAGCCGCCGCTGTTTCTCGGCAATCGCACCTGGATCGACCTCCGACCCGCCGCCTGTCCCGACCTGCAATCCGGTCTCGACCGCTTGGAGTGGGGCATTACCGGGACGCGACCGCAGCGCTTCGGCGTGCGGTCAGCTTCGCGCGACCCGGCGACTGTCGACGAGCCGGAAACGCCCGCCCCAAGCGCGCCAAGTGCCCTGGGCGGGTCCGACCACAACCCATTCGACGGCGACAGCCCCGCGCCCATCGGGCGCGACCGCGAGATCGAGCGGATCGTCAATCGCCTGAGCACCGCCAACCTCTGCACCCTGGTCGGCCCGCCCGGGAGCGGCAAGACCTTGCTGCTCGATACGATCCGGCCGCGGTTCGAGCCGGCCCTGGGTATCGGCCCCGAGCACTGGCTCCGCATCGGCTTTCGGCTGATCCGCACGCTCGGCGATCTGCGCGCCGAGATTGTGAAGGGCCTGGGCGGGCGCACCGCGTCCGATTGGCGCAGGCTCGTTGAGACGCGCGGGCTGCGTCTCCTGGTCCTGGACGACCTGGGCGGGATGCACGAGGGTGCCCGCGGCCTGGAAATGCGCCGCTGGCTGCGCGGGCTGCACGAGCAATACGCCGTCAAGCTCTTGCTGGTCAGCAACGAGCGGCTGGAGCTGGTGTTCCCCAAAGACGAACGGGCACCCGACTCCCCGTTCTGGAACCTGGACCCGATGCCGGTGGAACTGCCCCCGCTCGCCCCGGCGGATTGCGCGCGACTGGTGGCGCTGCGGCTGTCGGGTTCCGGCTGCCCGGCGGACGACTATGCCGACCTGTGCCGCGAGCCGCGGCAGCCGCGCGACCTGCTGCATCAATGCGCCAGGCGATTCGAGCGGTTGCGTCCGGGCCAGGGAGGATCGGCGCGATGAACGAGGAACTGCCCTATGCGCCGCGGCGTAAGCGGCCCTTGTCGCTGTGGAATCCGCTGGATTACCTGGTGCTGCTGTATTGGGCATTCTACTTTCCGCAGGCGATCCGGTGGTATGTCGAGCGGTTTGGGACCCTGCCTTGGGATACGAATGGATGGGTGGCGATTCGGCGGGATCGGGTTCAGCGTCGGTTGGCGGCCCAGTCGATCGGGGGCGTGGCGATTGCGTTAGGAGTCGCCTGGCTCGTCGCCACAGGTCTGGAAATATCGCTGTCTTGGAGTGATGTTTCGGTCGGCGTGGTGGCCGTCGTATTAGGTGGCGTGGCGAGCGGCGAGGCGGTCGGCGTGGCCGTCGGCGTCGCTTTCGGCGTGGCGGGCGCGGTGGCGGGCGTCGTGTCGTTCGGCGTGGCCGGCGAGGCGGGCGCCGTTCCGCTCGTCGTGGCCAATGTCGTGGCGATCGGCGTGGCGATGGGCGTCGTGGGCGGCGGGCCGCTGCTCGTCGTGACGGGCCGCGTGGCGCTAGTCGGCGTGTTGGGCGGCCTGGTGGGCGGCGTGTTGTTGGGCGAGAAGGGGGGCGTGGCGTTCGGCGTGGCCAATATGGTTTTTGTCACTCTCGCTCTATTTCTCGCTCTATTTCGCATGGACACGGTTGCACTTGCCTTCCTCCCAGCCTGGCATCGGCGCTCAAGGCGTATCGCGATCACGATTCAGCGTGTCTCGCTGGTACCCGTTCCAGGTCTTTCAGGAGAACTCTACAGTCGCTTGACACGGGACTGGCTGGGTGGGCTTGACGAATGCGAGGGTCTACTTCGCTATACGCTCCAGTTCGCCCCGGTTGTCGAGGCGGCGAATCGCGCACTGGCCTCGACCGAGGGAGCGGCCCTCTTGTCTCGGATCAGCCAATGGTGCGAGCGGGATCTCCACGATTGGGAGGTGATTCGCTTTCAATCTGCGAGCCTGTCGGCCGGGCTGAGATCAAGTTTTTGGGTAGATCTCTGGGTTCTGCCTGCTCGCTGGCGCCCGAAAGTCGATTGCTCGCTACGCACCGACACCCCGGCCCGCGCCGCCTCCGCCGGATTCTGGCTATTGCATAAGGCCAGGCCTTCGCTGGCCGCAGACGCATTTGCGCAAGTCCGGCATCTGCCGTTCGGCGAAGAGATGCACGCCAACTCCAGTGTCCTGGCGACCGCACTCGGCTGCGAACAACTCCAGCAGATCGCCGCCTGGCTCCCGCCGACGCTACCCGGCCCCGATCGGCTGCGCCCCGCGGTCGCCCAATGCCTGGTCCGTCTGGGCGAAACCGCCCGCGACGCCCACCTGGTCCTGCATTCGCGCTCCCCCCGCGAGCGCAGCAGCGCCTTGAACCGGGTCATCGGCAATCTGAAGGCGCTGCAATCGACCCCGAACCAGTGCCCCCAACCCGAGCGCGTCGTGCTCGTCACGATCCTCGATCGCTGGATGGACCTGGCCCAGCACGTCGCCGCCGACGTGGGCACCCTGGAGGCCCGCGAGCCGGTCGCGAGCCCCTATATCGTCGGTGCCCCGGTCCCGGCGGACCGCTTGGTCGGGCGCGAGTCGGTCTTTGAGCAGATCCGCGCCGCCTGGGCCAAGCCGGGCCAGCGCGATTCGCTGCTGGTCTATGGCCATCGGCGCATGGGCAAGACCAGCGTGATGCGCAATGTGCTGGAGTACGGTCGACTCGGACCCGATACCGGGCTCGCCTATTTGACCTTGCAGTTGATCGATCCCGCGCTGCCGCTCGCGGACCTCTGCCAGGCCATCGCCTCCCAGCTCTGGCGGGCCTCGGGCCGCGCGATGGCGGAGCCGCAGGGGATCGGCGCATCCGGCGATGCGCAAAGCCTGAACGCAAGCCCGCTCGCCGAGCTGAGAGACTTCTTCGAGCGGCTGCACGAGGCCGACCAGCGTCGCCGCTATATCCTGGTGCTGGACGAATACGAGGTGCTGGATCAGTATCTCACCCCCTCCCAGGCGGGCGCCTTCGTCGCGCTGCTGCGCGGGCTCACCCAGCAATACCCCTGGCTGGTGGTCGCGCTGGTGGGTCTGCACCGGCTGAAAGAGCGCAGTGCGAGCCTCTACGAGCCGATCTATGCCTGGCGCTCGGTGCGGGTGAGCTTTCTCGATGCGAACGGGGTCGCCGATGTGCTCCAGGTTGATACGGACGCCTTCCCGCTCGCCTTCAGCCCGGAGTGTCTGGCGTCCATCCATCGGCTGACCGCCGGCCAGCCGTTCCTGGTGCAACTCCTGGGTGACCGGCTGGTCGATCGGTTCAATCGCCGGCTGCGCGAGGAGGTCCATCCGCCGCCCGCGACCTTTTCGGCGCAGGATGTGGAGGCGATCGTCGCGGACCCGTCGCTCTATGCGCGGGGTGCGGGCTATTTCCGCGGGATCTGGGCCCAGGCGGGGGAGGGACCGACGGGACAGCAAGCGCTCTTGCGCGCCTTGGCGCCCGATCCGGCGGGACTCGCAGCGGGGGGGTTGGCGCACGCGAGCGGGCTCGCCGACGCTGGGCTGGACGAGGCGATTGGATCCTTGATCGATCACGATGTGGTCGAGCGGGCGGGCGAGCGTTATCGCTACGCCGTCGAGCTGATGCGGCGCTGGGTGGCCGGGGGTTGGATGGAGCGGGACGACGCGGGGGGCTAGTCCCACGCGCTGCCAGTCGTCAGGCCATGGGCGTAGGGTGCGCCGTGCGCACCTTCCAAGGCTGCGGTGGAACGAAACGTCCTGCGCCTGGGCTGGCGCCCCGGTGCGCGCGGCGCACCCTACTGGGACACGCTTTTGCCAAAGGTCCGAGCATTTCCATCCGGGTGTACTCGGGCCTGGCTGGCCGCCGCTTCGGCCCCGCTGCCGCCGTCTTATGGCTTTCTGATCGCCACTTTCAACCACCCGATACAGCGGGGGAAACAACCGATGACCAGCATCCACGCACGCGCGGCCGCCGCCCTGGGCGCCCTGTCCGCGTTGACCCTCGCCACCGCGGTGCCGGCGGGCTATACCGAGACCTGGAACGCGGACCCGAACGACAATGGCGACGTGCCGCTCACCTGGACCGCGAACGGCGGCGCCGCTCCCGCCCCCAGCGGCTATGTGGCAGCGGACCTGGGCGACGCCACGTCGTGGACACCTACCGGGGCCGGCATTTTTTTCCTCGCCTACACCTACGATAGCTGGCACCGCATCGACCTCGCCACGGACCCCAGGGTCTACATCGCCCTGCGCGACGGCGGCGGGCTCGGCCTGGACGGCGGCTTGCTGTGTTTCTGGATCGGCGAGTACGACGACCCGGATGGTCCGACGGGGCCGATCAATCCCACCCTGGCCTTTTACTATTATGATCGGGTCTTGACCTACGGGGCCGCGGACTGGGTGGTGAACGCCATCGACACCGCTGGCGGCCAGTGGGTCGCCTTCGCCAACCAGGGCGGGCCCTCGGTCGCGGACCTGTTGACCCATCCCCAGCAGTGGGGCTTCGGGCTCTTCGGCGGCGGCGACACGCCCGTCGGCACCCTGGCCCTGGACAACTACGGTGTCCCGGTGCCCGCGCCCCTGCCCCTGATCGTGCTGGGGCTCGCCGGGCTGAGGCAGGCACGGTGCCGCGGCTGACGCCGGCGCGCGCCGGGACCTGAGCC
The DNA here is from genome assembly GCF_903828115.1 of uncultured Thiodictyon sp. Taxonomy (GTDB): domain Bacteria; phylum Pseudomonadota; class Gammaproteobacteria; order Chromatiales; family Chromatiaceae; genus Thiodictyon. The sequence goes on along the minus strand of NZ_CAIKKU010000788.1, from coordinate 1,180 downwards.
CCATTCACGGACGCGCAGCCCGCGTCCGAAGCCGCCCAGCAGGCGCTCGCCCTGGCGACGCCGGGCATCCCAGATGGCGACGCCGCCCGGCATCGCGCCATCGCCGCCGCCGAGCGCGACGCCCCGGCTGACCGACTTGGCTTCGAGCCCGCGCCGGCCGCGCACTTGGGCGTTGCGTTGGCCACCGCGTCGCCCGGTGGGGACGCGGGCGCAGGAGCACGTCGGGCCGGGCATCCTGTATCCGTTGGTTGCGTTGGTGTCGGGGTCGCCTCGGCCCCGGGTCTGGGCGGTTTCGTGGCCGCCCCAGGGCCGCGCTGAAGTAATGCTTGACCGCGCGCCCCGATTCGGTAGAATGCGCGGCTCGCTGAGGGAAGCGGCGGTGTGGGAGGCGCGCGGCAGGGACGACGACGCGTTGCGGTGCAGGGAGGTGGGGCGGTCGCGTTGACACAGTTGTTGACAGGTCATCCCAGCCCGGTATAATGGTCGGCTCGCTAGGGACCAGCGACGGTTTGCAGGGAGCAAGCCGGGAGGTGCTGAAGGAACGGCGGCGGGGCAGGGTGCTCCGGCGGGGTTGACAGGGTGTCGGGATGGTGTAGAATGGTTCGTCTGGCAGCGAGAAAGTCGTTGCCCCCAGATCTTTAACAATTTGTTTAGATAACTTGTGTGGGTGCTCCGATGTCCCTGGCGTGGTTCCAGAGACAGCGACGAGCATCTTCGAAAGGAGAGATACGTCGAGCAAGGAATAAGTCACCTTCGGGTGATTGACTGAAATGAACTGAAGAGTTTGATCCTGGCTCAGATTGAACGCTGGCGGCATGCCTAACACATGCAAGTCGAACGCGAAAGTCCTTTGGGGCGAGTAGAGTGGCGGACGGGTGAGTAATGTGTGGGAATCTGCCTTGCAGTGGGGGACAACCCGGGGAAACTCGGGCTAATACCGCATACGTCCTACGGGGGAAAGGGGGCCTCACGGCTCTCGCTGCAAGATGAGCCCACATCCGATTAGCTAGTTGGCAGGGTAAAGGCCTACCAAGGCGACGATCGGTAGCTGGTCTGAGAGGATGACCAGCCACACTGGGACTGAGACACGGCCCAGACTCCTACGGGAGGCAGCAGTGGGGAATATTGGACAATGGGCGCAAGCCTGATCCAGCAATGCCGCGTGTGTGAAGAAGGCCTG
>NZ_CAIKKU010000787.1 GCF_903828115.1 uncultured Thiodictyon sp. | reverse complement strand
TGTCGTTGTCGTAATCGTGGTCGGATTATTCGAGTACGACAACGACAACGACAACGACAACGCACCCGGGTTCTCGGTCACCACATCAGTTCTGATCGTCCCCCCCGGCAACCGACCTGCCGAGGGTGTTGGCGAGGCGGACAAAGGCCGCCACGTCCAGGTTCTCCGCCCGCAGCCCGGGGTCGATCCCGGCCGCGGCAAAGGCCGCGGCGTCCGCCAGCCCCATGAGACTGTTGCGCAGGGTCTTACGCCGCTGCGAGAAGGCCGCCGCCACCAGGCGGGCATGGGCCGCCCGGTCGTCAGGCGGCTGCGGCAGGGGCCGGCGGGGGCGCAGGCGCAGGAAGGCGGACTCCACCTTGGGGGCCGGGGTGAAGGCCCCGGGGCCGATCCGGAACAGGCACTCCGCCTCGCACCAGGTCTGTACCATCACCGAGAGCCGGCCGTAGACCTTGTTCCCCGGCTCCGCGGCGATGCGCTCCACCACCTCGCGCTGCAACATCAGGTGCAGGTCCAGGACCCAATCGGCCTGGTCCAGGAAGCGGAACAGCAGCGGGGTGGAGATGTTGTAGGGCAGGTTGCCGACCAGGCGCAGCGACGCGGGCGCCCCGCCCAGGGTGCCGAGGTCGAAGCGCAACGCATCGGCGTTGTGGATGCGCAGTTCTCCCAGCCCCCCCAGGCGCTCGCGCAGGGGCTCGATCAGGTCGCGGTCGAGTTCGATCACGTCCAGCGACCCGGCCCCTTCCAGAAGTCCGCGGGTGATGGCCCCGTGACCGGGGCCGATTTCCACCAACCGCTCCCCCGGGTGCGGCCGGACGGCGTCCAGGATGCGCCGGATGGTCCCGGGGTCATGGAGGAAGTTCTGACTGAAACGTTTGCGGGGCTGGTGCATACCCGTCAGTGTCTCCCAACGGGCGGCGAGATTCGAGTCCTATTGCGCACCCGGGTGCGATCAGAACTGAGGTGGTGACCGAGATCCCGGGTACGCCGTCCTGGTCGTTGTCGTTGTCGTTGTCGTTGTAGTGATCGGATTGTTCGATTACGACAACGACCACGACAACGACGCCCGGTCCGGAAGGTCCGGTCGCTGTAGGGTACACATCGCGTACCCTACGGGAGCGGCGTCGACACATCAGTTCCGATCGCACCCTGCGCACCCCTGGGGAGCGCCCCAGCAATTTACGCAAGTCGCTAATAGATAAAGGGAACGAACTTCTTGACCCGGGCCGCATACCCCTGATACCCCGGGTGACGCTCACTCAACCAGCCTTCCTCCTTACCGGCCTTGTAGTCGAAGAACAGGAAAGCGACCACCAGCAAGGCCAGGTGACTGAGGCTCAGGGTGTAGCAGACCCAACCCAGCGCGGCGAACAAGAGAGCGCTGTAGAGCGGGTGGCGCACGATGGCGTAGACCCCGCTGGTGACCAGTCGACTGTGGTCCACCGGATAGGGCAACGGCGTGAGGTAGGAACGCAGCGCGTGGGAGCCCAGGCCGCCGAAGGCCAGTGCGACCAGGGCGCAGGCCGCCAGGATGACCAGCCGCGGTGCCGTGGTCGCGGCCAGCAGGTCCGATGTCAGCCAGGGGTTCCAACGGGGCGTCAGGGCGAAGGCGAAGAACAGGACGAACTGGAGGACGACCAGCAGTTCGCCGCGGCGGCCATGCCAGGCGGCGGGGGGCGGGGCGCGATCGATGGGGGCGGGGGGCATGGAGACTGTTCCTAAAATTCTGAGCAAAGTTGCTCAGTGATGAAGTTAGGATTTATCCGCACTTGGTTGATAGGCGTTGCGGCCTGCAACTCAAGCCTCTTGACGCTCAGTTGCGCCGGAGAACGTGACAGCAGCACCCGT
>NZ_CAIKKU010000786.1 GCF_903828115.1 uncultured Thiodictyon sp. | reverse complement strand
CCGACGCTTTGGACAAGGTGGGCAAGGACGGCACGGTGACGGTGGAGGAAGCCAAGTCGATCGAAACTTCCCTCGAAGTGGTCGAGGGAATGCAGTTCGACAAGGGCTACCTCTCTCCTTACTTCGTGACGAACCAGGAAGATCAGGAAGCCGTTCTGGAGAACGCCTATCTCCTCGTTCACGAGAAGAAGATCTCGAGCCTGAAGGACATGCTCCCGCTGCTCGAGAAGGTCGCCAAGTCGGGCAAGCCTCTCCTGGTCATCGCCGAGGAAGTGGAGGGCGAAGCCCTCGCCACCCTCGTGGTGAACAAGCTGCGGGGCACCCTGCAGGTCTGCGCGGTGAAGGCGCCGGGTTTCGGCGACCGCCGCAAGGCCATGCTGGAGGACATTGCCGTCCTGACCGGTGGCAAGATGCTCAGCGAGGACCTCGGGATCAAACTCGAGAACGTCACGCTGGACGATCTCGGCCGCGCCAAGCGGGTCGTGGTGGACAAGGAAAACACCACGGTCATCGAGGGCGCCGGCAAGAGCTCGGACATCCAGGGCCGCGTCTCCCAGATCAAGAAGCAGATCGAGGAAACCACCTCGGATTATGACAAGGAGAAGCTCCAGGAGCGTCTCGCCAAGCTCGCCGGCGGTGTGGCCCTGATCAAGGTCGGTGCCGCCACCGAGATGGAGATGAAGGAGAAGAAGGCGCGCGTCGAGGACGCCCTGCACGCCACCCGGGCGGCCGTGGAAGAGGGCGTGGTCCCCGGCGGCGGTGTCGCCCTGGTGCGCGCGCTCAACAAGATCAGCGGCCTCAAGGGTGCCAACAAGGACCAGGACGTGGGTATCACCATCGCCCGGCGCGCCATGGAAGAGCCCCTGCGCCAGATCGTCGCCAACGCCGGTGACGAGCCGTCCGTGGTGCTGAACAAGGTCGCCTCCGGCACCGGCAACTTCGGCTTCAACGCCGCCAACGGCGAATATGGCGACATGATCGCCATGGGCATCCTGGACCCCACCAAGGTCGCGCGCTATGCCCTGCAGAACGCGGCCTCCATCGCTGGCCTCATGATCACCACCGAGGCGATGGTGGCGGACCTGCCCAAGGATGAGAAGCCCATGGGCGGCGGCGGTGGCGGCGGTATGGGGGGGATGGGCGGTATGGGGGGGATGGGCGATATGGATTACTGATCGCCTGGGCTTTCCTGTTAGTTTGAAAGAGCCCCGCTTCGGCGGGGCTTTTTTGTGGGCGCTCGGGGGGTTGAATACGGCTTCGTTCAGCGGTGCCCGGTCCGCACAGCGGACCCTACGCCCCGCGCCCGTAGGGTCCGCTGTGCGGACCAGCGATCTCGCGTCCAGCAGGGTGGTCGGCGTCATGATCAAGGCCCTGACCACCATGCTCCACACCCCGTCACCCGGCACCTGACTCATCGGGTTACACTTCGCCGACCCGCCCCTGCCGACGCGACTCAGCCTGGACCCGACCATGGACCCCGCACACTTCGACCTCAACGACATCGAACACGAGCCGACCGACGAGCAACTGGCGGCCCTGATGGAGGCGGTTGCCGAGGAGGCACGCCGTCGCGGCGACCTGGCCCGTCGCATCTCAATGGAGCGCGTACAATCGGCGCTCGACGCTGCAATGCCTTGCTCTGTAACCCATGAGCGAGTCTGAAAGACCGAGGCTGATCGTGGTCGCCGGCCCCAACGGGGCGGGCAAGACATCAGTCACCGAGCAACTGCTCCGCCATGAGTGGATGGGCAGCTGCGAGTATGTCAATCCCGATTTCATCGCCCGCGACGAGTTCGGCGACTGGAACGCGCCTGACCCGGTCCTCAAGGCCGCCCGCCGCGCTGCCGAGATCCGCGAAACCTGTCTGACCCAAGGGCGCAGCCTTGCGTTCGAGACGGTACTGTCCATGCCGGACAAGTTGGATTTCATCCGCCGGGCGCGTGATCGCGGCTTCTTCGTCCGTCTGTTCTTCGTCGGCACCGATGACCCCTCGATCAACGCCAAGCGTGTCGCCCTGCGGGTCATGCAGGGCGGTCACGATGTCCCGATCAGCAAGATCATCGACCGGTACGCACGCTCGCTGGCCAACTGCCGAACCGCCGCGCGCCTGGTCGATCGCGCTTACGTTTATGACAACTCCATTGAGAATGCGAGCGCCAGGCTTATTTTTCGCATCACGGACGGGCGCCTCGCCAGGACCTATGGAATTATCAATCCTTGGGCACAGGCGATCCTTGCCAAGCTTGATCGGAACCTTGCCGAAAGCGCCTGATGGGCGCCGATTATCTCGTTGGTCAGCTAATTGATACGTGCGACTCGCTTCGGGACCAAAGATGCCGATACCAGAATCATTCCAAGATACCCATCTTTGGCGCTCGACGCTTGCGCAGCGCCCAGGCGGCGCCGACGAGTCTGCGCGTGATAAATTACGCGTGAGCTTCCTCGATCTTCGCCACCGAACAGCGAGTCTCGTTACGCGAATATCGGCGGATATCCCGAGCCTGACTGTCCACGATATTTCCCACTTGGACGCACTCTGGGAGACCGCCAGCCTGATTGCAGGCGACGAATTTGAACTATCACCCGCGGAAGGCTATGTGTTGGGTGGCGCCATCCTGCTCCACGATGCCGCTATGACGCTCGCCGCGTTCCCCGGCGGACTGACCGATCTCGCAAAGACGGATGAATGGCGCGATGCGATTGCATTGATTCTGGGCGGACGGCAGGACGAGCCCGTAGCGGTCGACGACATCGAGAACGCAGCCGACGATGTCATCGCGGAGGCCGTCCCTATCGTCTTGCGAGCCTTGCACGCCAAACAGGCGGAGCAGCTGCCGATCACTGCATGGCCCGGCCCCGACCAACCTGCCACACCCGAATTCCTGATTCAGGACTCAGATCTGCGCGGCTACTACGGCAGGCTGATCGGCAAGACCGCGGCGAGCCATTGGTGGAATGTCGCAGACCTCAGCGCCCTACCGCCTGTCTGCAATGCGGGTCCGGGGCTCCCGGCATCCTGGCGGGTCGATCCGCAGAAGATCGCCTGCCTGCTTCGTGTTGCCGACGCCGCCCATATCGATCATCGACGAGCCCCCCGCTGGCTGCGAACCCTGATGCGCCCTGCGGGAGAATCGGCGAAGCATTGGGCCTTCCAGCAGCGGTTGGGAAAGCCATCTCGGGAAAGCGACGCACTCGTCTACACCGGCAGTGAATTTCCGGTGCACGAGTCCGACGCCTGGTGGCTTTGCTTCGATACCATCCAAATGATCGACCAGGAATTGCGTGGGGTGGATGCCTTTCTTGAGGAAACCGGTCGGCCCCGCTTCAAGGCAGACCATGTCAAAGCTGCCGAGTCGCCGGCAAGATTGGCCCGCTACATTGAAACCCCCGGCTGGAGGCCGGTCGATACCCGTCTGCGGGTTACCGACGTGGCCGCACTCGTGGAGAGACTTGGTGGAAAACGTCTGTATGGGGACGATCCTCGGGTGGCCTTGCGGGAACTGATCCAGAATGCGGCGGACGCTATCCGGGCGCGCCGTTGCGTGCCCGGAATCGGCGCCGACTACGGCGTCATCACGGTCACCTTGCGGGACAGGTCGGACGGTGTCTGGCTTGAGGTCCAAGACAACGGGGTCGGTATGAGCACGAGTGTGCTGACTGGCACTCTGCTCGACTTCGGCGCATCCCTTTGGCGGAGCAGCGCCATGCAGCAAGAGCATCCCGGGCTGGTCGGCCGGGGGCTGAACGCCTCGGGCCGTTTTGGGATCGGTTTCTTTTCGATCTTCATCCTCGGCGAGCACGTCAAGGTGACGAGTCGTCGTTATGCCGCTGCCCTCGTAGACACGCGCACGCTGGAATTCCGACACGGACTCGCCTCCCGCCCTGTTCTGCGCGACTCTACCCCTGATGAGAGCTTGGTCGAGTGCGGAACCAGGGTCGCCGTGCGCTTGCTCAAGGATCCGGATGAAAAGGGCGGTTTGCTCGGTAGAGTAAACCAGGCAAGGCTTGGGTTACGTGCCCTTGCCGCTTCTCTTTGTCCTGCCCTTGATGTGCGCATTGATGTGGCCGATCGCTCCGAAATAGCGAGTTGCGCAGTCGAGGCGAACGACTGGCGAACTGTGTCTGGGGATCAATTGTTGATCCGCGCATTGATTGGGAGCCTGCCCTTAGTGATAAGACCGTCGCTGGGCTGTGCGGGCAATCTACGGGAGCTTCGCGGGGAACTAACACATGGGCGCGCGTGCATCCACGCGAATCAAGGGGACTTATTGGCGCCAGCTATTGGTATCGTCACTATCGGTGGGTTGCGTGCCGCTGCTTTGAGCTACATTGGTGGCGTGCTCATCGGTGGTGAGCCTGAAACCGTGGCCCGAAATACCGCGTTTCCGACGGCTCCGCTCCCTGTTCTTGGGGGGTGGGCAACCGAACAGGCGCAACTGTTATCGGTCTCCGATCTCGCCCCATGGTCCAAAGTGCGCTGCGCCTGTGTAGTGTTGGCTCTTGGTGGCGAACCGGGCGATCTTCCGATCGCGCTGGTAGGCAATGAGGGGAAGAGCCAGTCTCAATTACGGGGGATTCTGCAACATCGTAATACAGTACGCGTTCTCAAGGGCCTGATCGTGGAATACGATGAGGAACGTGATGAGATGTACCGTTCAAATTTCAAGACTGGCTTTTTGCCGGATCCCGATTTACTGTTTCTGGAGGCCGACGATCCAATGATACTAGCGGTAGGCAATAAACAGTGGCCAAAGAGTCTACCAGGCTATGCCTCGCTTCCCGGCCCGCGAACCCCGTTCGATGCCTTCTGCGCTCTAGTGAGCGAGGTGTGGGGAGAGGACTTCATGGAGTACGAGGAGGAACGCCCCGTGGGACTGGTTGATAATTATTCCGAAATCATGCGAGAGGTGGTCGTCTTTGAGCGGCCATTAGGAATCTAACTGTCGGATAGCATTGGTAGGTTATTGGTAGTCGACGAAGTCGGCGGGGTCAGTTCTCGCATCGTCGCATTACTTTCCGGGCGACGCGGCCAACGGTTGCCCATTGGATTCCAAGGCGCTCCGTGATGGTCCCATAGCTGTATGCCCCGGTCGCATGAGCGGCTACAATAGCTGCGTCCCGATCGAGGAAGGGAGGCCGGACGCGATCCCCGAGAGGGCCGGGGTGGCCCAGCGGCGTTGCGTCGCGAGATTTGGGAAATGCAACAATGCGAGAAATGACCCCACGAGCCTGTTTCTCAGCCGGTTCACTACGCAGTATCCACCGTCGCAAGCTGCTACATCGGCAGACCCTCAAAACATCGCCATTCGTCGGAAGGCCTTGACTAGAGCAACCAGACAAACCAACCCCTGGCCGGGAGGTCCCCGCCCATGACCCAGATCGTGCTGAATTTCGACAGCAGTGCCATGTCCGCCCTGCGCAAAGGACCTGGTCAGTTGGCTGAAGAGGTAAAGACCGCCGCCGTGGTGCAATGGTACGCCGAGGGGCGTATCTCCCAGGGCAAGGCCGCCGAGATCCTCGGCATCAGTCGCGCCCGGTTCCTCGACGAACTGTATCGTCGTCGGGTGCCCGCGGTGCAAACCGATATCGACGAACTGCGGGAGGAGTTGGTGTGCCTGACCGGATGATCGTCAATGCGTCGCCGCTGATCTTCTTTGGAATCGTGCTCGCGGCCAAGCGCATGGGATGGATCGCCGCGGCTCGCCCCCTGGTTGAGCGGCTGCTCGGAGACGGACTCTATCTGAGCCGGACACTGGTCGTTGCGGCACTGGCGGAGGTTGGGGAGTAGGCCGGTTCGCCCTCCGCACCGACTCGTCCCCAACGCGGGCGCCGAGCCGTTCCTGCTGCTGAACCGCCCCGCCCGTTCAGTTATCATTGCAATCTTTCCACGCCATGGAAAGATTGCAATGATACTTCCCCGTCTCGCCGACACTGCGGTACGCGCCGCGCTCGCCCGCCAGGCCGCCGTCGCGCTGATCGGGCCGCGCCAGGTGGGCAAGACGACGCTCGCCAGGGGCATCGGTGACGAGCGCGGCGCACTGTATCTCGACCTGGAGTCCCGGGAGGACCGGGACAAACTCGCAAGCCCGCGCCTCTATCTGGAGCGCCTGGCGGACCGACTGGTCATCCTGGACGAGATCCACCGGATGCCGGAGATCTTCGAGAGCCTGCGTGGAATCATCGACGAGGGGCGGCGCGGTGGTCGGGGGACGGGGCGCTTCCTGATCCTGGGGTCGGCCTCCATCGACCTGCTGCGCCAGTCGGGCGAGAGTCTGGCGGGGCGCATCGCCTATGTAGACCTGGCACCGCTGACCGCACTTGAGGTCGCACCCGGACGCGCGGACCTGGAGCGCCTATGGCTGCGCGGCGGTTTCCCGAACCACTTCCTGGCCATCGACGACGCCGTCAGCCTCGCCCTGCGCAAGGATTTCATCCGCACCTACCTGGAGCGCGACGTCCCCCTGTTCGGCCCGCGCCTCCCCGCGGCGACCCTGGAGCGGCTCTGGACCATGCTGGCGCACCGCCAGGGCGGGTTGCTCAATGCGTCCGAACTGGGCCGCGCCCTGGCCGTCAGCACCCAGACCGTCACCCGCTACATCGACCTCCTGGTCGATCTGCTCCTGGTGCGGCGCCTGCAACCCTACCACGCCAACCTCGGCAAGCGGCTGGTCAAGTCGCATAAGGTCTATGTCCGCGACAGCGGCTTGGTCCATGCCCTGCTGGACATCGTCGACCTGGATCGCCTGGCGGGGCACCCGGTCGTAGGGACAAGCTGGGAGGGTTTCGTTATCGAGACCCTGAGTGCCCTGCTGCCGGACCGCACCCAGCCCCTGTTCTACCGCACCGCTGCCGGGGCCGAGATCGATCTGCTGCTGGAGCGCCCGGACGGCCGCCTGTGGGCCATCGAGATCAAGCGTGCCCTGACGGCCAAGCCCCGCCGCGGCTTTTATGTCGCCTGCGAGGACCTCAAGCCGGCACGGGCCTTTGTCGTCTACGCCGGAGATGAGCGCTATCCGGTCGCCGAGGGGGTCGAGGCGATTGGGGTGCGGGAGATGGCGGCATTGGTGGCCGGCGCCTAGTACCCGGTTTCAGCTGATCTCGCGTAGCGACCCCAACGGGGTCGAACATACCAGCTCAGGGCAACGCCCTGGGTATGGGTTATCCGCGGAGCTTAGCCCTGAAAGGGCGTGACATAACGGCATGGCTCCTTACGTCACGCCCTTCCAGGGCTAGGCCGAATAAACAATGCTATCCCAGGGCGTTGCCCTGGGCTGGTATGTCGCGCCCCTTCGGGGCTAAACCAGTCAATTAGCGAACGCTTGTTGCGCCGCCTATAGCTCCAGCACCTCCCCGTTACCCAGGAACAGATCGGTCTTGGAGCCATGTTCGGCCTTGCCCCGGACCACCGGGAGGCCGGCGGCGATCATCTTCTCGACCGCCAGCGCGCCGGTGCAGTGATTGCAGCCGAAGTGCGCGATGCCATAGTCGGCCAGGGCGGCGATCACCTGGTCTTTCTCCGCATTCCAGTCGTCGAAGGGCGCGATATGCAGACCGCCATAGACCGCATAGAGGCGGTCGCCGCCGACGAAGGTGCGCCGGGCGTAATCGAGCAGGTTCAGCACCCCGCCATGACCGCAGCCGGTGACCATCGCCAGGCCCTTGTCCGCGATCTCGAAGTACAGCACGTTTTCGCCCGCGACCTGCAAGAGCGTCTGCATCGGAAACTGCACCAGCGCGCACCCGGGGAAGAGCGTCAGCGGCTGCTGGGGCGGCACCGTGATGAGCGGGCCGGTATGTCCATGCCGTTTGATCAGGTCCAGCCCCTCGGGATGAAAACCGGCGGGGATGTAGATCGGCAGCGACGGGCAGAGCTTCAGGGTGACGCCGATGCCCCAGAAATGATCGAAGTGTTCGTGACTGATGACGAGACAGTCGATCGCGCCCTGCGCCAACAGCCGGTCCACCCCCTCTTCGGCGAAGCGGCGCTGCATCCAGGCGGGATTCCACCCGGTATCGAACAGTACCCGGTGCCGCCTGCCATCCGCGGTTTCCGCTTCGATCAGGGCCGCGGACCCGGCGGCGTTGTCGGCGTGCAGTTGGGCAAACGGCGGCCAGGGCACCTGATATTGATTGGCGCCCATGCCGCCGGCCGCCGCGATATCCGCCAACAGGGTCGGGGTGTCGAGCCAGCCCACCTCAGAGATACACAGAATCCTCAGGTGCCTGAGGGTGCCGATTGAAAACGGTGGGGCCGACGGTACCGGCGCGACGGTGCTTGGTTTCAGGTCTTGCATGGGAGACTGTTCCTAAAATTCTGAGCAAAGTTGCTCAGTGATGAAGTTAGGATTTATCCGCACTTGGTTGATAGGCGTTGCGGCCTGCAACTCAAGCCTCTTGACGCTCAGTTGCGCCGGAGAACGTGACAGCAGCACCCGT